>JAKZVH010000130.1:0-3354 GCA_047516145.1 Gammaproteobacteria bacterium
CATAGACACCAAGGGGCTGTGGGACCGCGATATCGGCGACGGCTACGGCGACAATCTGCGCGAGAAGGGCGCTTCGGTCATTCTCGACGCGGCGTTTTCACACCCGGTGAAGATGGTGGTCAACGCGCTCGGCGTGCCGCCCGACTTCATGCTGGATCGGGCGCGACGAGCCGGTGTCGTCGTCGGCGCGCTGGCCGGCGCCAGGGAACACGCGATCAAGCATGCCGAGGCGGGTGTCGATGTCATTATCGTTTCTGGCACCGAAGCGGGCGGTCACTGCGGTGAAGTATCAACGATGGTCCTCATCCCCGAGGTGTTGGAAGCCCTCAAGCCCTATGGCGATATTCCCGTGCTGGCCGCGGGCGGAATCGTTACCGGCCGGCAAATGGCCGCGGTGATGGCCATGGGCGCCGCTGGCGCCTGGTGCGGCTCCGTCTGGCTTACCACGGCGGAGGCGGAAACCGCGCCCGTCGTCAAGGAAAAAATGCTGCACGCCAGCTCCCGTCAGACCGTGCGTTCGCGCAGCCGCACCGGGAAATACACGCGCCAGCTTCGCTCTTCGTGGACCGACGCCTGGCATCAGCCCGAAAGCCCGGACCCGCTGCCGATGCCGCTGCAAGCGCTGGTCAGCGAACCCGCCTTGCGTCGCGTCTCCCAACTCGCGGAAGGCGGTCACAACGGCGCCAAGCAACTTGCCACCTACTTCGTCGGCCAGGGCGTGGGCCTGATGAACGCCAGCGTATCGACGCGTCAGGTCGTCTACGACTTCATGGAAGACTTCGGCAACGCCGTAGAACGTCTTTCCGCAACCTTGGAAGACACCTAGCCGGTGCCGGTCCTCGCCATCGACCGCCGCCAGGTCAGGTATCCCCAGACGGCCATGCCGAGGTAGATTGAATACAGAATCGCGTAGCCACCCAACCCTTGCAGGGCGTAAAGGGCTACGGAGACGATGTCGTTTACGAACCAGACCATCCAGTTCTCGAGCTTCTTGCGCGCGGTGAGCCACATGGCGGCGAGGCTCATCGCGAACACGCCGTTGTCCCAATACGGATAGGCGGCGTCCGTCTGTGTGGAGAAGTAGGCGCCGAGCGCCACTGCCGCCGCCACGCATAGCACGGTGAGGATCGCCAGAACGGGCCATTTCGTGCGGGTAACAGGCAACTCTTCCCGCTGTTCGGTACCGAACAGCCAGTAGTACCAGCCATACAGATTCATCGGCAGGAAGGCGGCGACGTGCAGCAGCAGGTTGGCGTAGAGTCGTGCCTCCCACAGGACCGTGATGGAAACGATGACGTAGGCCACCCCCATCGGCCACGCCCAGACGTTTTCCCGAATGAGAAACCAGACGACGGCGAGACCCAGCACCGTGCCGATGGGCTCATCGACAAGCAGCCACAGATTCCAGATGTCCGAGAGTAGGTCCATGGGGATCAAGTGCAGAAGCTGGCGCTAACGGTCCGGACGCGGCATTTCGTTGATCTTATCGGCTTTTCGTCGCTCAGGAACATCAGTTTCGCGAACCCGTCGGCGCGATGATCATTTCCCGGACCGATATCTCTTGGGGTTGCTGATACGCGAACAGGATCGCGCCCGCGACGTCTGCCGGACTCAGCCCGCCCCGCAGGCGGTCCTTGTTAGCCTGATACGCCTCGATCAGGTCCTCTTGGGTCGACCGGTTGAGCAGTTCGGTATCGACCAGGCCGGGAGAGATCAGGACGACCCGAACTCCGCGTCCGGCCGCTTCGGCGCGCAGTCCCTCGGTGAGGCCTCGGACGGCGAACTTCGTTCCCACGTATACAACGTGATTGGGACCGTACCGGTGCCCAGCGGTTGACCCGATGTTGATGATGGTCCCCGCGCGGCGTTCGAGCATCGGAGAAAAGACCACGGACGTGGTGTTGAGCAACCCTACGACGTTGGTCTCGAACATTCCCTGCCAATGATCCGGTTCCTGGTCCTTGAATGCCGCGAGGTTGAGCCAGCCGGCGTTGTTGACGAGCAGGTCCACCGGCCCATGAACCTCCTCCGCCTCGGCCACCGCAGCGCGGAAGCCCTCGACATCGGCGACGTCGTTCTGCCGGCAGACGGTGTCGGGGAGATCCAGTTCCCGGAGGCGGTCCACGCGGCGGGCGGTCAGGAGCAGGGGATGGCCCGCCGCGCTCAGAGCCCGGGCGATTGCAGCGCCTATGCCGGCGCTTGCTCCGGTGATCACTGCCAATGGCTTGGTCATGGGCCTCTCCCGGTACGTCTCATCCACTGCGCGCGCCAGCGAGTTTCTCATGCCGGCGGGCGGACAAATAGATCTCTTTGGCCGTGGGCAGACCCGCTGTGGGACACACGTAGGCGTTGCTCGCCCGGGGTCGCCGGTCACTGCGATAAGGATGTGGCCGGCTCTGCAACGACCGGGATGCGGCACCACACCTGAAATGGGGGAACTCGGGCCACTCTGAATTGACCCTCGGAGCAGTGTTTGCCAACCTGATCGGGCATGAGATGAACGACCTGTTGGCGACGTTACGCGAAGCGTTGCTTGCAGCAGCTCCCGGAATGCATCGACAGTCAGGCAGCCATGGCGAATAAACGACCCAACATTCTCTGGATATACATCGAAGACCAGGATCCGAGATACGGATGCTATGGCGAGACGCTGGTGGAAACTCCGAATATAGACGCCCTTGCCGCCGAGGGCGTGGTGTTCGGGCGAGCGTACTCGCGGGCGCCGGTATGCAGCCCCAGCCGCTCGGCGGTCATTACCGGCAGCTACGCGATTCGTCTGGGTACCCATGTCCAGCGCTCGAGCCGCTTTCCCGGCGAAGAGATCTACCTGCCGGATGGCTGCAAGACCGTGCCGGAGGTCTTCCGCGATGCCGGCTACTTCACGTTCAACAACGGCAAGGACGACTACAACTTCGCCTGTGACCGAAGCAGGTTGTATGCCACCGGCAACGATGAGCGGGAGCCGGACGGCAAGGTAAACGGCGGTGTGAGTCTGCAGCGGGGCAGCGGCGACTGGCGCGAGTGTCCCGCCGATATGCCCTTCTTCGCACAGACACAGACCAACGGCGGCAAAGACGGCTACAGCGCCGAGATGGCATCGAGAGTCTTGCAGCGGCTAGGGATCGAGGACCCGAAACTCGTCAGCCCCGACGATGTCACCGTGCCGCCGCAGTATCCGGATATTCCGGAAATGCGTGAGATGGTCGCCAACCAGCTCAACACCATGCTGGTCAGCTACATCCTCGTAGGGCAGATGATCGAGCGTCTGAAGGCGGACGGACATTGGGGTAACACCATCATTTTCTTCCTGAGCGACCACGGCGCCCTGTTCCCGCGCGCCAAGCAGATGTGTTA
>JAKZVH010000131.1:0-7981 GCA_047516145.1 Gammaproteobacteria bacterium
CACGAATCTGCTCAGACACTGCAGTCAGAAGATTCACGCTCCTGGACCCACTAAGGCGACATAGGCCTCCGGTGCATGTCAAAGCTATAGCCTAACAGGTAACGACTACCACCCGCGCCGCCTTGGCAGGCTGCTGAAAAACTTTTATCGCGACGTTGATTTTAGTATGCATCGCTCGTAACTTATTGATGTTTCGTCGTGAAAACTTCCAAAATCCGCGTTCCTGGGCATATTCGAGGAGTTTATGGACAATCTGCCAGAAGCCTGCGACATAGGAAATTGATCAGATATTTTTGTCGCAGTTTGGAGAGCCTTGCGATGCCCACGACGTTTCGGTCGGATCGAGGATTGCTGATGCCGCCGGACTTGTGGGACTGGTTGCCGGAAGGGCATTTGGCGCACCACTTGAGCGATCCTGTGGAGGGACTGGACCTTTTAGTTGTTTTTCGCGCCTTACGAGGCAGACGCTCAGCGGGAACTGCCCCGTGAGCCGCTGATGGTGGTGAAGGTCTCAATTTTCGCGTACGCGACGGGGGCGTTTTCCTGGCGGGGGCTGGCGCGTATGCTGAAAAAGAACGTGGCGTTTCAGGTGTTGCAGGCGGGAAATTTTCCGAGCCTCCTGTCGCTATTCGAGTTGCGCCGCCGAGAGGATCGGCTAGCTGCGGTCCCGGCGGCGAAGGCGCGCGTGGAAGCGAATCAGCGGACAGCGGACGCTGAGCGCGTCGCGGGACCGGAAGATGCACTGAGCAAGGAAGAGCCATCGAGGGCGCACCTGACATGAAAGCCCTGATCAAGGCGCCACCTGAACCCGGACTCTGGCTGCAAGACGTCGCGGAACCGAGGCTTGGCATTAACGACGTTCTCGTGCGCATCAGCCGGACCGGCATCTGCGGGACGGACCTGAGTATCTTCAATTGGGACGCCTGGGCTCGGGAGACGATCCCGGTGCCCATGGTGGTGGGTCATGAATTCGTTGGCGAGGTGGTCGATACCGGCTCCAACGTGAGCGATTTTCAACCGGGCGCGATCGTCAGCGGCGAAGGCCACGTCGTCTGCGGAACCTGCCGGAACTGCCTCGCCGGGCGCCGGCACCTGTGCGCGGATACCAGGGGGATTGGAGTCAACCGCCCTGGTGCGTTCGCCGAATACCTGGTACTGCCCATGACCAATATCTGGCATCACGCACCGGGCGTCGATCTTGATGTGGCTTCGATCTTCGATCCGTTCGGCAACGCCGTGCATACGGCGCTGTCCTTTCCGGTCCTGGGCGAAGATGTACTGGTCACCGGCGCCGGGCCGATCGGCGCGATGGCGGTTGCGGTTGCGAGACACGCCGGTGCCCGGTACATCGTGGCGACGGATGTCAATCCCTATCGAATGGAGCTCGCCAGGCAGATGGGCGCCACGCTGGTACTCGATGCGCGAACGGAACGCGTCGCGGATGCCCAGAAGAAGCTCGGCATGGCCGAGGGTTTCGACGTGGGTCTTGAGATGTCCGGCAACGATCGCGCCTTCCAGGAGATGCTGGATAACATGTGTCACGGCGGCAAGGTGGCCATGTTGGGGATTCCCAAGGAAAAAATGGCGATGGACTGGAACACGGTCGTCTTCAACATGCTGACGATCAAGGGAATTTACGGACGCGAGATGTACGAGACCTGGTACAAGATGACGGTGATGCTGCAGAGCGGGCTCGACATCGAACCGGTCATCACCCATCGGTTCCACTATTCGGAATTCCGCAAGGCCTTCGAGATCATGCGATCGGGCGATTGCGGCAAAATCATCCTGCACTGGGATACCTGACTTGTACGAAACCGTTCGACAACAACTCAGCGCAGCACTCCAGGCGATTCGCGACCAGGGTCTGCACAAGGACGAACGCATACTCACCACCCCGCAGCGAGCCCACATTGGCGTGGCGAGCGGTGGGCAGGTCATCAATATGTGCGCCAACAATTACCTGGGGCTGGCGGACCATCCGGCGGTCATTCAAGCGGCACACGACGGCCTGGACCGGTGGGGATACGGTCTCTCGTCGGTACGGTTCATCTGCGGGACCCAGGCGATCCACAAGGAGCTTGAAGCGCGTCTCTCCAGGTTCCTGGGAATGGACGACACCATTCTCTATACGTCGTGTTTTGACGCGAACACGGGTCTGTTCGAAACATTGCTCGGGCCCGAAGATGCCATCATCTCCGATGAACTGAACCACGCCAGCATCATCGACGGCATCAGGCTCTGCAAGGTGCAGCGTCATCGTTACAGGAACAATGACATGGCGGAGCTTGAGGCCAGGCTCCAGGATGCTTCCTCTGCGCGAACCCGGATGATCGCGACCGACGGGGTCTTCTCCATGGATGGCGCCGTTGCCAATCTTCCCGGGATCTGCGATTTGGCCGACGAGTACGGCGCGCTGGTCATGGTGGACGACTCCCATGGCGTGGGAGTGATGGGGACGACAGGACGTGGAACACCCGAGTATCACCGAGTCGTCGAGCGAATCGACATCGTTACCGGCACGTTGGGCAAGGCCCTGGGCGGCGCGAGCGGCGGCTATACCAGTGCGCGGCGGGAGATCGTGGACCTTCTCCGGCAGCGATCCCGGCCATACCTGTTCTCGAATTCGTTGGCGCCGGCGATCGTGGCGGCATCGATCGCGGCCATCGAACTACTCGCGGCGAACACCGAGCTTCGCGACCGTCTGCAAGCCAATACCCGGTTTTTCCGTGCGCGGATCGCAGAGGCCGGGTTCAAGATCCTGCCCGGAGAACACCCCATCGTACCGATCATGCTCGGCGATGCCGCGCTCGCCAACCGGTTTGCCAACCGAATGCTTGAAAAAGGCATCTATGTAGTCGGGTTTTCCTACCCGGTCGTGCCAAAGGGAACGGCGCGTATCCGCACACAGATTTCCGCGGCACATTCAATGCAGGACCTGAAAACCGCTGTGAGAAAGTTCGCCGAAACCAGGGTGGAGCTGGGCGTATAGCGCAGTTTGGGTTTCGACGTGCAGTTGGAATAGTAGCGAACTATTCGCGAACGGCCGCGTGTTCGGGCGATAACGGATACGACACTTGGATACAGGTACGCCATGGCCAGCTCAAACAGCCCGTAGTCCTGCCCAAGCTGCGAACGGTCACCCCGGGGCGGTCCACCGTGGGCGTCAACCCGCCGACGCGCCTTCGCATGCCTTTTCCCTCAGCCCACCATTTCCTCAAGTTCCAATCCGCGCGTCTCATGCACGTACCAGATAACGAAGAATACCGAGACCACGGCGGCCAGCGCGTATAGCGAGTAGGCGCCCATGAGTCCGATGGTGCCCAGCAGGATCGGGAACGTCATGGTGATGCCGAAATTCGACCCCCATTGTGCGAGGCCGCTCACGGCGAGCCCGGAGCCTCGAATCTGGTTGGGGAACATCTCCCCCAGCATGACCCACATCACCGGTCCCCACGACCCATTGAAGAAGAATACGTAAAGGTTGGCCGCGACCAATGCCAGGGTGCCCATCGCGCTCGTCAATTGCAGGTCTCCCTGAGCGTCCAGCGTGGCGCTTGAGAAGGCCACCGCCATGGTCGCCAATGTGACCGCCATTCCCGCCGAGCCGACCCAAAGCAGAGGCTTCCTGCCGATCCTGTCGATCAGGCTGACGGTAATGATGCAGGCGCCAATGCTGACGGCGCCCGAAATGACGTTGATCAGCAAGGCATCGCTTTCCGAGAAACCCACCGCCTGCCACAGGATCGCGCCGTAGTAGAAGACGACGTTGATCCCGACCAATTGCTGGAAGGTTGCCAGGCCGATGCCGACCCATACGAGTTTGCGTATCCGCCCGGTGGCACTGTCAATGAGATCCGAAAACTTCGGCCGATGGTGGTCCGCGGCCAACGATTCGTCGATTTCGGTCAGCTTGGCCGCACCCTGGTCCGCACCGTAGAGCTTTGTCAGAACCGCACGTGCGGTCTCTGTCTTGCCGCCGATGACCAGGAACCGAGGGCTCTCCGGAATGAACAACAGGCCGGCGAAGAACAGCACGGCCGGCCCGATCTCGATCCAGAACATCCAGCGCCAGGCCTCGAATCCAAGCCAGAACTCCTCCGTCGAGGCGCCGGCAAACGCGGCCAACAGGTAGTTGCTGACAAAGGCGCTGAAAAGCCCGGCGATGATGGCGATCTGTTGAACGGTGATCAGCCGTCCGCGGTACTGTGCCGGCGCGATTTCGCCGATGTAGGCCGGCGCAATCACGCTGGCCGCCCCGACCGCCATGCCGCCGAGCACCCGGTAGACAACGAATTCCGCGGAGCCTCCGGCAATACCGGAACCCCATGCGCTGACGACGAAAAATGCCGAGGCCATGATCAGCAAGGTTCGGCGACCCAGGATGTCGGCCAGACGGCCCGCGAAGAACGCCCCTCCGGCGCACCCCAGCAGCATCGAGGCCACGTTGAAGCCCGTGCCGACGCTGTCGGATTGAAACGCGATCCGCAGGCCGTCCACGGTGCCATTGATGACGCCGCTATCGAAACCGAACAGGAACCCGCCGATCGTCGCAATACAGCTTATGAGAACGATGAATGAAAAATTCACTCGGATTCTGCCGCCCAGAACTGCCGGTAGAGTTCGCCGCGAAATGCCTCATTTCGACGGCCGCCGCCTTCCGGAATCCACCACATCTGCGACATGATGACGCCGACAAACTCACGCTTGGGATCCACCCAGAAGTGGGTGCCCTCGTATCCGCCGCCAACCCAGAGTCCTTCTTCTCCTTCCCCGCGGGTTCTCGTCGGCTCCCCGGTCACCCAGAGATTGAACCCGTTGTGGCCTTCCGGGTTATCGAGTTGAGTATGCGGCGCATGGATGTTCTCGACGGTAGCCGTCTCCAGAAAACGCCGACCGTTCAGGGTCCCGCGATTCAACAGCATTCTCAAGAAATCCGCGTATCCATCGGCCGTGGCCAACATGCCTTCACCGCCCAGGTACAGCGGATGATTCGGGTCATACCCGGGGATGTCCGGCCCGAAGATATCCAGCTCTCCGGGATGCGCTACCCGCAGCTCGTTATCCCGGCCACTGAACCTCGGCAACAGCTCGGCGTCGGTCGGCAGCCCGTACTGTAGCCCTTCGATGCCGAGGGGCCCGGTCAGGCGCTCCTCCACCAACTGCTTGAGACTCTTGTTTGTTGCCCGCTCCGCCACCATCCCCAACACCGTGGTATTGGTTCCATAGTGGTAAGTGGTTCCGGGTTGCTGAACCAGCGGCAGCCCCGCCAGCCGCTCGATGAAGTCCTGCGTATTCTCCGCCACGGCCACGTTCTGCTCGCTCAGGCCGGAATCCAGGCAAGGGATATTGGTGGTCGCGTAGTAGAACCCGGCCTCATGATTGATCAGGTGCCGCACCGTCATCACGGTATCGACGGGCGCCAGTTCAAACGGGCAGGCCGATGCTCCGTGTTCCCGCTCCACTTCGCTGAGATTCCTGCCGTCGGCGGTCACGGCCACCTGCATATTCGCGAATTCCGGAATGTATTGCGTCACCGGATCTTCGAGACTCAGGATGCCGTCTTCCACCAGGTCCAGGACCGTCGAGATGGTGACGATCTTGCTCATGGACCAGATGCGGATCCGCGTCTGCCCATCGATTTCCGCGTCCGGCAGCAGTTCCCGATTGACGGCGCTGTGCTCGTACAGCACATTGCCGTCCCGGTCTTCAAGTCGCGCGTAAAGGAAGGGATAGTGACCGTCATCAACGTACCGATCCAGAACCGCGTCCAGGGCGTCGGGGTCGGGAACGCTGACATCGGCCACGGCGAAGCCCGATAGGGCCGAAAGAACCAGTCCCGCGAGGGCTAAACGAGCACTACGAATGGTCAACATGATGTTGGGCTCCTTACGAAGAACAGCGAGCGCGCCGGAGGGCGCCATTTTACCACCCGTCAAACTGTGCCACGGACGCCCGGGAGCTGATTTTTCAAGTACTTGGATGGCAAGTCCGTCGGCGAGTGAGACCGCAGCCTGGCGCGAAATTTCGGCCTCTGGATCATGAGCCGGTTCCTCGGTATCGATCTCGGCACACAGAGTCTCAAGGCGATCGCCGTGTCAGGTCAATAACACGGTTTCGTGCCCGTGGCGGCGGATGGACGGGTATTGGCGCCGGTGAAGCTCTGGTGCGATACGGCGACAGCCAGGGAATGCGGCGAAATCGCCGCGCGCTTCGGCAACCAGCGGCGATGCATCGAAGAAGTAGGCAATGCGATCCTGCCCGGATACACGGCATCGAAGATCGCCTGGCTCAAGAACCACCACCCCGAACTGTACGCCGAACTCGCGACTATCCTGCTTCCCCACGATTACCTCAACCATTACCTGACCGGTGAACTCGTCATGGAACGCGGCGATGCGTCGGGGACGGGCATGCTCGACATACGTACGCTCGCCTGGACGCCGCCTTCGAGTTATTCAGCAAGCTGGGCGCGCCCTACTACTGTTTCCACGATCGCGACATCGCGCCGGAGGGTGCCGGGGTTGGGGAATCGGAGCGGAATCTCAAGGCGATGACCGAACTCGCTGCGGAAAGGCAACGGGTAACCGGCGTTAAGCTTCTGTGGGGCACGGCCAACCTGTTCAGCCACCCGCGTTACATGAACGGCGCCGCCACAATCCCGGACTTCAGGATGGTGGCGCACGCCGCGGGATCGGCTTCAAGGGGACGTTTCTCATCGAACCCAAGCCCATGGAGCCAAGCAAGCACCAGTATGACTTCGACGCCCGGACCGTCATTGGATTCATTCGCCACCATGGGCTGGAGGGCGACTTCAAGGTCAATGTCGAAGCCAATCACGCCACCCTGGCAGGCCACAGCTTCGCCCACGAACTGCGCATGTGCGCCGATGCGGGGCTTCTCGATCGGCCACGAACTGATCGAGAGAAGCCCGCTGATCGCCAACCGCGAGTCCCGCTATGCCGGTTTCGACGACGGCGATGGCGCCGCATTCGAGCGAGGTGAACTTGGTCTTCAGGCGTTACGGAACATCGCCGCCGCGAACGGCGAGCCGGCCAGCATCAGCGGCAGGCACGAGTGGCTGGAGAATCTGGTCAATCAGTACATTTGAATTTCGCTAATTCGCCTAATTTCGAATCTTCCGTCTTGGCGGCCTCAGCCAGATACTGAAATCTCCCGTAAACGCAGCGACAAGCCACCCCGGACCATCCGAACGCGGGAAATGGTAGGCTACGAGTTGGAGAATTACCCGTGGCAACCTCTACATTCGATACGCTTGGCGTCGCCCGTGAACTCGAAGCCAAGGGCATCGAGCCCGATCAGGCGGAAGCCATCGTCAAGGCGATCCGCCGGTCCGCTGGAGACCACATCAGCGCGGGTCAGTTTGATGCCCGCTTCTCCGAACAACGGGCGTGCATCGGCGGCAGGTTCTCCGAACAGCAAACGTACATCGACGGCAGGTTCTCCGAACAGCGGGCGTACATCGACACGGGGCTTGCGAGGCAGAGCGCGGTGTTCTACCGCGCCCTGTGGCTTCAAGGCGCCGCCATCATCAGTGTACTGGCCGCGCTATATGCGCTCGTGGGAGGAGGATAGCCAGCGCCCACCTCCTGCGAAGCTGCAGCTGACCTGCGCGTCTACCAGGTTTTCCTCGGCAATGAACCGCAGTGTGCGGCTTGACCCGAAGCCAGCCACTTCGCCGAGGAAATCCGACCGGTGAAGGTTATCCCACCCGCGGCTAGCGCATCCATCGACGGCGTAACAACATTTTCGTCGCCCATGAAACCGAAGTAGGGATAGCCATGATCGTCTCCGATGAGCAGGACGACGTTTGGTGGCCGCTGCGCGGACGCAGTCGCGCACAGAAGCGCAGTCGAAAAAATCAGCGCAAATATCGACTCGGCTATTCGGTTCATGTAACACCTCCAGGTTGCCAGCGTATTTCTTCTTACCGTGGCACGACCGGCGTCCCGAGCCTGTC
>JAKZVH010000132.1:0-5549 GCA_047516145.1 Gammaproteobacteria bacterium
GGGCATCACGCTGGAGCTCGAAGGCGACAGCAACGACTACGTGGGCAAGGGCCTGTCCGGGGGGAAGATAATCGTCTACCCGCCGCGGCAGAGCACCTTTGTGCCGGAAGACAACGTCATTATCGGCAACGTCGCCCTCTACGGCGCCACCGGCGGGCGAGCCTTCTTCCGCGGCCGCGCGGCGGAACGGTTCTGCGTTCGCAACAGCGGCGCCGAGGCCGTGATCGAAGGGGTCGGTGACCACGGCTGCGAGTACATGACCGGCGGCCGCGTGGTGATTCTGGGCCCGACGGGGCTCAACTTTGCCGCGGGCATGTCCGGGGGCGAGGCCTACGTCTGGGATCCGCAGGCCCGGTTCAAGGCGCGGTGCAACAGCGAAACCGTGCACCTGGAATGCGTCGAGGATTCCGTGGATATCGCCGAGTTGCGGCGCCTGATCGAGATGCACCGGCAGTTGACCGGTTCCATGGTGGCGGCGCGCCTGCTTGAGGATTGGCCCGGCGTCCTCGCACAGTTCGTCAAGGTCATGCCTATCGACTACAAGCGGGTCCTCGCCGAACGCAAGCGGCTCGACCCGGCCAAGGTATCCGCGGTACCCGATCCCGAACCGCTGCCCCTGGTCGCGGAGAGGTAACCGGATGGGCAAGCATTCGGGTTTTCTGGAGTTCCCCAGAAGTGCGGTTCCCTATCGCAACGCCGCCGAACGCATCGGCGATTTCAACGAGATCTTCACCGACCCGAACGAAGCACACCTGAAGAGCCAGGGCGCCCGGTGCATGGATTGCGGTGTCCCGTTCTGTCAAACCGCGACCGGGTGCCCCATCGACAACCTGATCCCGGAATGGAACGATCTTGTCTATCGCGGGCGGTGGAAAGAGGCGCTGGACCGGCTTCACCAGACCAACAACTTCCCCGAATTCACCGGCCGGACCTGTCCGGCGCCGTGCGAGGGCGCCTGCGTGCTGGGGATTACCGATCCGCCGGTCACCATCAAGAACATCGAGAACGCGATCATCGACCGGGGCTTCGCCGAGGGTTGGGTGCGGCACGATCCGCCCAGGCAGCGCACCGGGAAAACCGTGGCGATCGTCGGTTCCGGCCCGGCGGGCCTCGCGGCGGCCGACGAGCTCAACAAGGCCGGGCACGACGTGACCGTGTTCGAGCGGGAAGACCGCATCGGCGGGCTGCTCATGTACGGCCTTCCCAACATGAAGCTCGACAAGTCGCTGGTGGACCGGCGCGTGCACCTGATGGCCGAGAGCGGCATCCACTTCCGTGTGGGTGCGGACGTGGGCGCGAACGTGGATCCGGAAGAACTCATGGCCGAGTTCGATGCGCTGCTGCTCGCCACCGGGGCGACCAACCCGAGGGATCTGCCGATACCGGGCCGTGAGCTTGCCGGCGTCCATTTCGCCATGGAGTACCTCACCGCCAATACGCGCAGCCTGCTCGACAGCGGACTGCGGGACGGTCGCCATATCAACGCCAGGGACAAGGATGTCATCGTCATCGGCGGCGGCGATACCGGCGCGGACTGCATCGGCACGGCGCTCCGGCACGGCTGCCGCAGCCTGGTGAACCTGGAGTTGCTCGACCGGCCGCCACCGGAACGTGCCGCCGACAATCCGTGGCCCGAGTGGCCGCTGATCTACCGCACCGAATACGCCCATGAGGAAAGCGCGGCACGGTTCGGAAGCGATCCGCGCAGCTTCTCCGTCCTGTCGAGGACTTTCTCCGGGAACGACAGCGGCGCCGTTACCGCGCTCAACACCGTCAACATCCGTCGGCAGCGCGAGGGCGGCACGCGGAAGATGGTTGAACTTGCGGGCACGGAAACGACCCTCAAGGCTGATCTTGTGCTCTTGGCAATGGGCTTCCTGGGACCCGAGGATTACGTATCCAGGCCGCTCGGAGTGGCCCTGGACGCGCGCTCGAACTACCGGGCCGCGCACGGCGATTATCGCACCAACGTGCCCGGCGTCTTTGCCGCCGGCGACTGCCGCCGCGGCCAGTCCCTCGTCGTGTGGGCCATCAACGAGGGCCGCGGTGCGGCGCAGGCCATCGACGAGTCGTTGTCGGTGGGGATGACCGATTCGCCGGCGGCCGAGGTGGCGATGGAGGGCGCAAGTGCTTAACTGGGGGACAAACAAGGCTGCCCAAACGCGTCGCCCCCAGTCCCCGGACCTTCACTTCGTCAACGGGCGGCGCATCCGGCCGCCGTTCCCCGAGGGCACCGAACGGGCGCTCTTCGGCATGGGCTGCTTCTGGGGTGCCGAGCGCCGCTACTGGGAATTGGACGGCGTCTATTCCACCGCGGTCGGGTATTCCGGCGGCACGACTCCGGCTCCCGACTACGAGGAGGTCTGCCGCGGCCGCAGCGGGCATGCGGAGGTCGTGCGGGTGGTGTTTCAGCCCGGGGAAGTCTCCTACGAGCGGCTGCTGGAGCTCTTCTGGGAGGCCCACGATCCCACCCAGGGCATGCGCCAGGGCGCGGATATCGGCTCCCAGTACCGATCCGCGATCTTCACCTACGACGAAGCACAGTACCAGGCAGCGCACGAGAGCATGCGCGCCTATCAGGCGGCGTTGGCCGGCGCCGGCTACGGCACGATCACCACCCAGATCGCTTCGGCGGCGAAGTTCCACTACGCCGAGGACTATCACCAGCAGTACCTGGCCAAGAACCCGGGCGGCTACTGCGGTCTCGGCGGGACCGGCGTGAGCTGCTCGCTGACGGCTTAGCGCGGAAATCTCGCCAGCGTTCGTCGCGAGGGCGTCGCGGCGCCGCTGTGGCGGGGTGCGCGTCCCGACAGAGCCTTCCGGCAGGTCAGGCGATCCCCGCCAGTTCCAATGCGCGCATCACGGTAGTGCAGTGGTCGATGGGAGTAATCCGAGTAGTCTGCAGCCCTTGTGGAGGACTTCCGAATGCGCATGAACAGCAGGACGGAAGACGGCGTCGTAGTTGTCGCGGTGGAGGGAAGGCTCCACCGGGAATGGGCCACAACATTCATGGCACGGGCGGAATCCACTATTGGCGATCGGTGGGACGGGCGTATTCTGCTCGACTGCACGAAGATGACCTACATCAGTACCGCGGGTCTGCGGGAGGTCCTCTTGATCGCCAAGAGGGTCGCGAAGCACAACGGGCGATTTGCCATTTGCACCCTCGCCGAGGGAATCGACCGCGCCTTCGAGGTGATCGGATTCGACCGGATCATGAATATCCACAATTCGCACGAGTCGGCGATGGCGGGCCTCGCTCAGGAGCACTAGCTCGCATCGCTCACCGACGACGTGGGTCACGCGCTGCTAAGCGTCGCTGACCGGTAGAGTCACCTGAAAAATCACGCCGCTGCCGTCGGCCAGATCGTCGCCGCGAACCGTTCCGGAATGGAATTCAGCCACCAGGGATACGATATGGAGCCCCAGTCCCAGGTGGCGCCGTCCGCCGCGCTCCGTACGTACCGACACCAGGGAATCGAATAGCTGGGCGCGCATGGATTCGGGGAGCAGCGGACCCTGGTTGACCACACCGATGACAACCGTGCGGCGGGTGCTGCTCAGGGTAACGTCAATAGGGGCACCGGCGGGGCTGAAGCTCACGGCATTGTCGATGAGCTTGTCCATCATCTGCACGATGAGTTCCGCTGACCCGAGCACGCGGGTACGGACCGCCCGGTTTTCGTATTGAATCCCATGCTGCGGATAGACGTCGCCGTACGCCGCGGTGCAGCTCTCGAGTACGTCGTGCAGGTCGAAGACTTCGGGATCGGTGTCCGTGATGGCCTGCTCGATCAGGGTGGCTTCGGCCATGGCGTTAAGAATGCCGTCCAGCCGCGTCACGCCCTCCTTCAGCCTCGCCAGGTATGGCGACAGATTGGATCCGTGGGGCTCGCGCTCCAGGTTCTCGAGCGACGTCGATACCACGGCCAGCGGCGTGCGCAGTTCATGGGCCAGCTTGGCCTTGAGCGTCGTCAGGTAGGCCGTGTAGTCCCTGAGCCGGTTGAGCAGGTCGCTGAAGCTGCGGGCCAGATCGCCGATTTCGTCCCGCGCGCCGCGGCCGGGAAGCCTTGTGCTGATTTCTCCCTTGGGTCCCAGCGCGGTTTCCGCGGCTCGCGACAGCCGGCGGATCCGGAATGACAGCACGGTCGCATAACCGAGCAGTCCGGTGGCGACGACGAGCGTTGCCAGAAAGGTGACGCTCATCAGGCGCACCAGGGCCGCGTTGGTCAACGTCAGAATCGAGTCGCTGCCCTGCTCCACCACCACCGCGCCGAGAATCGCGTCATTGCGGGTGATGGGCGCTGCCGCCGCGACCACGGCGCTCGCCTCCCCGCCCCGGGCGTACCAGGCGCTTGCCGCCGCCCCTGTCAATGCCGCGCTCAGCGTGCCTTCGCGCAACCGTCCCGGGGGTTCTTCAAGGCTCGTATAGGGTGGGTCGTCCCGCTTCAGGACGAGCCGAAAGAACCGCTCGGCGAGATTCGCGGCGCCCAGGTCAAAGGTGGCTGCCAAAGGATCGATCGCGCCCCGGTCGAAGAGGACCCAGCCGGCTGTATCGACGATCCGCAGCCGCCGTCCGGGCTGCACGAACTGCGATGCGGCCAGGCCGAGTTGCGCCGGACGGTAGAACAACAGGCCGGGTTCGTCGCCGCTCCATGAGCTCTCGACCGCTACCCGATAGGGTGCAGCCGGCGGATCGTCGTCGGCAACGTCCACATCGACAACGACGATTCCGAGCCGCTGTCCGGCCAGGTCGAGCGGCAGCCGGACCTCCGCCGAGAATCCATCGGGCATCTCACGCCAGAACCCGGCAACCCGGGCATCGAGGCGCCCGGAGGGGGCGAAGAGGGGCGCTTCGGTCTCCTGGCCGCGAAAGCTGCCCGGCGCCGTGGTGTGGAGCAGCAGCCACTCCGGTTGCAACGCCTCCAGAAGGAGCAGGACCCGGTCGCCATAGGGGGATTCTCCGGGAGCGCGCTGATAGACCGGGGACGCATCGGTGAATTGCAAAAACAGGTACAGGCTGCGTTCGTGGGTGCCGACCCAGAATTGCGCCCCGGTTCCAAAGGCCATGCCCGTCGCCGCTGCGCTCGACCAATCGTCGCGGTAACCGTCGAGCAGCGGCTCCGCAGCGAGCGGATGGGCGTATATCACCTGTTCCGCTTCGGCGGCGGTCGCAGCGGTGACCGTGCGCAGACCCCGCTCTGCCAGGGCCGCGGCCGTGGTGCCGGCCCCGGCCAGGAGCGATTGCTCAAGACCGGACCGCAACGCGCCCTCAAGTTCCTGCACATAGCGGTAGCCCGCCCAGGGCAACACCAACGTGAGCAGGACCAGGCCGAGGAGCTGAACTCGCAGCGACACGGTCAGCCGCCGCGGACGCCCTGGGGTGCGATCCAGCGATAGCCCATGCCGTAGACCGTGTCGATGGCCGAGAAGTCCGGGTCAACGGTGGAAAACTTGGCCCGAATACGCTTGATCTGGGACGTGACACTGTTGTCATCCAGCACCACGTTGGCCGCCGCCATGAGTTGTTCCCGCGAACGCACGTGACC
>JAKZVH010000133.1:0-19817 GCA_047516145.1 Gammaproteobacteria bacterium
TCCCGGACGCGATACGTTCGACCTGGCGACGCTCGAGGGACTGTACACGCCCGCGGCCCGCGCGCGGATGAAGGAACTCTCGGCGGAGGATGACCCAACCATGCGCTGCGCGCCTCCCGCTTTTCCGCGCGCCGCGATGCTGGGGTACCCAGTCCAGATTATTCAGAGCCCCGGATTCGCCTTCGTCCTCACCGCCGCGTACCCGGTTTTCCGGATCATTCCAACGACCGGGAGGCCCCACACCGCGGAGCAGTACTTGTATCCCACGTACATGGGCGACTCGACGGCGCGGTGGGAAGGGGGCACGCTCGTGGTCGACGTGATTTCATTCAATGGTGAAGGATGGCTGGCGAGCCCCGAGGATAGGCCAACGAGCGCCAGCACGGGCGTGTGGTTGACCTCCGATGCGATGCACGTCGTCGAGCGGTGGCGTCGCATCGATGCCGACACGCTCGAGTATCAGGCGAGAGTAGAAGATCGGAACTCGCTGGCAATGCCCTGGGAAACGCCGACGGTCACCTTCACGCGTCAGCCGGTGGATAGAATCGAAGAGGTCTTGTGCCTGCCGGAGGATGGGCCGGAGACCTATCTCGCGCGCCTCGGTTAGCGAATTCAGCACTTGGGCGGCAAATCGCAGTCGCAGTTTTTAGGGAGGCATGTATGGTGTGGAAGGCAGTTGGCATCCTGGCGATGCTTCTCGGATTCGTGTCGATGGCGGCGCCGCTGTCGGCCCATCATTCGCGTGCGATGTTCGACGTAGACGTGTTGGTTTCCGTCGAAGGGGTGGTCACCAGGGTCGAGTGGAAGAATCCGCACTTGTGGGTCACCCTCGATGTGCCGGCTCCCGACGGCAAGACGGAAAGCTGGGGTTTTGAGGGCTCCGGGGCTGCGAGCATGGTGGCAGCCGGGATCTCGCCGCAGATTCTCAAGGTCGGGAATCGGGTCAAGATCATCGCCCATCCTCCACGGGACAAGTCCCAACGCACGGGCGAGTTCATGGGTATGGAAGTGAACGGCACGTATTACTCACGAGGAACGGGTTCCAACATTCGCGACACGAGCGAGAATTAGCGCAAGCGGCCGTCGCGTAGCCGGGTGGATTGAGTCAGGCGCTACTTCGCGCGTCCCGTGAGCCCCCGGGCAACCAACTCGACTTTGTAGAGAGAACCCGCGCCGGCGATGTACAGCGTCTGTTTCGAAGGCCCGCCGAAAGCGACGTTCTGGCAGTCTCTCGGTGGGCACCTCACGGGTATGATGCCGAGATGCAACCCTTGTGAACTCAAGATCTCGATACCGCCCCCGGTGGCCACATAGAGTCGATCTTCGCTGTCGACGGCCATCCCGTCCGCGAAAGTCCTGATTCCGCCCAAGCCATTGTCCCGGTTGCTTCGCCCCTGCAGGGTGCCGAAGTCGCGTCGGTTTTCCACCAGACCGTTCGGTTGGATATCCCAGGCGATGACATGATCGCCGTTGGAATCGCTGATGTATAACGTACGCTCTTCCCGGCTGAGCTGAATGCCGTTCGGCCGGATCATGTTCTCTTCGATCCTCACCGGCTCTCCCCCCGGCGGGATGTAGTAAACGGCCGGCGGCAGACGTGGCGCGAGGGGCCTGCCGCCGTACCGTTCCACCAACTCCTCGGCCTGTCCCATCGTGAGCCCCGGGTCCGTAAAGTAGATACCGCCGTCTCTGGCAACGATCAAATCGTTCGGTCGACTGAACGGCATACCGTCGAAACCATCCGCAAGCACAGCTTCGCTGCCCGGCGGATAGATCACCCCGATCCGCGTGGATCCATCCCAGGCCTGGGCTGAGATCAAGCGGCCCTCAGCGTCCTGGGTCACACCGTGCGACTCGTTGGACTCAGCGACGAGCACCGACACCGCGTTGGTCTCGGTGACCATGCGGTGGAGCCTGCGCGCATCCGGTTCCGCGAACACCAGCGTTCCGTCCATCAGGCCAATCGGATCGTCCAGGCCGTCATACCCTTCCAGGATGCGTTGTATCTCCGAACCGCCCTCGACCACCCCAGGGATTTCTGTCGCCGCGCCGACGACGACCGGCGCCTGATTCGCCTGACCCCTGACTACAGAAACCGGCACCTGCGAGATGAGTGCCGCCATGACGACGAAAAGTGCTTTTCCTGGTTTCATACCGATATTCACATCAGAACGGGATGGGACCAATAATCGCAGGTCGCCCATCAGCCGCCGGAGTCCTGCCACTCCAGTACACAATCGAACGGCTCAATTTCGACGCCTGGAGCCGCCTCTCGGAATCTATCCAGTGTGAATGGCCGGGTGAAAATTACCGGATCATCGATGGTTATCGAATAGTTCAGCGTCCGCCCGTCCTCCGACACGAAGAATCGCTCCGAATATTGGACCCGATCCGACTGCGGCGTGCCGTCGTTTGAATAGTATGGCCAGTCCACATGGGTCGTCGTTACGACGAGCGCATTACCTTCCCATCGCCCGACGGAGTATCCGACGGGTGAGGCCTCGGGTTTCTCCCGAGCAGCCTCACCGTGCATATGAATAGTCCGTTGGATGTTGAACTGGGCGGAATGGATGCGAATATTCTCGCCCTCGTCGGAGATCTCCATCGGGTGGGGATCGAACATCGTGTCCGGCATCCCATGCCGACAACTCAGTTGTCCGTTGTCCGTCAGGGGATCATAGGCAGCGGCCAATTCACGGCCCCGCTCCGTGAGCGTCTGAGAGTTCAGACCCGCCTCCACTGGTACCGGTGCGCCGATTCGCCCATTCCACGTGCGAAATATGCCGTCGGCCGCGGCCTCGGCAGCCTGGGCCCTGGCGGTATCCGGTGCCCGCCGCGTCGTATCCAGGGGCTCACTCGACCAGCGTAGCTCTGCATTTCGCCCCTGCACGTACTCCCGCCCATCGGGCAGCAAGAAATTGAGTACGCCCAAGGCGTCAGGCTCTTGCCTCGAGACATACCCGGCAACCTTGACGCGCCCCAGAAAGTCCTCGGGAGTCAGACCCATCGCCTCGAAATGGCGGGGCCATGGGGCAAATTCCAATTCCCAGATCGTCGCACCTCCGTTGTCGTCCGCGACGCTCAACCTCGCTCGCGTGTGGGGGTTGTGCCAGAAGACATCTGTGAGCTCACCCTCCAATTCAGCCAGTTCGTCCGAGAAATATAGAAGTGGGTTCGTAACTGAGCCGTGATGCGCCGGGACCGGCGCGGAAATCAGTACCGCGAGCAAGACCAGGGGATAAGAGGAAGCTTTCATTGTTACTTCAATCAATCTTCCACATACCGGCGCGCATTCTCAAGATTGCACACTATGGGCGTGAACACGAGGTCCGGTCGATACGCCGATTGCACTTCGCCCGTGACCGGCGCCGCCAGGTACTCCGGATCGTCAAGTTCAAAGCGGTAGGTCAAGCTCGTCCGATCCGGATTCAATTCGAAGCGTTCAACAAGGTGTTTTTGCGAACCCGACGGCACACCACGCGCATTTCCATTGCGGTGATCGGCAAAATGCGTCGTATCGATGACGAGGACCTCGCCCTCCCACCAGCCGACAGTGTGTCCCTGATACGTGACCGGAGCGCCGTCGTGTGAAGTTAAGTCCATATGGACGGTTCGCTCGATAGTATCGTATTCACTGCGAATCGAAACCGAGGTGTCGCCAATCTCGATCTGCTGCACACTCGGAAAAATCATGAACCATGGAGCAATACGGGACATGCACTGTATTTGGGGATTCATGGTCAAGTCGTCGTAGCTCTCCATCGCTTCGCGACCTCTTTCCGTCAACGGCCAGGAATACGGTTCGCTGAAAAATCCAACAAGTGCCGTCTGCTCAACCACCCACGTTCCGCTCAGGCTATCGGCCTGGATCGCTAATATCTCGGTCCCGTCAAAATTTACCGCTGGGGTTCCCCTCTCGTACAACGTGACGCCTGCTTTCTGGACCGAGTCGATTAGTGCCATGTTTCTACTGGAGTCCCTCGCGGGGTTAATTCGCACAGTAACGCGGTCGCCGGGAGCAAACGTGTTGCCGGACCAGCCGTGTCTCCTCAGCGATGTAGTCGTACCGTGCTCGACTTCCCACACGACCGGGTCGCCCGTGTCAGTCAGTGTTTCCACGTAGAGATAGACATGCGGGTTGCCCCATTCGAACTCGGTTACAACACCGTCTATTGTGACGCTGCGCTCCCGATCGTAAATCGCTCGGCTGTGGTGCGTCGCAGCGGGTAGCGCCACAAGCAACAGCCCGGTGGTGAAGCCAGCTCGTTTGAGGATCGCTCCCATGGTCCCCCTCCCTCTGGAATACGGAAGATGTTTTGGGTCGATAATACTCCGTTGATTCGCGAGTGTCTCCGAAAGATCGTACGCAGACTATCGGCCTGTTCAACCGTCTCCTGAGAAGGCATGACAAAGTCCGGCTGGAACGGCTCAGCCTGCGCTACGGCGCGAGCAGGGGGATGCTGCTCAACGGCGGCGGCGCCGGTTGAGCCTCGACGAAAGCGTAGATATCGGCGATGTCCCGATCCGACACCACGACCGGCGAGTACGGCGGCATCGTTCTCGTCGGATGGCGCACGTACCAGGCGAATCGCGCGTAGGTGATCGGATCGGGTCCGAGTCTCGGTCCGTGCATGCCGCCCTGGGCTTCGTCGGCATGGCAGGAGTAGCAGCCGTAGGCTGAATACAATTTCGCCCCCACATCGGTGCGCCCGGCCGCGGACGCCTCCCTGGTCTGCGCTTCGAGGTAGGCGAACAACCGGGTCAGATCCTCGTCAGGCACGGCTTGCGCGTTGTACGCCGGCATCGTGCGCATCGGCTGCCTGACCGATGCAATGAAATCGGGCAAGGACAAATCGCTTGCCGCGATACTCGGCCCCGCCGCCGTGCCGCGGCCATCGGCGCTGTGACATACCACACAGCCGTACCGCGCGAGCACAGAAGACCCGTCGGACGGCTCCTGAGCGGTCACGTGCGGGGCCGAGGCGACGACGGCCGCGGCGAGGAGGATGGGGACGTTGCGTATACCGGAGACGTTCCGTCCGGTCATGCGCAAGACCGCGCTGACGCTGGTGCCGCTGCTGTCGTTGCCGCTGCTGTCGTTGCCGCTGGTGGTGCCGGTGCCAGCGTTGGTGCTGCTGCTGCCGCCGGCGCCCTTGTTGCCGCTGCTGCGAGTGCGATTGCGAGCCATCGTCAGCGCACCTGGGTCACTACATCGACGAGCGCCGGCTCGCCGCGCTTGACGACGGCGACCGCGCGTTCGAGCGCGGGGCCGAGTTCGGCGGGATCGGCGATCGGTCCTTCGGCGTGGACTCCGAGCGACCTCGCCATGCTCGCGTAGTCGATATCGGGATCGGTGATCTCGCTGCCGACCCGGGCGCGGTCGATGCCGCGGTTGCGCGCGTTGCAGATGCGTTGCACGTGCATGACCTCCATGTGGTAAGCGCGGTTGTTGTTCATCACGCTCAATAGCGGGATGCCGTGGTGCGCAGCCGTCCAGAGTACGCCCGGCGCGTACATCAGGTCGCCGTCGGTCTGAATCGCGACGGACAGCCTGCCGTGCTTGCGGTTCGCGAGCGCGGCCCCGACCGAAGCCGGCGCACCGTAGCCGATACCGCCGCCCCCCGCGTGGCCGAGCCACTGGTGGTATCGATCGAAGTCCCAGAGCTTTCGCGGCCAGCCGCCGCCGTCGCTGTAGTAGCTCGAAACGAGTGACCAGTCCTCGTCCCTGATCTGCGCCCAGAGCTCGGCGCACAGCCGCGCCGTGCTGACGGGGCTCGCGTTCCAGGCATACGACGCCGCGACGCGGGCGTCTTCGGCAGCCGCCCGGCTTGCCTCGGCGAGCCTGGCGCCGCGCTCGGCGAACACGCGCTGCCGGCCGCGGCTCGCGAGCCGCCGAACGGCCTCGATGAGCGTCGGCAACGTCGTCTCGGCGTCCGCGGCGATCGCGATATCCACTTCCTGCATGCGGCGGAAGTCCTGATAGTTCGAGCCGAAGTAGAGATCTCCGCTCGTCACGGAAACGAGCTTCGCGGCCGGTTTCGCAATTCGCCTGACGGAGCGGTGCAATTGATCGCGCAGCGCATTGACCGTTCCCCAGAAGTCCGTGAGCTCGAAGCCGACGATGACATCGGCATCGGGGATCGCGGCGCCGGCGCGCAGGCTCTGGTTGAGCGGATGGCGCGACGGGAAGTTCAGGCGGCTGCCCTGGTCGATGACGGCGGCCTGCAAGAGCTCGGCAAGCTCGACAAGCAGGCTCATCCCGGCCGGTGTGCGCGCGAGGCGGTCCGCGACGAGCACGGGGTATTCAGCCTCAACGAGCAGACGCGCGGTTTCCTCGACGGCGCCCGATTCGCCTTGCGGCGGCGCGGGTACCGTGAGTTTCGGCATCGGCAGCCCGGCGTTTTTCGGAATCGGCCCCTCCTGCAGGTGACCGTCGAGCGTGAGCACGACGGGCGCCATCGGCGGCGTCATCGCCACCTTGTAGGCCCGCACGGCGGATTCCGCGAAGTGCGTGAGCGACCACGGCGTATCGTCCCACTTCGTGAAGTCACGCACCATGTGCGCCGCATCCTGCACGCCGTGGTACCACTCCGCACCGCGCCGTAGCGCCGCGTCGCTATGGTTGCCGAGGATCACGTACACGGGGACGCGATCGCACCAGGCGTTGTAGATCGCCATCGCGGCGTGCTGCAGGCCGACGGTCCCGTGCGCCATGACGGCGAGCGGCTTGCCTTCGGCCTTGAAATAGCCGTGCGCCATGGCGACCGAAGACTCTTCGTGCAGGCAGGTGATGAGCTCGGGACTCGTGTTGCCGCCGTAGTTGATCACCGACTCGTGCAAGCCGCGGAAGCTCGAGCCGGGGTTCGCGCAAATGAACTCGAAATCGAGCGACTTGAAGACATCGACCATGTAGTCCGAACCCGCGCGCTCACTGCCGGCCATGACCTGCACGTCGGCAGGCGGCGCGGCTTCCGCCTGCGCCGTCATGACGGGCGTCGTGGCGCCTCGCTCAACCGCGGCGGAATCCGTCGACTGCGCCCGCGACACGTCCACGGCGCCGGCCAACGCCGCGGCACCGGCGAGCGTGCCGGTCTTGAGGAATGTACGCCGCTCGGTCGACGTCGGTTTCGAGCCAGGCGACGCGTGCTTCGGGTCGCCGGGAGAATCGGGCGACGCTTGCTTCGGGTCGGTCTGTCGAGTCATTGCCTTTACCTCTCATGCTGCGGCCGCATCCAGGGCTTTCGCCGCGCGGCGCCTGTGCCGAGGCGCGCCTGTGCCGCGAGGCAAACCCTTGGGCGTCGATATCGAATCCCGTTGAGTATCGAGTGTAGCGCAGCGTTGGCGGCATTGCCGTTGGTGCTCAAAACCGCGACGAGGATCAGGCCGCTGTCGTTGCTCGGTTCGCGGGCGCCCTCTCTGCCAACATGACCGATGAGAAGAGCAACAGTCCGGTATGCCTTCGCCGCGTTCGCCCGCTCCTGGCGCAGGAACGACCCGGAACCGATCAGCGGCGACACCGATTTTACCGTCTTCGAGAAACTCCGCCGCTTCGAGCAACTGGTCTCGCGAGCGGTCGGCGAAGAACTGATCTCACCGGTGCGTGCGGCTGAACTGCTCAACCAGTCCCGCGACACCGTCGACCAAAGAATCACTGGTCCGGGCCCCAGTGGCCCGCGTGATCGCCGACGCTCCTTGATGTATACATATATTATGCATATCATCCGTGGATGGATGTCGTATGGGACCCATCGAAAGCCCGGTCCAAAAGGCAACCAAATCCGAGAGGGAGATGTATGAGGCAGGAGTACGATTTCAGTAAGGGCAAGCGTGGCCCTATCTTACGGTCCAAGGGAAAGACTCGGGTCACGATGTTCCTCGATAACGATGTCATCGAGGCCTTCAGAGCGAAAGGCGACGCGGCGGGTCGAGGTTACCAAACACTAATCAATGATGCACTGAAAGAGTACATTGCCAAGGCAAGCAGGCCCGTGGACGCGAGGACTCTTCGGCGCATTCTGCGGGAAGAGCTCAAGGCAGCGGGTTGAACCGAGGACTATTGCCTTGAGCGGGCAACTTTGGAGCTCGTCGCCCCCTACCGGACGGAACCGCGGCGGCGCCGCGCCAGGCCGGGCAAACCCATCCGAATGCGTAGCTCGTCGATTTCGAAGGGGTCGAAGGGTTTGCCGTACCACCCGATCATGTCGCGGTGCTCGCTGTGCATCGGATCGCGGACAGCTTCCAGAAACTCCATGAATCCGTAGACGCCGCCCACATCCTCTGGCGGGCCCCGCCGTTTGCCGTCGACGAACACCGGGTAGTCTATGTGCGATTCGCCTTCGTCGACGCGTTCGATGACGATATCGTGGCGCCAATTATCGCCAAAGTCGTAAACGTAAAGGAATCGCTCGACGCCGGTATGACGATGTCGGCACGGCTTCCTGACAAAGCCTCGACGCACGCCGCGTGATCAGGGTCCGCAACGTTGACCGAAGCCAGCAACGGACCGCTGTCAACGATTGCCAACAATGTCTGCGGTCCAGTCGCGATCCAGTTCGGCGTCCAGATCTCGCGCGGCGGGGGCGTCGCGGTCCACCAAACCTTGCCACGGCAGCTTACGCCCCCGGTGCTTGTAAAGATGCTGCTCAAGAGCCTGGCGAACCACGGCCGACAGACTCACGCCGCGGCGTTGCGCCTCACGCTGCGCCATCTGCGCGAGGTCCTCCGGCATCGAGATAGTTGCTCGAGGCATGAGAATCATCCCGTATGAAGTGATGCATAGAATACTCTTCTTGACCGGCGCGCTCTCCGAGTGGCTCGGGACGGATTGCAACAACGCAAACATCCAGCCGAGGACGAGGGATCAAATCGCCGGGGTGATCCAGCGTAGAATCGCAGGCTCGATTTCGTATTGAGCCAAGCGCCAACCCGTCAAATGTTCCTGCCTTCGAACTCCGCTTCCGACACCGGCCGCCGCACAATGCCATGAGCGTCGCCCAGGCCCCCACCGCCAGGCACAAAGACGCCGCGACGACGTTTTCGATCATCGCCGCGATCAGCGTCTGTCATCTGTTGAATGACATGCTGCAATCGCTGTTGCCGGCAATCTACCCGATACTCAAGGACAATTACGGGCTCGACTTTGGCCAGATTGGCCTTTTGACGTTCACGTTTCAGTTCACGGCGTCGCTGCTGCAGCCCGTCGTTGGCCTGTATACCGACCGCAAGCCGCAACCGTATTCGCTGCCGGCGGGCATGGGATTCACGCTCATCGGCCTGCTGATCCTGTCGAGAGCCGGCAGCTATCCGGTGCTCCTGCTTGGCGCGGCATTGATCGGCACGGGTTCGGCCGTCCTGCATCCGGAGTCTTCGCGGGTCGCTCGCATGGCCTCCGGTGGCCGGCACGGCCTCGCCCAGTCGCTGTTTCAGGTCGGCGGCAATCTCGGCTCGGCGCTCGGGCCGCTGCTCGCGGCCTTTGTCGTGCTGCGTTACGGACAACCGAGCGTCGCCTGGTTCGCCGCGGCCGCGCTGTTTGCGATGCTCATCCTGTTTCGGGTCGGCCACTGGTACAAGGATCAGGGGCTCGGGCGGCAACGGTCGCAGGCAAGAAGCGCCGTGGCCGAGTCCGGGTTCACCCGCCGCCAGGTCAGTCCGGCCCTCGTCGTGCTCATCGCGCTGATTTTTTCGAAATTCGTCTACATGGCCTCGATGACGAGCTACTACATGTTCTACCTGATCGACCAGTTCGGGGTATCGGTGCGCAGCGCCCAGATTCACCTGTTCGTGTTTCTCGCCGCCGTGGCGTTTGGAACAGTCGCGGGCGGCGCGATCGGCGATCGCTTCGGCCGAAAGCTCGTGATCTGGGTCTCGATCATCGGCGTGCTGCCGTTCACGCTGGCGCTGCCGCACGTCGATCTGTTCTGGGCCGGCGCGCTCAGCATACCGATCGGCGCCATCCTCGCATCGGCCTTCCCGGCGATCGTCGTCTACGGCCAGGAACTCATGCCCGCGAGAGTCGGCGCTGTCGCGGGTCTGTTTTTCGGTCTTGCTTTCGGCCTCGGCGCGATCGGCGCTGCCGCGATCGGCGCGCTCGCGGACGTGACAAGCATCCGGCAAGTCTTTCTGTTGTGCTCGTTGCTGCCGGCCATCGGGCTATTGGCTGGATTCCTTCCTCGACCCAAGCCCGCCAGCCCGGATGCGCCGCAGATCGGCTAGCCCGAATATCTCAATCAAGCTCTCACCACCCGGTTCACCGCACCCGTCAGCGTACTCAGGTCTTCCGCGTCAATGACCAGCGCCGGCATGAGGTAGACCACATCGCCGAACGGGCGCACCCATACGCCTTCGTTGACGAATTGTTCGCGCAACCGGACGACATCCGGGCGCCCCGCCAGTTGCACCACGCCGATCGCGCCCTTAGTCTTGGCGCTGACTACCTCCGCGTGAGCGGCAAGGCATCGCCCGACCTAGCCGTTCGGCCACATGGCAGTCCGGAACACCTGATCCCGAAGATGCGCGGTGGTCCAGACGCGCCCGACAATCTCATTTGGGCATGCCGAACATGCAACAGCACAAAGGGCGGGCGAGACATGCTCGCATGGATGCAAGTCAAGGGACGCTTTCCACCAATTCTCTTGCTACGCAGGTACATCAAGATCGTGGCTCAATACTGTGAACATCATGGATGCTTGGACTCGGCGTTGGACCGACTTGACGACGAGCCCGCCATGCCGTTCGACGTGCGCATCCTACCAACAAAATATCCGCCGCTGGATGAGTTGGTACTCTGGGTGTACCCGCCCGGAACAGCGTCCAACCCAGCAGATTGACGCAATTGGAGCTACGATCCGAATCGATTTATATCTGCGCAAAGAGCTGCAGTTTGCACGCCGGCGTCGAAAAACACACGTGTTAGACTGAGTTATCCACTCAAGATGCCGCGCCTCGCGTCCATGCTGCTCAACGGTACTTTCGCTGCAACCCCTCTGGACCGGAAATCGCTTCCCCGAAGCCGTCTCGATATTGCCAGACGAGTGCGAACCAACCCTTTTCCGTGGACGGGCCAGTTCTCGCCCCAACTCGTCGAAGCGCTTCTGGAAGCCTATGCTCCTGACAGCGGCGCCGTGCTCGACCCGTTCGTCGGCAGCGGAACCTCCCTGGGAGAAGCGGCGCGGTTTGGGCTCTCGGCGTACGGGAGTGAACTGAATCCGGCGGCCCTGGTCCTCTCCCGAGTCCATGAACTCATCAATATCGACGTGAGCCAGCGGGTCGATATTCTGAAACATATAGAGGATCAGCTTAGCCAAGCTATTGGCGCAGCGTACGGACCACTGTTTCGCAGCGCCTCCGCCCGGACACTTGACCGCGATGAGTCGGAGGCGGCTCTTGTTCGCGTGTGGCGCGATTCGGCTCCTGGCCCCTCCAAAGTCCTCACGGCGGCGCTCGTTGTCCTTTGCGACTTTCATCAAACCCATCTGGACGCCGACAAGATACACAAGCTTTGGTATCGCTTGGCGAAAACGGTACGGGAGCTACCGGAGTCCGAGTTGCCCGTAATCGTGCATCATGCCGATGCGAGGAGCCTGCCGATCGAGACCGATTCCATCGATTTCGTCGTCACTTCGCCGCCCTACATCAACGTCTTCAACTATCACCAGCAATTCCGGCGCTCCGTCGAAGCTCTGGATTGGGACGTCCTGGCCGTTGCCCGCTCCGAGATCGGATCAAACCGCCAGAATCGGGGCAATCGCTTCCTTACCGTAATTCAATACTGTCTGGACATGGTGTTGGCTCTTCGCGAAACAGAACGGGTAACCAAGCCGGACGGTAAACTTATTCTGGTGCTCGGACGCGAGTCCTCCGTACGGGGCACGCCGTTTTTCAACGGCGCGCTCGTTGCCGAACTTGCCGTGCGGAGCGTTGGCTTGCGGTTGGAACGGCGCCAGGAGCGCGTGTTTCGGAATCGTTTTGGCGTGGATATCTACGAAGACATACTTCATTTTCGAGCGGTCCGTGGAAACGCTACTGAAGACTCCTGTCTGGCGGCGGCGCGATGCATTGCGAGAGAAGCGTTGTCTGCTGCCGGCTCGCTCGCTCCGAGGAAGGAGCGCGCGGGGCTTGAGCAAGCTATTGGGCGGGTAGAAGACGTTTCACCGTCACCGGTACTGAACTCGCCGCCCGATGCTTTCACGCGGTTCTTGTCCCACGTGGAACCGCTATTGGGTAGCGGAACCGAAGACGAAGGCATTGCGCTTGAACGAGGGTGGTTTTGAATTGGCAATATCGTCCATCGATGGCGTTTGGATCGATGCCGGGTCTTTGGATGGATATGAAGTACGGTCGTGGTTAGAGTTCACTTACCACACGGCTCACGGCACCCGTCAGCGCGCGCAAGTCTTCACTGTCAATGACCAGCGCCGGCATGAGGTAGACCACATCGCCGAACGGGCGCACCCATACGCCTTCGTTGACGAATTGCTCGCGCAGCCGGACGACATCGGGGCGCCCCGCCAGTTGCACCGCGCCGATGGCGCCCTTGACCCGCACGTCCACGACTCCGGGCAGATTCGCGCAGCCGGCGAGTTCGTCCCGCAGTTGCGCCTCGATGGCGGCGACCTGGGCGAGCCGCGGCTCGGACTCGAAGAGATCCAGCGAGGCGTTGGCCGCGGCGCAGCCCAGGGGGTTACCGGCGTAGGTCGGCCCGTGCATCAGGGCATGATCGTGGGAATCGGAGAGAAAGGCCTCGTAAACGGCTGTCGTCGCGGCGGTGGCGGCGAGCGGCAGCGTACCGCCCGTGAGCGCCTTGGAGAGTGTCACGATATCCGGCGCCGCGCCCGCCTGCTCGCAAGCAAACATCGTCCCGGTGCGGCCGAATCCGGTGGCAATCTCATCCAGGATCAACAGTAGATCGTAACGCCGCGCCATCTCCGCCACTCGGGCGAGCACCTCGGGTTCATGAAACTTCATGCCCGCCGCGGCCTGCACCAGGGGTTCGACGATCACGCCCGCCAATTGCGATGCATGCGCCTCCAGCGCCTTTTCCATGGCAGCGGCCTGCCCCCCCGTCCGCGGCAGATCGATGATCGCCTGGTCCGCCAGAACGCCCTTGAAAAGGCGGTGCATGCCGTCTTCGGGATCGCAGACGGACATGGCCGCAAAGGTATCGCCGTGATAGCCGCCGCGAAAGCTCAGGAAACGCGTGCGGCCCACCACACCCTGGTTGGTCCAGTACTGCAGCGCCATTTTCATGGCGATCTCAACCTCGACGGATCCGGACTCCGAATAGAAGACGTGGTTGAGTTCACCGGGGAGCAGGTCGGTCAAGCGCGCGGTGAGTTTGATCACCGGGTCGTGCACCAGTCCGCCGAGCATCACGTGGGGCATGGTTTGCAGCTGCTCGGAAACTGCCCGACGAATGTGAGGGTGATTGTAGCCGTGGCAGGCGGTCCACCACGACGCCGTGCCGTCGATCAGGCAACGCCCGTCCTCCAGGTAGATTCGCACGCCGTCCGTGCGTGCGGCGACGAGCGGCCGCGGCGCCGTTTGCATCTGGCAATAGGGTAACCAGACCCGATGAAACGCGTTTCCGTCGGTCATGTCGTGGCCCGAACGCTATGGATCCCCCGCGCTGTCCAGCGCGAGCTTTTCGCGTTCCTCGATGATCCCGCGCATCCGCCGCTGCCTCTCGCGACTGATGGGATACCGCCACAGGAGCCCGATGACGATCGCATAGGCCAGCACGGACGATACCACGATCAAATAGCGTAGCCGGTTCAATGCCTCGGCAGTGTTGTTCGATCCCAGCTCCGGATCGAACCCGAACACGGTGAGGAACGAGAATCCGATGAGGATGCCGGTTCCAAAGGCAAACTTGCTGGACAGTTGCAGCAACGAATAGTAGAGGCCCATGCGCTCCGACCCGCTCTGCACGTGATCCTCATCGCACACGTCCGCCATCGTGGCGCGGGGAAGAAACTCGATGGCCGAGGCACTCAGCCCGACCAGGAGGAACACCACGGCGGTCAAAACCAGGTCGGCAGGCGGGAGTAGCAGCAGCGTCAACGGCGCCAATGCTCCCGTGACGACGGCCGCCTGCATGGCACGATGCTTGTTCCGGCGTTGGGCGAGCCGGAGCCAAACGGGCAAGCCGAGCAGCCCTCCAACGATCAGGAACGCGAGCAGAAATCCGATTCGATTCTCCAGGTTGAGCGTGTAGGAGACGAAAAATACGAACAGTCCCCGGACGAAATACGTTGAGAAAGACAGCAGAGCGTTTACGATCAGTAGCCGCAGCAGCGCCATGTTGCCGAACAGGATCGACAAACCCCGATTGAACCCCAGGTGCGGGCGATTGGGGGTGTCTCGCTCCGGCACGCTGACAAGGCAGATGAGCGCGGTCAGGGGGAGAACGATGATCATGAACCACCCGATCGCCGATGCCAGTTCCGGATAGGTCGGGTTCCCGATCCGTTCCATGATTGCCGGAACCAGGCTGATTGTGATGCCGCCGATCATGACCATGACCTGCAGCAGCCCGGTAATCCGGGAGCGCCGGTCATAGTCGCGGGACAGTTCCAATGCCCAGGACGTGTGGCTGATGGTCCACGCGTCCCAGCCGATGTACAGCGTCGCCAGCCAACAGAACAGATACAGCCCCGTGACCGTTTCCGGAGGGTTGTACAGCATCAGGATGGCCAGCATCAGGATCGGCGCCGACAGGGCCAGCCACGGTCGCCGCCGCCCCCAACGGGTGCGGTAGCTATCCATGAAGACGCCCCATGTCGGGGCGGCAACCATGTCGACGATCTTGGCGAGAAAGAAGATCAGCCCCACGGTTGCGGCCTCAAACCCGCGATGCTCCGCGTAGAGCGACGGCAGGAATACGAATACAGCCGTCACCAGGGTGTTCAAGCCGAGGGCCGGCAGGGAGAACCCCACCATTCGCAATTTGCTCGCGCGGATCTCGCGCATCGTGCTCGGAGTCGAGCACCGGCTCGACGCGCCAGTCCACGCACCGAAACTTCAGGCTCGATGGCTCGAATCCCGCATCGAAGCGCTTTGCGTCGGGTACGCCTGCGTAGAGAACGGCCGCGCCGTTCGCCGCGGTCAACGCGCCGGAAAACCCCGGCGGCAGGAACACCACGTGTCCGGTATCGAGCTCGTGACGGCCGGCGCTACCGTCGAGGACGGCGGCGCCGTCCAGCAGTTGAAACCACGCCAGGTCGCCCTCCGCAACCTCGATACTCGTTTGCGCGCCGGCATCCATGGTCCAGCGATCGAGAACGATGCAATCGTTGCCCACGCGCTTCGGGGTGATCAATGGGCGGCGCGCAACCCCCTCCCCCATGGGAATCTCCTCGACCTCATCGAAGTTGAATAGCACCGGCATGTACCTGTTCCCTATATCGTGTTCACGAATACATTGACCCGAGCGCCGCGATGGAGTCGAATACGCGACCAAATCAGGCAATGCTCTTGTTGTGTCCCGTATCCATCGAGTCGGCTATCCAGCGGAAACTCGATTGTCGGGCAACAGGTTAGCACTTGGGGGCGCGTCCTTTAAGGTGTGCCGTAAAGGAGAAGGCCTGCTCCAACCAACTTGCCGCATACAGATGACCGCCATGACCCCCATCACCTGCTTCAAGGCCTACGATGTCCGCGGACGCGTCCCCGAGGAACTGAACGAGGACGTGGTCTACCGGATCGGGCGCGCCTATGCCGAGTTCGTGAATCCGCGGCGAGTCGCTGTGGGACGGGACATACGCCTGTCCAGTGACGTCCTCGCCGACACGTTGATCGGCAGTCTGACCGACTCGGGTGTGGATGTGGTGGACATCGGTGTGGGTGGAACGGAGATGGTCTACTTCGCGACGTTTGCCCGTAATCTCGACGGCGGCATCATGGTGACCGCCAGCCACAATCCGCCGAACTACAACGGCATGAAGCTCGTCCGGGAAGGAGCCCGGCCCATCAGCTCGGATACGGGCCTGGAACAGATTCGAGCACTGGCCGAGCGCAACGCGTTTGCCCGCGCGAGCGCTACGGGAACGGTGGAACAGATTGACCTTCGGGCCGACTACATCAGCCACCTCGTCGGCTACCTGGACCCGGACAAGCTACGGCCGCTCAAGGTCGTGGTCAATGCGGGCAACGGCGGCGCCGGTCCCATCGTCGATCGGCTGGAGCCCCATCTGCCCTTCGAGTTCATCAAGATCCACCACGAGCCCGACGGCACCTTTCCCAACGGCGTTCCCAACCCCATGCTGGAGGAAAACCGCTTGGCAACGGAGGAGCAGATACGTCAATCGGGCGCGGATCTGGGGATCGCCTGGGACGGGGATTTCGACCGCTGCTTCTTCTTCGACGAGAACGGGCGATTCATCGACGGCTACTACATCGTCGGCCTGCTCGCCCAGGCCTTTCTGGGCCGATCGCCCGGCGCGAAAATCGTTCACGATCCGCGCCTCACCTGGAATAGCCTGGAACTTGTGGCGAAACATGGCGGCACGGCGGTCCAGAGCAAGTCCGGCCACGCCTTCATCAAGCAGACCATGCGCGACGAAGATGCCATCTACGGCGGTGAGATGAGCGCCCACCACTACTTCAGGTCATTTTCCTACGCCGACAGCGGCATGATTCCGTGGCTACTGGTGGCGGAGATCATGGGCGAACGCGGACTGCCGCTTTCGGCGCTGGTGGACGAGCGCATGGCGCTGTTCCCTGCCAGCGGCGAGATCAATCGCCGGGTGGACGACGCCGCCGAAGTGATTGCGCGGATCGAGCAACTCTACGCCGGCGACGCCGTCGGAGTCGAGCACGTGGATGGGCTGAGCGTGGAGTTTCCCGAGTGGCGCTTCAACGTGCGTGCATCCAACACGGAACCGCTATTGCGCCTCAACGTCGAAAGCCGCGGCGACCGGGCGTTGATGCGCGCACGCACGGAGGAACTCCTGGCTGCGATGGGCGGGAGTCCGGGCTAACCTGCGTATTGAACAAACATTGTGCGCGAGCATGTTCATCGACAACGTTTGTGCTATCGCCACTCGATCGCGTCCGGGTTTCTGAACGCTACTTGATCCACAATCCGACCAAAAAAATCGTCGAGCGGCTTCGAAACCGAAATGATCCCGGTTCGTGGACGTGGACTTCCCCTCGATAACCGCGATTCGATAAAGGTCGTCAACCGCGTCCTGGAGAGAAATCATCGGGAGGGGTCAATCAGCGGCACTTTAGGCAGACAGAGCGGTCGCTTGCCGAATTTCCCCCGAGGAAACCTGTACCTGTTTCAAGAGGTCGCTAGTCTCGCTACGCAAGCGCGCCAGCGCCATCTGCATGTACTCAGGATCGACTTCGATACCGAGGCTGTTTCTACCAGTGGCGGCGGCAGCAACCTGAGTTGACCCGGTTCCAGTGAACGGATCGAGCACCGTGTCTCCGGCAAAGCTGAACATGCGAATCAGACGCTCCGCCAGTTCGACCGGAAACGGTGCCGGGTGGGCACTCGTAGAAGCACCTGCAATGTCGGTCCACACCTGTCGAAAACACGTTTGAAAGCATTCCCTTGACAATAGGCTGAGAATTCGGGCCGACGCGGATGGCCGTCGGTAGCCTCCCGGTTTTCTCTGCATGAGGATGAACTCGATATCGTTCTTGATCACGGCGTTGGGTTCATAGGGTTTTCCCAAAAATCCACCGCCGCCGCGGTCGACCTCATATGCCGCGTTGGCGATCTTGTACCAGACGATCGGGGCCAAATTGTCAAAACCCAGACTTCTGCAATGCTCCTGTATCGAAGCGTGCAGGGGGACCACCATGTGCCGGCCGGTTTGCCCGCGCCTGGATAGGCAAACGTCTCCGACTACGCAAACGAGGCGACCGCCGAGCGTAAGCGCACGGTGACAAATGCGCCAAACCTCGTCAAGTTGGTGCAGGAACTCGTCATAGCCGGCGATCCAGCCCAACTGGCCGTCGCAGCGGCGATACTCCTTGAGCGTCCAGTAGGGCGGCGACGTAAGCACCAATTGGACCGATCCCGGCGCGAAATCGGCGCACCGTGCATCGCCCAACAATTATCTTGTGTTCGGTGGGCACTTGGCGCAACGCCGCCTCAATCTCCGCAACGGCAGACGAGTCTTTCGCGAGTCGCGGTAAATCCCGCGCCAAGTCTTCCAAATGCCGTAAGGATTCGGGAACGAGCCCGTCGAGTAAATTTGCAGAAGTCATCTAAGTTGCACTTTACGAAATTACCTCGGGCGGCGAAATAGTGAAGTTAGATACGGGTAACAGCGTTTGACCAAGCGTGGTGGCAACACGTGTCCCATACAAGAGGCGATACCCGCAGTAAGGTACCAAAATCCCCCTTTGTTCGTTCCGTCATGCGTTCACTCCTCGTTGGCGGACAGACTTTCGCAACGCCCACCCGCGCTCCGATTCGCCTTTCGTGCCGGGGCGAACTTTTCGGTAAGTCTACCCTAACCGGGGTATAGTTCCGCGGCGTGGATCGGACTGCACCGAACGACGAGACACCGGTGGTGGAACCGCTGGAGCCGACAGGGAGTTCAGGCGTTGAGCGACGAGCGATTGAGGAGCTTCGCACGGGGAAAGCTGGCGGAACTGAAGGACCGCCACCTGGTGCGCATCCTGGCCGAGACTGAGCGCCATCCACAAGCCAGAGCACGCCATGACGCCCGGGATCTGATCTCCTTCGCCTGCAACGACTACCTGGGCCTGTCGCACCACCCGAAGGTCATTGCCGCAAGCCGGGAAGCCACGAAAATACACGGCGCCGGCGCCGGCGCATCCCGCCTGATAACGGGAAACAATCCGCTCTACACCCCGCTGGAGCAGGCATTGGCACGCCTGAAGGACACCGAGGATGCGGTGGTCTTCGGCAGCGGCTATCTCACCAACGTGGGCGTGATTCCGGCCCTGGCGGCGCGGGATGACCTGATACTCCTGGACGAGCTTTGCCATGCATGCCTATTCGCCGGCGCCACGCTGGCGAGGTGCCGGGCGATCCGATTCGGCCATCGGGATACGGCGGAACTGGCCGGTCTCCTGCGCAAACACCGGGCATCGCACCGCCATTGCCTGGTGCTCACCGACGGCGTCTTCAGCATGGACGGCGACCGGGCGCCGGTGGACGAACTGCAGGCGATCTGCGAAGCACACGATGCGTGGCTGATGACCGATGACGCCCACGGACTCGGCGTCGTCGAGAACGGTCGCGGCTCCAGTGTGGTCAATGGCCGTGCGATCCCGGTGCCACTGCAGATGGGCACGCTTTCCAAGGCCGTCGGCGCCTACGGGGGCTACGTATGCACCAACCATGAGGTGGCGGAACTGATTCGCAACCGGGCCAGGACGTTTCAGTACACCACGGGACTGCCACCGGGGACACTGGCCGCGGCAACGGCGGCGCTTGCGATCATCGAGACGGATGCGGGATTGGTCGAAAAACCGCTGCAGCGGGCGCGGCGATTCGCCACGCGTGTCGGCGTGCCGGTGCCGCAGAGCCCGATCGTGCCCATCGTGCTGGGTGCGGCGGACCGCACGATGCGGGCCGCCGACCGGTTGAAGCAACAGGGATTTCTGGTGGGCGCGATCCGGCCGCCAACGGTACCCGAAGGAACCGCCCGGCTGCGCTGCACGTTCTCCGCCTGCCATCGCAAGGACGACGTAGACCGCCTGGCCGCGGCAGTCGCTGCAGTCGTCAACACCGAATGACGAAGTTCTTCATCACCGCATCGGGTACAGAGATCGGCAAGACGTTCGTCACCTCGGCCCTGATCCACCAACTGCGCCAGCGCAACCTCAACGTC
>JAKZVH010000134.1:0-6645 GCA_047516145.1 Gammaproteobacteria bacterium
TCTCCGGGCGGCTAGCGGTAACCGAGACCCGCAGGTTGCCGGTTGCCTCAGCCACACTGCAATTCAGCAACACCCTCCCCTCATGGAGTATCACGATCAGGTCGATCAGCGATTCCACGTCGCGCACCTGGTGGGTTGAAACCACCAATATCCGTGTATCGCTCAACGCCTCGGCAACAAGACGTCTGAACGTACCCTTGGACGGAATGTCCAGTCCGTTGGTCGGCTCGTCCAGCAACAGCAACGACGCCTCGCACGCCAGTCCGAATGACAGCAGGAATTTCTTCTGCTGCCCGTGGGAGAGCTTCGTCAGGCGTTTGTCCCCGGGAATTTCAAACGCCTGAAGGCAATGCTCCAGGTGCGCGCGGTCAAAGCGCGGATAAAACGGAGCACGGATTGCGACATATTGCTCGCCGGTGATGCCCGGAACATTGAGTTCCTCGGGCAGCATGAAAATGTCGGCGAGAAAACTCGGGTCGCGCCGCGCCGGGTCGTGGCCCAATGCCCGAAGCCGTCCCGCCTTCGGAAACAGCAGCCCGGTCATCAGCCGCAACAAGGTGGATTTGCCGGCACCGTTGAGGCCCAGCAGTCCGTAGATATTGCCTGGCGCGAGTGTGAACTCGGTGTCGACGAACAGCGGCTGCGTTCCGTAGCCGAAGCCCAGTTGCCTTGCCTCAAGCATTCCTTCGCCCTCAATCTTAGTGTCCTAGTAGACTAGTACAATAAGATTACTTCGTCAACAATGTCGCGAGCGACTCCGGAGCTTCCGAATAGCGGTCCGCTACGACGCGATGTACCGCGGTGTACGGCCACCCCGATCTCCCGGTCGCGTGATATGATCTTGACGATGCTTCGAACATGTCCCTCGATTCTGCTGGCCGCTTGCTTGAGTTTCCTCGCCGTGCAGCTTGGAGGTCTCCACGTGCACGTGGATGCCGACGGTAATGTCGGCGACCCGCGGGGCGTGCACGTGCACAAACAGGCGCTCCACAGCCATGGCGATGCCACCCACGCACACCACCCGGAATCGGTCGCGCACGGGCATTCCGACGACCCTGAACCCGCACATGGCGGCAGCGCGGACATTTCCATTGCGGAGATCAGCTCCGGCAAATGGAAGCTTTCGGATCTCAACGTCGATATTCGCCAGGGCTTGCTCATCCGCCGGATGCCGACCGAGCACGCCGTTCCGGTCACTTCCGCGCCGCAGCCCGCGGCGCTCAAATGGCGCTGGCGCCCTCCCCTGCGCGCCCCTCCCGCCGTTTCCTAGTCTGCACGCGGCTCGGAGGCTGTTGACGCTAACGGAGTTGGCGCCGGGTCTCCGATTCTTTCACGCGCCGCTCGGCGCGTGTGCCAGATTGGTTTTGGGAGTTTCGTTCTGATGTTGGACCGATTCGTGCGCCACTCGTGGGCGTGCTTGATTCCGTTGTTTTTCGTGCCCTCGGCTTCGGCCCAGTCCGGCCCTGCGGATGCAGCTTCGGCCATCGAACTCGCGGAGGCGCTGGCTCGAACACTTGCTGAAAACCCGGGGCTTGTGGCGTTTGGACATCAGATCCAGGCTGCGGAGGGGCGACTGCAACAAGCCCATATCGCCCCTAACCCGGAACTTGGCATCGCCGTCAATGATGCCTTGGGAACCGGCGACCTTCGCGATCTTCGAAGTGCCGAAACGACGGTGACGATCGCCTGGGTGCTGGAACGCGGCGTACGCCGGCGGCAAATCGATGCCGCGCTCACCGGCGTCGAGCTAAGAACGGCTGAAGCAGGGATCATGCAGCTCGATGCCGCCGCCGAGACGGCCCGACAGTTCCTGACATGCCTGGCCTACCAAGCGCGCCTGGTGAACGCCGCAGAGGGAATTCGCCTGGCCCGACAGACCATCGCGGCGGTTCGCGGCCGCGTCGAAGCCGGCCGTGCACCCCAGGCAGAGCTGTCCCGAGCCGAGGCCGGTCTGGTGCGGGCTGAACTCCTGGAGGAGAACTACACTCATGAACTCCTCTCCGCATATCACCGCCTGAGCGCGCAGTGGGGCGATACCGAACCGGACTTCGAAACAGTCGCCGGCGATCTGCTAACGTTGCCGGCTCAGCAATCTCTGCCGATGCTCCTGTCGCGAATGGAGCAAAATCCGGATCTCGCCCGCTTCGTTTCCCAGCAGCGTGTGTCGGAGGCGGAAATGCGCGTCGCCGAGGCGCGTAATCGGCCTGACTTGCGCGCCTATGCAGGCGTTCGGCGCGTAGAGACGAGCGACGACTTCGCGTTGGTGGGCGGGATAACAATCCCGTTCGGCACGCGCGACCGATATCGGGGACGAATCGCGGAACTTCGCGCCGACATGGCCCGCACCCACGGCGAGGCCAACGCCACCCGGGTCCGCATCGAGACGTCCCTGTTCGTCCTGAACCAGGAACTCCTCCACCATATTCAAGTCGCTGCAACGCTCCGCGACGATCTGGTTCCGCTGCTGCAAAGCGCGCTCGCGGATACGCGCCGTGCCTATGACCTCGGACGCAGCAGCTACCTTGACTTGAGCGCGGTGCAGTCGGAGCTGCTGGAGGCCAATGGCGAGCGGCTCGAATCCAGCGTCGCTGCCCACGAACTGGCCGTCGAGATCGAGCGATTAACCGGCGTATCCTATTCCCCGCCGACCTCGGTACAGTGAGGCCAATCATGAAGTCCAGACTGAACGTGCTCGCAAGCCTGCTGCCGGTGCTCGGGGGCTGTGGCGACGTGCCGCCCGCCAACGAGTTCCCTGACACACTGGCAGTTCAGGAAACCTTCGAACGCGGCCCGAACAATGGCCGGATGCTCAGGGACGGCGATTTCGCCATTGAACTGGCGGTATTCGAAACCGGCGTACCTCCCGAATTTCGCGCCTGGCCCGCTTCAGGCCCACGAGCACTCGATCCCCGCGCAGTCGCCTTGCGAGTGGAATTGACCCGCCTGGGGAATCGCATCGATGCGCACGACTTTCGCCCCGTGGACGACTATCTTCGCGGTACATCGCTGGTTTATGAACCCCACTCGTTCTCCGTGAACGCGAGCGCGTCGTACGGCGGGCAGTCATACCGCTGGGAGTACGACAGCTTCGAGGGACGCACACGCATTGGGCGGGAGATGGCTGAAGCCTTCGAGCTGCGAACCGAAATCGCCGGACCCGCCACGATCGCGGAGATCGCGACGCTCTACGGCCGCATCGTTCCGGATACGAACCGCGTGCGAGAGGTCAGCGCGCGATTTGACGGCGCGATTCGCTCGGTCCACGCAATGCCGGGCGAGACGGTGGCAGAGGGACAGCTACTTGCCACGGTGGAGAGTAATGAGAGTCTGCAGTCCTATGCGATCAATGCCCCCATTCCCGGAGTGATCAGCGAGCGCGTCGCCAACGCCGGCGAGCAAACGGACGGACGGCGGTTGTTCACGATCGTGGATACATCTTCCGTCTGGGCCGAGTTGTCGGTATTTCCGGGCGACCGGGGGCGTATGGACGTGGGCACGAAGGTGGCTGTGACGCCGGCCACCGGCGGCTCGCCGGTTGAAGGCGCCGTATCGTACATCAACGTATTCTCCGCGGCGGATCAATCCGTCGCCGCGCGAGTGGTGCTCGACAACCGCGCCGGTTCGCTGGTCCCCGGCATGTTCGTGACCGCCGATGCCACCATTGCCGAGTACCGGGTCCCGCTGGCTGTCAGGCGAACTGCCCTGCAGAGCTTTCGCGACTTCACCGTGGTGTACGCGCAGGTCGGCGACGAATACGAGGTCCGCATGCTGGAGTTGGGCCGGGCGGAGGACGATTGGGTCGAAGTCCTGGGGGGCCTGGACCCCGGCACCCGTTACGTGACCGAGAACAGTTATGTCATCAAGGCCGACATCGAGAAGGCCGGCGCATCCCACGATCACTGAACCAATGGGACACGCTGAACCGATGCGAACTGACTCGGCAGGTGCCTAGGAGCGGACGATGCTCGAACGAATACTGCGTTTTGCCATCGCCTGGCGCGGCCTGATTCTCGTTCTCGTGCTGATGCTCGCGGGGCTCGGGGTATGGAATTTCGACCGCCTGCCCATCGACGCGCTCCCCGACATCACCAACGTACAGGTGACGATCAACACCCCGGCGCCCGGCTACACCCCGCTTGAGGTCGAGCAGCGGGTGAGCTTTCCGATTGAGAACGCCATGGCCGGGTTGCCGCGACTGGACTACACGCGCTCCCTGTCGCGTTACGGCCTCTCCCAGATCACGGTGATCTTCCAGGAAGGTACCGACATCTACTTCGCCCGCCAATTGGTGGGCGAACGGTTAAACGCTGCCCGATCCGCGCTGCCAGCAGGGCTTGACCCGGCACTTGGCCCCATCGCGACGGGATTGGGCGAGATCTTCATGTTCACGGTGGATTCCGAGCCCGGCGCGCTCAATGCCGACGGGACCCCGGTGACCCCTACGGATCTGCGCACGGTACATGACTGGATCATTCGGCCGCAGTTGCTGCGTGTGCCCGGCGTGGTCGAGGTCAACCCCATCGGCGGCTTCAAGAAGGAAATCCTCGTGGCGCCGGATCCGGCCAGGCTCCTGGCGTTTGGCGTAACCTACAACGACGTATTGACCCACCTCAGGCAGAACAACGATAACCGCGGCGCCGGGTTCATCGAGTACAACGGTGCGCAATGGCTGATACGCGTTCCGGGCCGCGCGGAGGAACCACAGGATCTGGCCGACGTGGTCATCAGCGAGAGGGACGGCATTCCCGTGCGGATTGCCGACGTGGCCACCGTCGGCCTCGGTCAGGAACTGCGCGTGGGAGCGGCGACCCAGAACGGCCGCGAGGTCGTCATGAGCACGGTGTTCATGCTGATCGGCGAAAACAGCCGGGCCGTGGCCAGCGCCGTAGCCGCCAAACTGGAAGAGATTCAACCCAGCCTGCCCCCCGGCATCGTGGCCACGGCGGTCTACGACCGAACCAAACTCGTCGACCAGGCACTGACGACCGTGCGCACAAATCTTCTTGAAGGCGCCCTGCTCGTCATCGTCGTGCTCTTTCTCTTGCTGGGCAACGTGCGGGCTGCGCTGCTCACCGCCGCGGTCATTCCACTGGCGATGTTGATGACCATCACCGGGATGGTACAGAACCGCGTCAGCGCCAACCTGATGAGTCTGGGAGCGCTGGATTTCGGTCTGATCGTCGACGGCGCAGTCATCATCGTGGAAAACTGTCTGCGCCGACTGAGCGAAGCAGGCCGCACACAGGCCCCGGCGGAACGCCTTCGCATCGTCCACAAGGCCACCGGCGAAGTCATGCGCCCCGCTTTGTTCGGCGTCGGCATCATCACGGCCGTATACATCCCGATCTTTGCGCTGACCGGAATCGAAGGCAAGATGTTCCATCCCATGGCGACGACCGTGGTGATTGCGCTCATCAGCGCCATGATCCTGTCGGTCACGTTCGTGCCTGCCGCTGTTGCGCTGCTATTCCGTGGCCCGGTTGCGAGCCGAAAGAACCCCCTTGTGGACGCAGTCCGCAGCATCTATCGGCCCGTACTCGGTTTTTCGCTGCGGTTCCGCTGGCTCACCGTGAGCGCGGCCGCGGTCCTCGTCATTGCCGGCGGCCTGATGAGCGCCCGGCTGGGCACCGAATTCGTGCCCAACCTGGATGAAGGGGATATCGCGATGCATGCGCTACGCATCCCCGGTACGTCGCTGCAGCAGGCTATCGAACTGCAGCAACAGCTGGAAGCGAAGATCAGGGATATGCCGGAAGTGGAACGCGTCTTTGCAAAGATCGGCAGCGGCGAGGTGGCGACGGATCCGATGCCGCCGAGCGTCGCCGACAATTTCATCATCATGAAACCCCGCGACATGTGGCCCGATCCTGGCAAGCCGAAGAGCACGGTCGTTGCGGATCTGGAAGCGCTGGTGACGCCGATTCCAGGCAATCGATACGAGTTCCTGCAACCCATTCAGATGCGCTTCAACGAGCTCATCGCAGGCGTGCGCACCGAACTGGCCGTCAAGGTATTCGGCGACGACTTTGACGAATTGATCCGCCTGGGTGACGAACTTCAACAGGCCATCGGTGCTGTCCCCGGGGCGGCGGACGTGGCCGTGGAGCAGGCCACCGGGCTGCCTGTTCTCACCGTTACCCCCAAGCGCGAGATCCTCGCACGCCTGGGCCTGACAACCGTAGAGTTGCAGGATGTCGTTGCCACGGCACTGGGCGGCGTCAGCGCCGGAGTACTTTACGAGGGCGACCGCCGGGTTAATATCGTCGTACGCCTGCCCGAGAAGCTGCGCTCCGACCCGGATCGCCTGTCGGCGCTGCCGATCCCGCTACCCGGCGGCGGCTACGTGCCGCTGCGCGAGATTGCCGAGATCCAGCTGGTCACCGGCTACAACCAGATTCTCCGGGAGAACGGCAAGCGACGCGTGGTCGTCAGCGCCAATGTTCGCGGCCGCGATCTCGGTTCCTTCGTTGCGGACGTGCAGGCTGCCGTGGAAAGGCAAGTACCGATTCCCGCGGGCTACTGGATTGAGTACGGCGGCACCTACCAGCACCTGCAATCGGCAGCCAACCGGCTCGCCGTCGTCGTGCCCATGACGTTGCTGATCATCGCCGTGTTGCTCGTCGTCGCCCTGAGGTCCGCCGTCGA
>JAKZVH010000135.1:0-10233 GCA_047516145.1 Gammaproteobacteria bacterium
GATCGTGGAGATGCTGGCGAGCCCGAGGCAAATTGCCACCGGGATTCCCAGGGCGAGACAGACGAACAGAATCGCCACCAGGAACAGCGCGCTCATGGGCTGTGCTCGCGTCCCTCCACGGGGGATGAAGCGCCGTGGTCGGCGGTCAGGCTGGTATCGCCGCCCCCGATCACCGCCCAGCCGACCTCGATGAATCGATACGCGAGCAGCGCGAATGCCACGGGCATGATGCCGGTCAACAGCCAGCGCGGCAGCGGCACGTCGCGTGCGTTGTTGCCCAAAACCATCAGGCGGTCCACGAAGATGCTGCCGCCGTAGAACATGAACCCGCAGTACGCCAGGCACAGAGCCACCGCTACCAGGGCCACAAGCCGCCGTTGCGCGGTGGGCAGTTTCCTCACGACCAGATCAACCGCAATATGGCTCCTGGTTCTGACGCCGTAGGACATGCCGACGAGTACCATCCAGGCGAAGGTATAGGTGGTGGCTTCCAGCGACCACACCCAGCCCATGCCGAATTCGCGCAGGACCACCTGAATGAACGTGAGCAGCGTCATGAACGCCAGGGCCAGCGCCATGAATGCCTCTTCCAGGCGATCGACGGCGCCGCGGATGCGAGTACCGAGGGACATGGCTCGCCGGCGCCGGGGCCGCGGCTAGCGAGCGGCGGCCGCGACGATCCGTTCCGCGCCGATTTCCTGCTCGAACTGCTTCCAGACCGGCTCCATGGTTTCCCGCCAGGACGCCAGTTCCTCCGGTGTCAGGCCGACGATTTCGGTGCGTCCGGAATCGGCAACCAGCCCGCGGGCTTCCTGATTGATGGCCGCGGCCTGGGCGTTGCCCCACGCGGTTACCTCGGCCACGGTCTCCTCCAGTCCGATGCGAAGGTCCTCCGGCAGCGAACCCCAGAACTGCGGATTCACGGCCACCAGGTATCCGACATAGCCGTGATTCGTTTCCATCACGTAGGGCTGTACTTCATAGAACTTGGAAGAGTAGATATTCGACCAGGTATTCTCCTGGGCGTCGATGGCGCCGGTTTGCAGCGCCTGGTACACCTCGCCCAGCGCCATCTTCTGCGGGTTCGCGCCGATGGCCTGGACCTGTGCCTGGAGAACGTCGGATTCCATGATGCGGAACTTCAGTCCGCGGGCGTCATCCGGGGACCGCATGGGCCTGGGTCCGGTGAAATGCTTCATGCCGTTATGCCAGTACGCCAGACCCCGATAGCCCTTGTCGGTGATGACATCGAGCAAATCCTGCCCGTAGTCGCTGGCCTGGAACCGCTCTACCGCGGCCAGATCGGGGAACAGGAAGGGCAGGTCGAAGATCTGAAACGCCTTGGTCAGCCGGTCGAACTTGGAGAGCGAGACGGCGATCATCTGGATCTCGCCGAAGGCCAGCGCCTCCAGCGAGTCGTCGTCGTTCATGAGTTGACTGGACGGATAGACTTCCACCACGACGCGGCCGGGAAAGCGTTCCTCGGCGAGTTCCTTGAAACGCTGCGCGGTACGGCCCTTGGGCGTTCCGGGTGCGGTGACGTGGGGGAACTTGATGACATAGGGATCGCTCGTTGCCGGCTGGGCGCCGCCGTTGTCCGCACTGCCTCCACACGCGCCGAGCGCTGCCGCCGCGGCGATCAGGACTGTCAGCCTCAATCCGCCGTGCCATTCGCTGGGGTTCCTCATCTTCTTCACCTCTCGTTTTCGTCGGGTGCTCCCCGGCGCGACCGCCTTGCGCCCGGGTGGCGAGGTCGATCATTCCAATTCAGCCCGGAAATCTCACCAACAATGCGCCGCCCCGGGCACCGTTTCATTCGCCCGGCGGCTCGGATACTCGCATGCTTGCAAACGTTTGCATAGAATCCTTCCAGAGTCCGTCGGTCAGGTCAAGGAGACCCCATTGTACGCGAGCATGCCAAGGCGCGACCTAGCGCCAGTGTCGCATCGTGGGTGAGTTGGCGTGGGATGCCTGGCTGGTCATCGTGCTGGCGCTTGTGGCCGGGGGGCTGACCAAGGGCCTCACCGGGCTCGGGTTGCCCGGAATCGCCGTGCCGATCATGGCCATCTTCCTGGGGGTGGAAACAGCCGTGATGGTCATGGTGCTGCCGACATTGGCGACCAACCTCTGGCTCGCGTGGCGGCTCCGGGACTGCCGTGGGGACGTGCCGGAAGTTCCGCGGATCGCCATCGCCGGGATTCCCGGCATCGCGGCGGGCGCCGCGGTGCTCTATCGTGCCAGCGAGCGGTTTCTGGCCACGGTGCTGGCCCTGTGGGTGCTCGCCTACCTGGTGCTGCGGTTCGTCCACCCCACACTGTCGCTGTCAAAACCCGCCCGGCGCCGGCTGGCGGCGCCCGTGGGATTTCTCTCCGGCACGCTGCAGGGCGCGACGGGCATCTGCGCCCCGGTCATCGTGCCGTACGTGGATGCCCTCGGCACGACGCCGCGCACCTACGTCTTCGTCTTTTCGGCGGTCTTCATGTCGCTATCCCTGACCCATCTGATCATCCTGGGATCGCTGCAGGCCTACTCGCCGCTTCTCTTCGGGCAAAGCGCGCTTGCCGTCGTGCCGGCCATGGCGTGCATACCGGTAGGGAACTGGTTGCGGCAATTCATCCGCCCGGAACTGTTCAGCGTCCCGATCCGCGTGCTGCTGCTGGTGACCGCGGCGCGCCTGGTCTACGGGGCGTGGTTCTGATACCCGATACCGCACTCACGAGCGAATTCCGATCCCCTTCCGCAGCAGTGTCAGAACGGTCAGGAACAAGACCACCAGGGCAGTCAATATGATGGCGTAGGCCACGCCGATGGGGATATCCGACGACCCGAGCATGCCGTATCGAAATGCGTTGACCATGTAAAGAATGGGATTGGCCAGCGATACGTTCTGCCAGAATGGCGACAGCAGCGAGATGGAAAAGAACACCCCGCCGAGGTAGGTCAACGGCGTCAGGAAAAATGTGGGAATGATGGTGATGTCGTCGAAGTTACTGGCAAAGATGGCATTGAGCAGGCCCGCCAATGAGAAGACCATGGCCGTCAATACCACTACCGAGACGGTGACCAGCGGACGGGCAACGCTTAGATCCGTGAACAGCGACGCCACCACCGTGACGAGCGCCGCCACCGCCAGTCCCCGCACCACGCCGCCGACCACGTAACCGGCGATGATGGTGGTAAAGGACAATGGCGACACGAGCATCTCCTCAAGGTGCAGTTGCAGCTTCCCGGAAAAGAACGAGGACACCACGTTGCCGAACGAGTTGGTGATGACCGCCATCATGATCAGCCCGGGGGCAATGAACGTGGTGTAGGGCACCCCGCCCATGTCGCCGATGCGCTGGCCGATCAGGCTGCCGAAGATGATGAAGTACAAGGTCATGGTGATCGCCGGCGGCACGATGGTCTGTATCCAGATACGGGCGATCCGATAAATTTCCCTGCGGACGATGGTGGCCAGTCCAACCAGGTTGACCTGCAACAGGTTGAGCGCGGGGGGCGTCGTCGACGTGGCCAAGGGGGGAATGGCGGACATCAGCTTCTATCCGCAGCGCGTTGCAGCCCGGTGGCCTGGCCGGTTTCCGGGATGCGCGGCGTGTCGCCGTCCGTCGGCGCCTGCCCCTTTTCGTCGACCAGGCGCATGAACAGTTCTTCCAGCCGGTTCGAACGCGAGCGCATGCTGGTGACGTGGAGGTTGCGCGCCGAGATCACCTCGAAAAGCGCATTCAGGCCCTGTTCCTGAACGACTTCCACCTCGATCTCGTGCGCGTTGCGCAGCCGGACCTCGTACCCTGGCAGCACCGGTGCCTCGCACAAGGAGTCCTCCAGCGTCAACACGAACACCTCCCGCTTGAGCTTGCGCACCACGTTGACCATGGAGTCGTTCTCGATGATGCGGCCCTCGTCGATGATCGCGATGTTGCGGCAAAAGCTCTCCGCCTCGTGCAGGTAGTGGGTGGTCAGGATAATGGTCATGCCAAGCTCATTGAGCTCGGTCATCAGGTCCCACATGGATCGCCTGATCTCGATATCCACGCCGGCGGTGGGCTCGTCGAGGATCAGCAGCCGGGGCTGGTGAACCAATGCCCGGGCGATCATCAGGCGCCGCTTCATGCCCCCGGAGAGCGTCCGCGCAATTTCGTCGCGTCGATCCCACAGGTGCAATTCCTTCAGGTATTTCTCCGCTCGCCGCATTGCGACGGAGCGGGTCACACCATAGTAGCCGGCCTGATTGATCAGAATGTTCCAGCATTTTTCGAATACATTGAGATTGAATTCCTGCGGAACCACGCCGACGCAGGCCTTCGCGGCTTCCCGGTGCCGATCCAGGTCGTACCCGAACACCGATACGCTGCCGCTGGTCTTGTTGACCAGGGAGGTGATGATGCCGATGGCCGTGGTCTTGCCGGCGCCGTTGGGCCCGAGCAGCGCGAAGAAGTCGCCCTGCGTCACGCGCAGATCGATTCCGGAAAGCGCCTCCACGCCATTCGGATAAATCTTGCGTAGTTGTTTCAGCTCCAGGGCATCCAATTTCCGGGTCTCCAGCCAGTTGCCTGTTCGTTCGTCAAATCCTCCAGCTATTCTACTTAGCCTGCTCGCATATCTCATCCGCGCGCACCATGCTCGCCCTTTGCACCGAACTTTGTTGAGAGGGCGCGAGCGGATCCGCGGCCGGGGGTGGCGCTGGCCCGGGTGGAACCGTCAGGCGATTCGGGGGGGAGGATACGATCTGCGTTGTTCGTCGACGCGCGGAGTGAGTTGCGGCTGCAAGCCGAGCAATTTCAATGTGGCGGGCACTTCCTGTTTGGCATGTTGCAATAGCCGGGTCCACAATCCGATGGCGTCCGGGAACGCGCATCGCAGCAGGGCGGAATTCTCCGCCAGCTCTTGCAACTTCGCAATCGAAAGCGTGCCCAGGTAGAGGATTTCGGGGTCCGACAAGCCGAAGAACACCCTGACGAGGAATCTGCGTTGCCGCGCCATGATCCAGGCCGTGTGGAGGGCCGCAAAGGCCAGTCCATGCCGCGCCCAGCGCGTGTGCTCGTCGCGTTCCCCGGGAATCGTGGGCCCCGACCTGACGCAGTCCACGTTGAGCACGAATATCGTTCTCGGAAATGCCGACACGCCATGCAGGACCGCGTGGGAAGCGTGTTGAATCCGGCGGCTGACCGGTGCAGCCATACCGAAGCATTCCGAACCCCGCTTTGCTCGGTTTTGCAACAGGATCAGGAACAGCAAATTCAATTCCTGAATGACTCTCAGGTCTTCCGGAAGCGGACTCGAATGTTGAACACGTGAGTCGTTTGTGCCCGGTTTGTGCATAAACGTAAAATACCAAGAAAGTACGACCTGCGCTAATATCCAGAAACTGTACGATGCGTAGGGAAACGACAATGAGGGCCACGGACAATCGCTATAGGGCGGAACGTAACCGCTTCGAACTGGCCATGCGCATGATCCGGCACGAGGCGCGCACAGGAACAATCCGCTATTGGACCGGCCTCAGCGACGACCGAATCCGAAAGCTCTACACCAGCTATTTCAAGTTCGTTGACGGCGCGCCCGTGAAGCGTCGGCGCGGCAAATCGCCCACTCAGATCGGACCGCTCATTCGTTCTCCGGCGCGAGCACTGGAGTCCGGCGCTTTCGTGAACTTGCTGTTGGCGAACGGACTGGTTTCGATCGAGAATCCGCCCGGACCGCATCTCAAGGGGGACGTGGATCAGGGCCATCGATTCTGCCAGTGTTTCGAGACGCACAACATGGTGGTCGCCAACCCGACCCTCACATTCGAGTGGGGTTGGAACCTCATACGGAGTATTCGCCGTGGCGACGAGTTGAGATTGGCGCATTGCGATGTCTGCTCCATCGCCTACGTGTACGATCAACTCGCGCTGCCGCGAAGTGCCTGCCCGGCCTGTCTGACGCTGCGTTTCCCGCCGCAACGCGGCGCCTGCAATCCCCGGCTGGCGGCGGGATAACGTCCGTGTGTCTTGCCGCATTCGCCGCCGGCGTCTGCGAGCCCTGGTCCCTGGTCGTTGCAGCCAACCGCGACGAATCGCACCGCCGGGCTACCGCCGCTACCGACTGGTGGGTCGATCCGCACGGCATCCTCGGTGGTCGCGACCTTGAAGCCGGAGGGAGCTGGCTGGCTGTGAACCGGCAGGGGAGGCTGGCCGCGGTCACCAACCGGCCCACAGCCGTGGCGCGGACCTTCCCGGGATCCAGGGGTCACCTGGTGAGCGACTATCTGGTTTCGCGGCGTTCACCGGCGGGGTTTTGCGAGTCCCTGATTTCGGCGCCGCAGAAATACGGACCCTATAACCTGTTGCTCTTCGACGGCGAGCGGCTCTGCCATGCCACCAACGGGTCCCGGGCACGGCGCTTGCCCGCGGGCATCCACGTCCTGAGCAATGCTTCGATGGGTACGCCCTGGCCGAAAGTGGATTTCGCCGAATCCCGGCTTGCCGCCATACTCCGGGACCCGCCTGCGCCCGGAGATCTGGTCCGGCGTCTGTTCGAAATGCTCGAGTACCGCGAGCAACTGGCCGTGGGGCAAGGGGCGGGCACCGTGCACTGGCGCACCCGCAGGGTTTTCGCTCTGGACGAACGTTACGGAACGCGCTCCTCCGCGGTGGTACTGATTGCGCGAACGGGCGAAGTGCGGTTCTTCGAGCGGCGCTTCCGGTCCGACGGCGCGCGTGCCGGCGAGGTTGAATTCAGCTTCTCGATGGCGCCTGCAGGCGGGCTGCAAGCCATTCGTTGAGATCGGCAATCTCCACGGCGCAGACCGCGTGCTCCATGGGATACGTGCGCCATTCGACGCCGTGGCCCAGTTCGCGGAGCCGGTCCCGGGAGTGCCTGCCGTAGGTCAGGGGAACGGTTGCATCCCCGGTGCCATGAGCCATGAATACCGGTACGGCCCGGTTGGCGGGCGTGCGCTCCGCGGGAAGCGTTGCCGGCTGCGGCAGCCAGGTGGACAGCGCGACGATGCCGGCCAGCGGCCGGGAATACCGCAGGCCCGCGTAGAGGGCCACCGAGCCTCCTTGCGAAAACCCGCCAACGAACACGCGGTCCGAGGGTATGCCGCGTTCCTCCTCGCGTTCGACGAGGCGCCGCAGTCCGGTGGCGGCGTCGCGAATTCCGGCAGCATCCTCCGGCCCATTCCAATCCAGCGTAAGAATGTCGTACCAGGCAGGCATGGGAAACCCGCCGTTGATCGTGACCGGTTGAACCGGCGCATGGGGGAATACGAAGCGCACGGCCGCGGGCAAGTCCAGTTCTCCCGCCAGCGGTTCGAAGTCGTGACCGTCCGCCCCCAGGCCATGCAGGAAAACGACGCTCCAGGCCGGGTTTTCTCCGCTACTGATCTCAATGGTATTCATGGATATTGCCCCTTGGTCGATCGCTGCCGACAGGCTCCCGTGAACTGTAGTCATTGCATCTATTTGACATAATGATTAGTCTATGCGAAATATTATGCAAAGCGTCCGACCATGCCCACCGTCACCAACCAACAACGTCGCCGCCGCGCCATAGCGGAATTGCTGGAGAGCCACGTGATCCGGCGCCAGTCCGAACTCGTTCGACTGCTCCGCGCACAGGGGCTCGATGCGACGCAATCCTGCGTCAGCCGCGACCTGCGCGATCTGGGGGCCGCCAAACTGCGGGCGGGCTACAGATTGTCCGATCCTCGCGGCGGGATCAACCAACAGGCGTTGCGCCCGGTGGCGGAATTCATTCGGGATATCCGTTCGGCGGGGCCGAATCTCCTGGTCATAAATACCGCCATCGGTGCGGCCCAGCGCGTGGCACTGACTCTCGATCGCGCCAACTGGCCCGAAGTGGTCGGCACGCTCTCCGGCGACGACACGATTTTCGTCGCTTCTTCCGGGGCGGGGTCCCAACGGCGTCTGGGCGCCCGCCTGCACGAGGCGCTGGAGAAGGGAGGAATCCCATGAGCGGCGTGCACCAACCGATTCTGCTGGCTTTTTCGGGCGGCCTGGATACGTCGTTCTGTGTGCCGTGGCTCAAGGAGACTTACGGGCGACCGGTGGTCACGGCGACGATCGATACCGGCGGCATCGGTGCGGCCGATGCCGAAGCCCTTGCCGAGCGCGCCGCCAGACTGGGGGCCGTGGATCACGTGCTCGTGGAAGCCCGCGGTGATTTCTTCGATCGCGTGCTCAAGTTCCTGATCATGGGCAACGTCCGCCGCGGGCACCTGTACCCGCTGTGCGTCGGCGCCGAACGGGGTATCCAGGCCAGGTGCCTGGCCGAACTGGCGCGGGAGTACGGGTCGGGAACCGTCGCCCACGGCTGCACCGCCGCCGGCAACGACCAGGTGCGCTTCGAGATCGTCCTGAAGACATTGGCGCCGGAACTGGAGGTCTTGGCACCGGTGCGGGATCATGCCTGGGCGCGGCAGGATCAATTGGACTACCTGAACGAACGCGGGCTTCCGAGTCCGTCCGCGGGCTCGGCCTATTCGATCAACCGCGGGATGTGGGGCGTCACCATCGGCGGCACCGAGACGCTGGTTTCGGCCGGAACCATCCCTGAAACCGCCTGGGTTCTGAGTCCCGGCGCCTTCGACAATTCGGCGCCACCCCGCGAACTGACGCTGAAGTTTGAAGGCGGCGTGCCCGTTGCCGTCGACGGCGACCGGCTCGACCCGGTGGCATTGATCGAAGCCCTGGAGCGGATCGGATCCCGATTCGGCGTCGGCCGGGGAATCCACCTGGGCGACACGATTTTGGGTACCAAGGGACGGGTCGCGTTCGAGGCGCCGGCGGCGGAGATTCTCCTGACGGCTCATCGGGAACTTGAAAAATTGACGCTTTCCGCCCTGCAACAGCGCATCAAGGACCAGGTCAGCCAGGCGTACGGCGATTTTATCCACGAAGGTAAGCAGTTGGACCCGGTTTGCCGCGATATCGAGGCGCTGCTGGCATCGTCCCAGGCGCAGGTCACCGGAACGAGCCATTGCCTGCTTCGCACGGGCAGCGTGTTCGTGACCGGCGTGGAGTCGCCGCATTCACTCATGGCCGCGAGTCGTGGCCGATACGGTGAAGCGGCCGGCGAATGGACGGCCGCCGACGCCGTCGGATTCTCGCGGCTGATGGCACTGCCCGGGGTGTTGCAGGCCCGCGCGCGCGGCGGAGGCGATTAACCCATGCGCAAGGTTATCGTCGACAAGATCGCCTCGGTCGCCATCGCCGCGGAGTTGGGGCGGGAGATCCGGATCAGCCCGGACATCCCCAGCGAGGAGGGCGTCCTCATCGCCGCGGAGGTGTTGAACAACAAATCCCGCTACAACACGCTGGAGTTGACCAGCGGCCGCATGGCCCAGGTCAAGCGCGGCGATGTGATCGTCGGAGCGCTGGGGCACCGCAAGGCGCTCTTCGGGTATTCGGGATCCCTGCCCGAAAAACTCGCCCCCGGCGACACGCTGCAATTGTTGAACCTGGGCGGCGTACTCGGAGTCTGTGACTCGATGAACCCCAACCTCGGCCGTCCCTTCGACTGCCGCGTCCTCGGCGTGGTGCTGGATTTTCCCTTCCTGGGGGAGCGAATCGGCGTGCCGGCGCGAGTCGCGGGGCTTGCCGTGGACGTTCCGTCGCCCCTGAACGTTGCCGGCATCCCGGTTGTGGCTTTCGCCGGCACCTGTATGGACTCGGGAAAGACCGCCGCGGTATGCGCCGTGATCAGCCGGTTCTGCCAGTTGGGCCTGACGGTGGATGCATTCAAGGCCACCGGCGTGGCATTGCAGCGGGACATCCTCGTCATGGAGGATGCCGGCGCACGCAATACGGGAATCTTTTCGGATCACGGCGTCGTCTGCACGACTTCCGCGAACGCCCCGGAACTGACCCGCAAACTCCTGTACACGCTGTCCGCGGAGACGCCGGATGCGATCGTCTTCGAACTGGGCGACGGACTGCTCGGCGCTTACGGCGTCGAGGCCACCCTCATGGACCCCGAGGTCCGCAGCGCGCTCAGCGCCGTCGTGCTCTGCGCCAACGACCCGGTCGGTGCCTGGGGCGGGGTCAAGCTGTTGCGCGACAAGTATGAGCTTGAGCCCGCCGCCATCACCGGACCGGCGACCGACAACCAGGTCGGCATCGAGATCATCGAGCAGCGGCTCAAGGTGCCCGCGGCCAACGCGCTCACCCACGGGGCGGAACTGGGCGATTTGATTCACGCCCACATCGGGCTCGGGCCCGCGTGCCT
>JAKZVH010000136.1:0-3531 GCA_047516145.1 Gammaproteobacteria bacterium
AACCGCATCCACGACGGGCACGGACTACACCGCGCTTGGCGCGTGGATGCAGCATGGCGCGTTTTCGGTGAATATCGAGAAAGGCACAGTGCAGGTACAAGACTTTGCACTGGACTTTACTCTTCGGTTGGCAATGGCCGGAGGCGATCTCACAGGGACACGGCCGACCGGGAACGCAACGTGGCTCGGTCTCATGGTGGGAACCCCCGCCACCGGGAGCAATCGAGGCGACCGGCTAATGGGGGATGCCGCCCTGAACTACGACATTAACGCCGGTGGTCTCGACGTAGCGTTCAGCAGCATCAAAAACATCGACCGCGGCGCGGCGCACTCCACGCCCACGGTGACATTCACCGACGTTCCAATCAGCACACGTGGGACATTCGAGGCCGGGTTTGTCGGGAACCGCATCCAGGGCGGATTCTATGGTCCTGCCCACATTGAGGCGGCCGGCACCTTCGAGCAGTCAAACATCGTCGGCGCATTCGGAGCCCGACGCGACGAGGAATAGTGCCAGTCAGCGGGTTGACAATTCGCAAGTCGGATTGCGCAATGTCAACGCATGAAGGCCAATCGCCCGCATTTTCACGTTTGGATTATGGCGCCGGCGCGGCGTCAAGGTGCACCTGAGCAAATGCTGTATCGGTTAGCGCGTGGGTTTCAGTCGCGCCAAGCGGCCGATCAGTGGGGCAAACGCCACCGGCCGGACGTGCCCGAGCGTATGATCAGGCAATGCGAACACGCCAAGTGCGGCCCTAAGTTGGATTAGGCCCAAGCTAAAGTGATCACTGCGGCAGGGGCGCCGCCGCTGGGCGGAGGGTAGTTCCGCCGCGCGGAAGGATGGAGCCGAAGGAAACCGCGCGATTCAGAACGGCGGCCCGGCCGTGCCCCTCTATTTCGCCACCTTCCGGCGGCCGCCTGGCTAACGGCTTCCGGCCCGATTACCAGAGGGCCAAGCCGGGCATGGCAACACCCTGCGCCGCCAATTCGAACCACCTGATGCGGGCCCGGACCTCAGAAATACGCCGGTCGATGGCGGCCAACGACATAAGCTCAGCTGAGGTGCCGCTGGGGTCCGTGACCTTAATTTGGCCACCTTTCATCGACGCGAGCCCCAGGCGCAATTCCAAAAGCGATTTCAAAACCTGGCGCTCCTGGGCAGCGATGGTGTTGACGTTGACTGAGGTGGGTTCCGGCAGCGAGTAAACATCGCGCGTGAGGGCCCGGCGGTCGGCGTCGAGCGTCGAGATTTGGATAATTTGTGAATCGTATTCGTCGAAAAGCGCCACCAAGCCAGCCCAGTCGATCTCGACCTCGGCACCTGTGAGTGATACTCCTGCGTCGGCGGGTGTGTCCGGTAGCACCAAGGCCAAGTCGTTGGCGATATCCCAACCCGCAACCCGCCACCATCGCATGGCGGTATTGTCGGCCGTGAACTTGAGCCAAGCGAAGAAGACGACGGCCCCGGTAGGCGGCGCCCAGTGGAGGTCTTCGCCGTAGTCGATCATGTGGCGGTAAACGGTTGCGCGAGTCATGCGGCTTTCTCCTGTTCCTGTTCGGCGGCGGCGGCGCGGGCGATGGCGTCGGCCTCATGCAGCATGAAGCCCAAGCCCAGGTGACTCACGATCGCGAGCGAGTACACGAGCACGTCGAGCGGTTCGTTTGCGCGGGCGATCTTCCGCCACATCAAGCGGGTCGCGCCGGTGCGCTTGTCGAGGGTCCGCATAAGGGTTTCGGAAACGATGCCCTCGAATTCCTCCAACCCATACTTGGACTCGTCCATCGGCCAGACCATCGGGCGCGGCTCGACGCCCGCGATTGACTGCCGCATGAGGGAAAAGCATGACGCCTTTCCGGCGTTCCCGCAGATCAGCATCAAGCCCTCGGGGCCGTAGCTTTCCAGACTGTCGGCGGTCACGGATCGACGCGCCAGGACCGCGCCGTAGCGTTGAGGGGGAAGTCCCTTTAGCGGCTGATATCCACGGCCCCGGACCTTGCAGAACTCGGCCACCTGGGGGCCGTAGTGGCCGCCAATGTCGATGCCGACGACAACGGGGCGCAACAGCGGGCCGCTGGCGTGCGGGCGCGGCTGCTCCAGGAACTTGGCGAGTTGTTCCCAAATTTCTGGCGAGCCGGGGTCGCCGTGGAAGCGGCTATACTCCAGCGCCCAACGGCGAAGCCGATACCAGCGCCCGCCGTGTTGGAGGCCCCGGAATTCGTGACTACCCCAGCCCTTCAATTGACTGGCGTCGTCTCGCGCTACTTCAACGAGTCCCCATGCGGAGACTTCGGCCTCAAGGCGATTGTCCTGCACGTCCACGGCCCCGACGATGACGGCGGCGCCCGCCGGGACCATGGCGGCGTCGTAGTCCTCTCTGCACGATGACCGCAACGCCTCCGGGGTCACACCTTGCGCGGCCTCGGGTTTGTACGGGACGGCCAGGCGCCCGGTTTGAAACGAGATGACTTCGGCCATGCTGCCGGTCTGCTTGCGGTGCGCGTCGGCCCGCTTCCACTGGCGGACGATGGTTCGCAAGGATTCGAACGGCGAGGTAAAGGCGTCCAAGTGAAAGCCCCTCGTGGCAGGGACCATCGGTTCCTTGGTCGGCTTCCAGGTGCCCGCCTGGACGGCTCGGCGGAACGGTATGCCCTCCAATGCCGATCCGCAGCAGGGCATGGCGTAGAACGGATACCGGCGAGCCTTGTAGTTCACGTTTCGCCAGTCCGCGATGTTCGCCTGCCCGCACTCGGGGCACTTGAGAAACCAGCGCCGGGAGTCGGACTTGTCCAGCTCGGTTGTCGTCTTGCACTCGTCTTGATATCCGGCGCTCGATGCGGTGATCAGCCGTCCCTTGCCGCCGTAGGCGGCCATGCGGTCGATAAGATCACCCAGCAGATCGAGATGGAACAATCGCAGCTCATCCACGATGACGACCTCCGCCGTCCTCATGACGCCGGCCCCGTCCTCGCGTGCGGAGATGACTTCCAGGCGGCCCCCAGCGGTCGTTGTGCGGGCGAAGGGCGGCCTTTTCGGCTCGAAGGCTTGCCGGACCATCTCGTCCTTGCACAGGCGGCCCCAGGCGAGCACGCGGGCCGCGAGCGCCCGCTTCAATCGGTCATCTGGTTCGAAGATCAACACAGACCGGCCAGCAGCCATATGGCCCAGGCCCGCGGCTATCAGGGATGCCGTTTTGCCCGATTGCACAGATCCGCGGATCGTGACTTGCTCCAGGGTGGCGTCATCCATGGCGTCAAGCACTTCGCCCCACGGTGGCGAGGCGATACGGAATGGTCGCCCGGCGCGGGGTCCGTCCGCGACCACGAGATTGCGGAGCGCCCAGCGGCGGAGTGCGCTCACACGGCCAGGGGCCAGCGTCGCGGTGCCGTTCGACATGCTTCCTTCGCCCGCTTGGCGATCGCGGCGGTCGCTTCGTCGTAGGCCGGGCGATCGACAAGGCCGATACCCCACAGGGTCGCAGCTCGAATGACGCGGCGGTCCGGGGTCGGCCAGTCTTCGGCCTTCACTTCCAT
>JAKZVH010000137.1:0-2569 GCA_047516145.1 Gammaproteobacteria bacterium
CGATGACGTTGGGGTTGCCCTTGAGGTTCATCTCCAGGTGTTTCGCCAGCAATCGGCCCACGGTGGTGCCGCCGGCGGAGGCGTCCAACCCCATGATCAGGGTGATTGTCTCGCCGTCGTAATAGCCCTGCGCCGAAGCGGGGTCGGCGAGCGGGCCGGCGGCCAGGACGGCGCCGAGAACCGCCGCGCCCAGGGACGCCCGGCACCCGGCGCGCCTCAAGATTTCGATTGCGTTATTCAGCATGGAACGATCCTGATTTTTTGCGCACGGTTTCAGTACTGGCAATCCGTGCGAAGTAGAATATAAGAACTCATGGTGGATGGTTTGTCCACCAAACGCAATATGATAGCCGCGAGCATGCGGCGTCGGAGAAACGGCGTCTCGGCGCCCTCGTAACGAACATCGGTGAGATATGCGGGCTGGCAGCCGACCCATCATTGAAATACGGGACCTCGACAAGTTCTTTGACGAATTCCAGGCCCTGAACGATGTCAGCTTGACGATCCACGCCGGCGAGCGCGTCGTGATCTGTGGCCCGTCGGGATCGGGGAAGTCGACGCTTCTGCGGTGCATCAATCGCCTTGAGGAACCATCGGCTGGCCGAGTGATCGTCGACGGGATCGACTTGACCGGCACGGCGCGGCAACTCCGCGAACTGCGCATGAACGTCGGGATGGTTTTTCAGCAATTCAACCTGTTTCCGCACTTGACCGTGCTCGAAAACCTGACAGTGGGTCCCATGCGCGTGCGCAAGATATCCAGGTCGGAGGCCGTCGATCGCGCCCGCGGGTACCTCGACCGCGTCCACATCCCGGAGCAAGCGGACAAGTACCCGGCGGAGCTGTCGGGCGGCCAGCAGCAGCGGGTGGCCATCGCGCGGTCGCTTTGCATGGAGCCGCGCATCATGCTGTTCGACGAGCCCACGTCCGCGCTCGATCCGGAGATGATCAACGAAGTACTCGATGTCATGGTAGAGCTGGCGGATAGCGGCATGACCATGGTCTGCGTCACCCATGAAATGGGTTTCGCCCGCAAGGTCGCCGACACGATGGTGTTCATGGACAACGGCGAGATCGTCGAGACCGCTCGGCCCGAAAAGTTTTTCTCGAACCCCGCCAGCGAGCGCTGCCGGATGTTCCTGGAGCAGATCCTGGAGCACTAGCGGGTGGCACGAAGAACAGTTTCAGTCAGATCCCGGCGTGCCGCACGGCGCGGCGCCGTGCGCCCGGCCGGGTTGCTTCGCATCCTGCAGCTATTCAAATCGCGGGCCATTCCCGTGGCGCTGTACCTGATCGTCATCTATCTCTCGATCAGGCTTTGCCTGACCGGCGCCGAAGCGATGGGGTACAACTGGCAGTGGTACCGCATACCGGAATATCTCTACCGGCTGACCGACGACGGGTTTCAATGGGGCGAGATCTCCATCGGCCTGGTGCGCACGCTCACGCTGTCGTTGCAAGCTTTCCTGCTGGCCCTGGTCGCGGGCCTGGTTGTCGCGCTGCTCAGGTTGTCGAAGCTTGTGGTGGGAACCGCGGTGGCCGTCGTCTTCCTCGAATTCGTCCGTAACATGCCGCTGCTGGTTCTCCTGTACCTCTTCTACTACGTGCTCGGGCCGATCTTCGACCTGGATCGCTACGCGGCGTCGGTACTCTGCCTGGGCGTTTACCATGCGGCGCTGGTGTCGGAGATTTTCCGGGCCGGGATACGTGCCGTGGGGGTCGGGCAGTGGGAGGCGGCGAGGTCTGTCGGCATGTCCACGAGCCAGGCCTACCGCTTCGTGATCCTGCCGCAGGCGATCAAGTTCCTGCTTCCGCCGATGACGGGCGAAGCGGTACACATGGTCAAGAGTTCCGCGATCGTCAGCGTCATCGCGGTGGCCGAATTGACAACGATCGGCCGGAACATCATCTCCGATACTTACCTGAGCTTCGAGATATGGTTCACGGTAGCCGCCGCTTACCTGGCGGTTACACTTGCGCTGTCCATATTCGCGACCTTCCTGGAGAGAAGGTTCGCCGTTAAATCATGAGCCGCGTGCCTCATTCACGCGCGCAAGAGAGGAATCGCATGAAACCGGCAAGACGTTTTTCTGGAATGGCCGTGGCGGTCGTCATGATGGCGGGCGCCGCCGCGCCGGCGCCGGCGCAGGATACCCGCCAGGCGCTGTCGGCGGAGAGCGTCATCGAGACGATCAAGCGCCGCCGCGTCATCAAGATCGGGCTGTCGTTGTTCACGCCCTGGTCGATGCGAGACAGGAACGGCGAACTGATCGGGTTCGAACTCGACGTTGGCCGCAAGCTGGCAGCCGACATGGGTGTGGACGTCGAATTCATCCCCACCGTCTGGGATGGGATCATACCGGCCTTGGTGGCCGGCAAGTTCGACGTGATCATCAGTAGCCTGTCGGTCACGCCGCAACGTAACCTGACCGTCAATTTCACCGAGCCCTACGCATTTTCCGGCGCGACCATTCTCGCCAACCGGCAATTGACAGAAGGATTCTCGATTGACGATTTTGACAGCCCGGAGGTTACGATTGCCGCCCGCCGCGGCTCGACCCCCGCGGTC
>JAKZVH010000138.1:0-2665 GCA_047516145.1 Gammaproteobacteria bacterium
GTTTAGGTGTATTCCGCTTGATGCCCAGGCCGCCAGAATCCCCTTGAATCGATCTTGCTGTTGCTGCTGTTGCGCCTGTGGGGATGTGGGCAAGGCGCGGACGGGTCCACGACCTCATTGCCTCATATGCGATTCGGCCTCCTGGCCGGCAGCCGCCCAGCCCTCGACCCGGCGGTAGCGTTGCGATTTCCTCGAGGTCAGCCGCCGGGGCATCGTACGTCCGTCATCGAATAGGAACCGGCCGGTTTCCACATCCAGGAGCCGCCTGACGCCTTCGGTCGATGACGTCGGCCATCCGGCCGCGGAGGCGCGGTGTCCCGAGCGCGCCGGACGCGCCGCTAGTCTCTTCCCCGTCATGCCGTCTGACCGCTCACCCACGCCATCGTAGCATTTCCTCGTTCACCAGGACCCTGTTGGTCCTCTCCCAGACATACTCCATGATGGGGATCGTCTCCAGCGCCCGGCCCTCCAGCACGGCCTTCGCCGTCCTCGCGAAGGTGCATCAATCTACGTTTCCGGCACCCTTCACGCTGACAGTTGAGCGCGTTGCCGGTCTCCCCACGAGAGTGCGGACGAAGGCTCTATAGCGTCAGCTTCCGAATCCTCGAAGAGCGCATGATCGACTGACTTGCGCTCAACCCTCCGTCCCCCTCGGCGACCCGTCCGGTTCCACTCCGGTCTCGACCACCCCGCTGGCGAGCACCTCCATCTGCTTCTTCAGGCCCGGGTCCTCTCTGGGCCTGTCCCAATCCGACATGTCCTGGCGCCGATGATCCGTCAGCGCCGCCAGCTCCGTGCTCTCGAGGTTCAGCAGATACGTGTACAGCCTGTCCGTGATCTCGCGCATCGTCGTGCGCATCTCGTCCTCGTCGATGCGAGCCACGCGCTGCCATGGAATGAGCCGTCCGTCGGCGTCCACCACCATCACATCGGAATAGTCGCCCGTCCGGGTAACCGGCAACCGGCCGTCCCCGAATTTTCCCAGCTTCGAGTCCGCGACGCACATCAGCGCCATCAGCTTCGCCGTACTGGTGGCGCCGCGTCGCGACATCGTTTCCGTGACCATCTCGATCTCCCGAATTCCGCCGGAACCGCCGTAGCGGCGTCCCGGATCCCCCGCCCTGTCTAGCGCGGCCGCCCGACCGTCCGCAATGCCTCCGGCCGACCGGGTCGCCGCTGCCGGGGCCTGCCGCCCGCGCCGCGCTTCCGCCGGAACGCCCGCAGGAGGCGGAACCGGGCCTGCTGACGGTCGGGGGCGGCGGGGTCGGGAGCAGACTGGTAGCTCTCCGAACCCGCGTCCCCGTTCGTGAACGCTCCCGCGTGCAAGGGCTGGGCGGAGCGGCACCCGCAGATCCAGGGCAACCGCCACGGCGAGAGGATGTTCGCCGGCAACGGGGCGGTGGCAGAGCCGTTCGGAGTTTAGTGGCATATTCGACCCTGTCATGTCAGGAACAGGCGACGCGGACAGGGCTCGAACAGGCGGAAATGATGTCAGCGGGGAGGGTGGAATGACACGGGAGGTCGTCTGGCATCCCGATCTCATGATGATCCGGGCAAACGAACTGCGGCGGCTTGTGGAACATCTCGACGACGCTGACATGTCTGGACAGAGTGACGGTTCACGGTTCGAAGGAACGTCTGTAGCGGTCCCGATCCTACTGTCCCTCGCCGCCGAGATCGGTTTGAAAGCATGGCAATGTAGAGAACGCGACGGGCCGCCCGATCAAACTCACGATCTTCTGAACCTGTTCGATGCCTTGGGAGAGAACGCGCGGACACGACTTGAACAACGGATGCCGGAAGTTCCAAGCCCGGTGGCAGGATTGCCGCCGTACTATCCGGGCATAAGAGACGCATTGTACCAAAACAAGAATCTGTTCGTGGAGTGGAGATACGCCCATGAACACCATTCTCTGTTTGCCGAAACAGGTGTCCTCAAGACGGCGCTCACGGCAATTGTTGAGGCATATTTCGTCGAGGTTCCTCAGGGACGGGTGCCCGAAAGGTAGATCCTTCCGGCCATGGCCTGAGTGATCGCGGTTCCGATCCTCTCCATATCGTGCTGTCTGTGTCATTTTATTCAACGGCATCGACAGGATGGGACGGGCGCCAATTCAACACGAAATGGAATGCGCCACTAAATTCCGAATGGCTCTGACGGTGGCGTTCGGCAAGCCGCCCTTCGCGGCGGTCATGGTGAGCGGGATCGTCGCGTGGCGGCGAGCGTTCGCGAACCCGCTCGACCGGGCGATCCCGGTCCGCGCTGACCGGCTAGCCGTGCTGGCGGCCCTCAAATGCCACGATCTCGCGGGGCAGGACACCATCGCGGTCGAGCCCTGTACCGGCGGCTACCGCCTCGTGCGCCGGACGTACCCCGAGAACCTGCCGTCACTGCCGGCCTGACCGCGCTTGTCCGGGGCGCCGGCCACGGCCCTCCCTGCCACCGACTGCACCCCCGCCCCGTACCCGCCTACTCCAACTTGATTGTCGTTCAGCCTCAAGGTTCCAGCGAGGTAGATCAGAGAATGGGGGACATGGATTGTTCCAGCATCTCGTCGACTTGCTGGCGGTCCGGGCGCTCTTCGTGGGGTGCGTAGCCCGGCCAGAGCTGCCTGTAGACCGACGCGGTGAATTCGGCCAGCGCCGGGGACAGCCTCCTTGAGCC
>JAKZVH010000139.1:0-35034 GCA_047516145.1 Gammaproteobacteria bacterium
TACCAGCAGGTAGATGATGTACAGCGCCACCAGGCCCAGCCCGGGTATCAGCGCGCCGACGAACAGGTCGCCCACCGACACGGTATCCGGCGAGAAGATGCCCCGGTCAAGCTGCGACCGGCTGTAGGCGGACGAGAGCACGTCGCCCAGCAGCACCAGGATGATGGACGGTGGGATGATCTGGCCCAACGTTCCGGAGGCGCAGATGGTGCCGGTGGCGGTGGCCGGGTCATAGCCGCGGCGCAACATCGTCGGTAGCGCCAGGAGCCCCATGGTGACCACGGTGGCGCCGACGATTCCCGTGCTCGCCGCCAGCAGCATGCCCACCAGCGTGACTGAAATACCGAGCCCCCCGCGGAGCCGGCCGAACAGGCGGCTCAGGCTGTCCAGCAGGTTTTCGGCGATTTGCGCCCGTTCCAGGGTAACGCCCATGAACACGAACAGCGGTACGGCCATCAACGTCTCGTTGCTCATGATGCCGAAGATCCGGTTGGGCATCGTTCCCAGGAACGCGCCGTCGAAGACGCCCAGCAACATCCCGATCCAGGCAAACATCAGGGCGACGCCGCCCAGGGAGAAGGCCACCGGGTATCCGCCCAGAAGCACCACCACGGCGGCGGCGAACATCAGCAGTGCGACCCACTCCATCGGATCACTTCACCGGCGGCATGCCGGGCCCCGCTTTCGGCTCGATCGCCCCGGTGAGCACGAGCACGGCGCCGATCAGGTCGGCAATGCCCTGCAGGATCAGCATCGCCGCCGTGGCCGGGATCAGGCTCTTGAGAAAGGGTACGAACGGGTAGGGTAGCCCGCCGGCCTCGCGTGAGGCCTCGCCGATGGCCCAGGAGGTGAGTACATAGTCCATGCTTGAGATGGCGATGAACGTCGCCAGCGGCAGCAGGAAGATAACCGTACCTGCAATGTTCACCCAAGCCTGGCGGTCGGCGGGCATGCGCCTGTAGAAGATATCCACGCGAACGTGCTCGTCGCGCTTCAGCGTATAGCTTGCCCCCAGCATGAACACCATCGCGTGCATCCACACGATGCTTTCCTGCATCGCGATCCAGCCGAGGTCGAAGACGTAGCGCAGCACCACGATCACGAAGGTCCCGAGCACCATCAGCACGGTCAGCCAAGCCATGATCGAGCCCGAGACTTCGCTGAATCGTTCGAGCGTCGCTTTCAGTCGTTGCATGTCGGTTGCATCGGATCAGTTGGTTACGTTCAGTGCAGCGACCGCCGGACTTACGCCACGGGCGGCTAGTTGCGAGCCGACTTTTCCAGACGGTTCAAGAATACGTTCATCTCCCTGGCCGCCTGGACGTCGCCGCGCTCACTCGCCACGCGGATTCCGCGCCGAAAACTCTCCATGGCCTGTTCATCGAGCCCGGCATCGGTCTGTGCCCGCCCCAGCATTTTCCACGCCGCCGAATAGGTCGGCTCCAGTACCACGGCCGCTCCCAGGTGCTCGGCGGCACTGGCGGGATCATCGCTCTTCAAGTACTCGCAACCGAGCGCGTACCGCAGGCTCGCGCTGTCGCCGCCGCGCGCCAGTATAGCCTCCAGGCGTTGCACCATGCTCATGTCACGGCCGCCAGAACGTGGGGGTGAACAGCACCAGCAACGTGAATATCTCCAGCCGGCCCAGGAGCATCGCGCAGACGGCCGCCCATTTTCCCACCACGCCGACGCCACCGAACCCCGATGCCACCTCGCCCAGCCCGGGACCCAGGTTGTTCAGCGTCGCCGCCACGCCCGCGAAGGCCGACACCTGGTCCAGTCCGGCGGCGATCAGGATCAGGAGCAGGACGCCCAGCACCACGATGTAGACGGCAAAGAATCCCCAGACCGCATCCACAACTCGCTGGGGCACGGCCTTCGAGCCCAGTTTGACCGGGGTTTCGGCGCTGGGGTGGACGAGGCGCTGTACCTCCCTGAGCCCCTGCCGGTACAGGAGCAACCAGCGGATCACCTTCATGCCGCCGGCTGTCGATCCGGCGCAGCCGCCGATGAAACTGGACAGGATCAATATTACGGGCAGGGCGCCGGGCCATGAGGCGAAATCCGCGGTGGTGAAGCCGGTGGTGGTAGCGATGGAAACCGTCTGAAAGAGGCCCTTCGTGAGGGTCTCCGACAGCGTCGGATAGTACCCCACCCAATAGAGGTACACGAGAACGGCCCCGATCAATCCGCCGAGCAACTTCGCGTAGGCGCGAAACTCCGGGTCGTGAGGGTAGTGACGCAACGAGCGGTGGCGCCAGGCCATGAAATGCAGCGAAAAGTTGATTCCGGCGATGAACATGAATGCCACGGCGACCAGTTCCACTGCCACGCTGTCGAAGTAACCGATGCTTTGGTCATGGGTGGAAAAACCGCCGATTGCGACGGTGCTGAAGGCATGGCAGATCGCGTCGAACAGGCCCATGCCGGCGAGCCAGTACGCCAGCGCGCAGAGCACGGTGATCCCGAGATAGACATACCATAGCGCCTTGGCCGTTTCGGTAATCCGCGGCGTCAGCCGGGTATCCTTGACCGGCCCGGGGGTTTCCGCCCGGTAGAGCTGCATGCCACCGACACCGAGCATGGGCAGCACGGCCACCGCGAGGACGATGATGCCCATCCCGCCGAACCACTGCAGTTGTTGACGGTAGAAGAGAATCGATTCCGGCAATTCATCGAGCCCCGTCAATACCGTCGCCCCGGTGGTCGTGAGCCCCGACATGGATTCGAAGACGGCGTCGGTGAAGCTGAGCTGGGGATTGCCGGTCAGCAACAGCGGCGCCGAGCCGAACAGGCCGAGCACAACCCAGAAGGCGGCGACAACGAGGAACCCATCCCGCAAACGCAGTTCGCGGGTCTGTTCCCGCACCGGCCACCAAATGGCGATCCCGGAACCGAGAATAACCAGGAAGGAACCGGCGAAGGCGGCCCACTGGCCGTCGGCGAAGACCAGGGACACGATGATCGGCAGCAGCATGGCGGCGCTGAACATCGCCAGGAGCAGGCCGAGAACGCGTTGGACCGCGGATCTAGCCCGCATCGCTTTTCAGACCTCTGTTGGGGTTGCTAGGCAACTTCGAACAGGAGTTCCACTTCATCGATCTGCCGACGGTCGGTCACGAACAGGATGACGTGATCGTCGGCCTCTATGACGGTGTCGTGGTGCGCTACCAACACATCGTCGCCACGCACGATGGCGCTGATTGTCGCGCCGCGGGGCAGGTGAATCTGCTCGATGGCCCGCCCGACAACCCGCGATCCACGGTAGTCGCCGTGAGCGACGGCCTCGATTGCCTCGGCGGCGCCATGCCGGAGCGAGTGAACCTTCACCACGTCGCCCCGACGCACGTGCGCGAGCAATGAGCCGAGGGTGATCTGCTGGGGTGAGATCGCGATGTCGATGGTGCCCGCGGCGACCAGTTCCGCGTACGCCGGCTTGTTGATCAGTGCCATGACCTTGTGAGCGCCCAGCCGTTTCGCGAGCATGGCGGAAAGGATATTGGCTTCCTCGGCATCGGTGACGGCGACGAAGACGTCCGCGCGGTCGATATTTTCCTCCAGCAGGAGATTCTCATCGGTGGCGTCGCCGTGCAGGACAATGGCCTTGTCGAGCCGTTCCGAGATGCGCCGCGCCCGTTGGTAGCTGCGTTCGATGACCTTGACCTGGTTGGTATCCTCGAGCGTCTCCGCAAGCCTCATGCCGACGTTGCCGCCGCCCGCGACCACGACACGGCGGATGGGGTCGTCCGGCCTGCGCACTTCGCTGAGCACGGCCTGGATATCCTTGCGCGCGGCGACGAAGAATACCTCGTCGTCCTCCATTACCACCGTATCCCCATTCGGCGTCATGCTCTTCCCGTCGCGGTAAATGGCCGCCACGCGGCATTCGACATTGGGTATGTGCTCGGGCAGTTCGCGCAGCGGTCGTCCGATCAGGGCGCCGCCCTCGTGGGCCCTGGCCGCCACCAGCCTCACCCGGCCGCCGGAAAATTCCAACACCTGCAAGGCGCCCGGGAAGTGGATCAGTTCGTTGATGTGCGCGGTGACCAGTTCTTCGGGGCTGATGATGATATCCACGGGGATGCCGTCGGGCCGGAAGAGCGTCGTGTGTCGGGCGTATTCGACGGCGCGGATCCTCGCAATCTTGCGGGGTGTCCCGAACAGGCTTGCAGCCACCTGGCAGGCCACCATGTTGATCTCGTCGCTGTTGGTCAGCGCGATGAGCATTTCCGCCTCCCTCGCCCCGGCACGCTCGAGCACGTCGGGGTGGGCGGCGTGACCGAGGACGGTGCGCGCGTCCAGCCGTTCCTGAAACTCGCGCAGCACGTCGGGATTGTGGTCGACGATGGTGACTTCGTTGGCTTCTTCCCGGGCCAGGCTGTACGCCGCCGTGGTGCCCACCTGTCCCGCGCCCAGAATCAAGATTTTCATAGTGGGATGATGCGTGAACCGGCGGTCGCAGCGGGAGATTGGTGGAACATCCCGGCTAGTTTACATCAGCTCCAGCCTGGCGTAGGCGAGGACCAGCCACTTGGTCCCGGCGGTTTCGAAGTTTACCTGCACTCGGGCGTGGGACCCGCTGCCCTCCCAGTCGAGTACCACACCATCGCCGAACTTGCCGTGGCGCACGCGCTGGCCGAGGCGCATGGGAGCGGCAGCCTGGCGGTCGCGCTCGCGATAGGGGTCGCGGCGATAGACCGGCCTGGTCACGGATATCCGCTGGCCCGTCTCTTCCAGCAGGTTGCGGGGGATCTCGCGGATGAATCGCGAGGGTGACGTGAACCGGTTCTGGCCGTGCAGGCGGCGTTGTTCCGCGTGGGTCAGGTAGAGCTTGCGCTGCGCTCGGGTCAGGCCCACGTAACACAGCCGCCGCTCCTCCTCCAGCCCGTCGGCGTCTTCGATCGAGCGTTGATGGGGGAACAGGCCTTCCTCCAGGCCGCAGAGGAATACCATGGGAGACTCCAGGCCCTTGGCCGAGTGCAGGGTCATGAGCTGGACCGCCTCCTCGTCGGACTGTGCCTGTGCTTCACCGGATTCGAGCACCGCATAGGACAGGAATTCGGCAAGAGGGGACATCTCGGAATCGTCGTCGCGTATCAGCCCGAGGGCGGCGTTCACCAACTCCTCCAGGTTCTCGACACGAGCCTCTCCGCTGATATTGCCGTCGCGGCCATGATGGGCGATCAGGCCACTGGCCTGCGTGACCACGTGGACCTGCTCGTGCAGGACCAGGTGCTCGGTATCGTCGTCCAGCTTGTTCACCAGTTCCAGGAAGAGGCCCAGCGCACGGCTTGAGCGTGCCGGCAGCTCCCTGCCGCTTGCGCACGCCTGGGCGCTGGACCACAGGCTCGATCCGGTGCGAAGCGCGTTGGCTCGGACAGGTTCCATGGTCTTCGCGCCAATGCCCCGGGGCGGCGTGTTGACCACGCGTTCGAAGGATGTGTCGTCGTGGCGGTTCGCGATGAGGCGCAGGTAGGCGAGCGCATCCTTGATTTCGGCGCGTTCGAAGAATCGCAGGCCGCCATAGACTCGGTAGGGGATGCCGGCGGCCAGCAACGACTCTTCGAACACCCTCGATTGCGCGTTGGATCGGTACAGTACCGCCGCCTCGTCGCGGCGGTGGCCACGGGTCATGAAGTCACGGATGCGCTCGACTACGAATTCGGCTTCGTCGCGCTCATTGAGCGCGGCGTAGAGCGTGATGGGTTCTCCCGCCTGACCCTCCGTCCAGAGTTTCTTCCCCAATCGGGCCGTGTTGTTGAGAATGATGGCATTGGCGGCGTTGAGAATATTCCCCGTCGAGCGGTAGTTCTGTTCCAGGCGCACCACGCGTGCGCCCGGGAAGTCCCGCTGGAATCCGTGCAGGTTCTCCACCCGCGCGCCACGCCAGCGGAAAATGGACTGGTCGTCGTCGCCCACCACGAACGGCGCTCCCTCCGAACCGGCCAGGAGCCGCATCCACCGGTACTGGATCGCGTTGGTGTCCTGGAACTCGTCCACCAGCACGTGCTCGAACCGAGCCTGGTACTGTTCGCGCAGCTCGGTGCGCTGCTCGAGCAATTCCAGCGCCCGCAGCAGCAACTCGCCGAAGTCCACCACCGATGCCGCGGCGCACTGCTTCTCATACCGCGCATAGAGGTCGATAATTTTTTGGCGCAGCGTGCTGCCCTCGTCAGGAACCCGGTCCGGGCGCAGGCCCTCGTCCTTTTGCCGGTTGATGAACCACTGGATCTCGCGTGGCGGAAAGTCGTTCTCATCCAGGCTCAGGCTCTTGAGCATGCGGCGGATCAGGAGCAATTGGTCCCCGGAATCGATGATCTGGAATCCTTCCGCGAGCCCTGCTTCGCGCCAGTGAATTCTCAGCAGCCGGTGCGCCAGGCCATGGAACGTGCCGACCCAGAAGTGCCGCGTGGGAAAACGCAGCAGGGCTTCGATGCGATGTCGCATTTCCCAGGCGGCCTTGTTGGTGAAGGTTACCGCGAAGAGATGTTGGGGGAGGACGTTCTCGACCAGGATCAGCCAGGCGATCCGGTGGACCAGTACCCGGGTCTTGCCGCTGCCCGCGCCCGCCAGCACGAGGATCGGATGCCCGGGCGCGGCCGTCACCGCTTCCCTCTGGGCATCGTTCAGCGGATCGATGATCGCGGTGACGTCCATGCCGAATTCAGAATGTTCGGACGTGCCAGTCCAGGCTACTCCGGCCAGAAGGTGGGGATATAGTGGTCGAGAAGCAGGAAACTGAAGAGCGCCGCCAGATAGGCGATGGAATAGCTGAAGGTCTGCATCGCGATCTTGCCGTCATCGGCGAATTTCAGGCGAATCCCGTGATAGAGAAACCCCCCGCCCAGCAGCAGCGCGGCAAATAGATAGAGCACGCCGCTCATTCCCGTGAGATAGGGCAGCACGGACACCGGAACGAGCAGGCTCGTGTAGTACAGGACGAAGGACTTGGTGAATTCCGGGCCGTGGGTCACCGGAAGCATGGGCACGCCGGCCCGTTCGTAGTCGTCCTTTCGGGCCACGGCCAGCGCCCAGAAGTGCGGTGGCGTCCATGTGAATATGATCAGGAACAGCAGCAGGGCGTAGCCGCTGACCTCGTTGGTGACAGCGGTCCAGCCCAGCACCGGCGGCGCGGCGCCTGCGGCCCCGCCGATCACGATGTTCTGGGGCGTGGCTCGTTTCAGGTAGACCGTGTATACGAGGGCGTATCCGACGACGGAGATCAGCGTGAGTACCGCTGTCAGCGGATTGACCAGCAGTGCCAGAATGCCGATTCCGGTCAGACCCAGCGCAAGCGCAAAGGAGACTGCGTCCCGCTCGTCGATGCGCCCCATGGGCAGCGGACGGCGGCGAGTCCGCGACATCTTCGCGTCCAGGCGCCGGTCGAGAACGTGGTTGAGCGCGGCGGCGCTTGCCGAGGCAAGGCCGATGCCGAGGCTCGCAAAGAGCAGAATCGGCCAGGTCACCATACCCGGCCGTGCCAGAAACATGCCCACGATGGCCGTAAACACCAGTAGCGCCAGTACGCCCGGCTTGGTCAGTGCGTAGTAGTCCCGCCAGTTGGCCGGCACTCGTTCAACCGCGATGTCGAATTCTTTGGTTTGCATTCAAAACTGCCAATAGCAAAAGCGCAGCCACCGCGTTGTGGGCGACGGCCACCGCCAGGGGGACGCCGTAGAGGATGATGCTCGCGCCGAGTATCAATTGGGCCCCGAGCGTGCTCAAGAGCGCAATGCCGTCCGGCCTCAACCCGGTGCGGCGCACCATCATCCATCCCAGCACCAGCAGGCACACGGCCGCCACGACGGCGCCCAGGCGATGACTGAAGTGGATGGCGACCCGAGGCGGATTGTCCAGTACTCCACCCTCGTAGTCTACGCCCAGTTCCCGCCATAACACGAAACCTTCCCGAAAATCGGCGACCGGCGGCCACCAGCGCGTCTGGCAGGTGGGAAAATCCGGGCAGGCCAGCGCGGCATAGTTGGCGCTCGTCCAGCCGCCCAGGGCGATTTGCGCGATCAGCACCGCGGCCCCTGCAAGTGCGAGGCGCCGCAGCGCTGGCGAACCGGCGCCGGGATCGGATGCGGGCCGCTGCCGCCACTCCCCGAGCCAGAACAGCAATCCCAACGTCGCCAGACCGCCCAGCAGGTGCGCCAGTACGATAACCGGCTGCAGCAGCAGCGTGACGGTCCACATCCCCAACAGTCCCTGGAAGGTCACGAGGGCGAGCAGTACGAAGGGCAGGCGCGTCGGCTGGGTCGGGTCGCGCCGATTCGACCACGCGAGACCGGCCAGGATCAGACAGATCAAGCCCAGGCTCGTCGCCAGGTAGCGGTGGATCATCTCCCGCCAGGCCTTGCCCACATCCAGGGGGCGTTCCGGGAAAGCCTCTGCGGCCTCCGCGGCACTCTCGGTGACGATGAGCCGGCCGTAGCAGCCGGGCCAATCGGGGCAACCCAATCCGGCGTCCGTCAACCGCACCCACGCGCCGATGACGACCACCAGCAGAGCCAAAAGCATGCCCCCGCGGGCCAGCAGCAGAAACGTGTTCTTCAAGGCGATTTTTCCATGCCTGTCGCGCGTGCCGGCCACGGTGTCTATCGGTGTCGTTTCAAGCTCCCGGACCGGTCGGAAGCAGGCGGCGCCACCGGGCGGGGTGCCCTCGGTCCGGGGCGCGCATTATACCAGTGAGCCGGCCGGGATTTGCCGCTGACTCAGCACCTTCTCGGGTCTACGCCGATATTGCATCGGGACGCAGGACGATGGCGCTGCCCACGGTTGTCCGGTGCAATCCCGGGGGTTAGTCTCGTTGACGGAGATTCCGGGTCAATTCCTCCACTGAGATGCTGATCGGGCCGCCGCCCGGCGGTGAGCGGCGGCGTGGAGAAATACCTCCCCAGGCCTGACCGAATATCAGTTCCACGCTCATCGACAGCCGGTCCGCCGTGCGCTGCGCTTCCAGCCGGTCGCAGAAGGCCTGCCACCGCGCCCGGCCGGTAAGCCCCGTGCGCCGGCCATGCGCGACGTTGGTGGCGCCGCAGGCCCGCAGGTCCGCGACCAGGCCGTCGAGGCCGGTGTAGGTCACCTGGAGACGGTCCACGTCCATGACCGGTTCCGCCAGCCCGGCGCGACTCGCCATGTCGCCGAGATCGTGCATGTCGGCAAAACCGTGGACGTGCACTCCATCGTCAACTTCGGACCACGCCCAGCGCAGTTCCTGGAGCGTATCCGGGCCCACCGTGGTAAACATCAGCAGCCCGCCGTCCCGCAGCACGCGAGCGGCTTCGCCGAACACCTCGCGGGGATCGCACCAGGGCAGCAGCAGATTGGCAAAAATCAGGTCGATGCTTGCATCCGCGAACGGCAGTTTTTCGGCGTCGCCGTTGACCGCGGCGACCCGGCCCAGGTGCTCGCAGCGACCCCGCGCGCGTTCGGCCATCTGCCAGCACAGGTCCGTGGCCAGAATGCGCGCCTCCGGGTACATCGCGGCGAGGTCCGCGCTCGCCTTGCCGGTGGCGGCGCCCAGATCCAGCACGCGACGCGGTTCGAGCTTGAACAACGGCAGGCGCGCGAGCAAACGCGTGCGCGCTTCCGCGTGCACGGCGTCGGCGTCGGCGTCGGCGTCGTCAAAGGTGGCGCTGGCCCGGCTGAACTGCTTCAGGGCGGCACGTTTATCCGGCAATCCGAAGGTGGGTTGCATGGTCGGCTCAGCCGGCCGATACGCGGGTCAACCCCGGGGCGCCGGCGACAGCGGTTCGGGTTCCAGTCCCAGTCTCGAAAACAGCGCCCGATCGGCCGCCTCCTCGGGGTTCCCGGTGGTCAGCAGGGTATCGCCGTAGAAGATCGAATTGGCACCGGCCGCGAAGCACAGGGCCTGCAGTTCGTCGGTGAATTCGCTGCGCCCGGCGGAGAGGCGCACATGGGCCCGGGGCATGAGGATTCGCGCGGCCGCCACGGTGCGCGCGAACTCCAGCCCGTCCATGTCGTCGGCATCGGCCAGAGGCGTCCCCGGGACGCGCACCAATCGGTTGATCGGCACGCTCTCGGGTTGAGGGTCCATGGAGGCCAGGGCGTGCAGCAACTCGATGCGATCCTGCCGGCCCTCGCCCATGCCGAGAATCCCGCCGCAGCAGACGTTCATGCCGGCGGAGCGCACGTGCGCGAGCGTGCGCAGCCGGTCCGCGTAGGTCCGCGTGGTGATGATCCTGCCGTAGAAGGCTTCGGACGTGTCCAGGTTGTGGTTGTAGTAGTCGAGTCCCGCGTCGGCGAGCGTCTGTGCCTGGGATTCGGTGAGCAGACCGAGCGTCGCGCAGGTTTCGAGCCCCAGTTCCCGGACCGCGCCGATCATGGCTCCGATCCGCTCCACCTGGGAATCCTTCGGGCCGCGGTACGCGGCGCCCATGCAGAAGCGGGTCGCCCCGGCCGCCTTGGCTTTCGCGGCGGCCTGCTTCACTTCCTCCAGCGTCATCAGGTCCTCCGGCTCAACGCCGGCCTGGTAGCGGATGCTCTGCGGACAGTAGGCGCAGTCCTCCGGGCAGGCGCCGGTCTTGATGGACAGGAGCGTGGAAATCTGCACGCGGTTCGGATCGAAATGCTGCCGGTGGACCCGTTGCGCCTCGAAGAGGAGGTCGTTGAACGGCATTTCGAACAGTGCCTTGACCTCATCCAGGCTCCGGTGCTCGCTGAACTTGTTTTGTGCCGATTGCGCGTACATTTGGGACTGGCTCCCGGGGCGGTATTCGGAGAACTTCGTAGCGGAGTATTGGAACGGATACCGGGGTCTGTCAACTGTCAATCGGAGTCAAGCTTTTCAATCTGCTCGCGTCGAGCCTTTTGCCGGAGCGTTGCCAAAGCTGCGGCGGACCGGCCAGGGCGGGTCTGTGCGGAGACTGCCGCGCATTCATCGGCAGGGTCCGCGACCCGTGCGCCGGGTGCGGTATGGACCGGCCCATCGCCCGCTGCCCGCGCCTCGGCCAGGACTGGCTTCTCGCGAGCGTAGTCGCGCCGTTCTACTACGAAGCCCCGCTGGATGGGCATATCCAGGCCATGAAGTTCCGCCCGTCCAGGCCCATGGGCCGGGCGTTGGGGCAGCTATTGGCGGACCATGTGCAACGGCACGGGATCGCGGCCGAAGTGCACGCCATGGTGCCCGTTCCCTTGCACAGGAAACGATTTCTCGAGCGTGGCTTCAACCAGGCCATGGAGATTGCCCGGCCGGTCGCAACGGGAACCGGGCTGCCCGTGCTGATCCGCGGCATCGGCCGGCAAACCGACACCCAACCGCAAACGCGGCTGGCAGCCCGGGAACGCCACGCCAACCTGCGCGGCGCATTCGCCGTTCGCCGGGATCTCCAGGGCATGAGCGTTGCCATCGTCGACGATGTCATCACCACCAGCGCGACGGTGAACGCCCTGGCGGCGTCCCTGCGCGACGCCGGCGCCCGCGAAGTGCATGCGTGGGCGCTGGCGCGGGCGGTTCCGGGGAGTGGCTCGCGCCAGGGCGAGCAGCGGACGCGCAAGCCCGATCAACGGCGCACAGATATAATCTCGCCCATGGCAGGCGATCCCGGATGGAACAGTTGTCCGTACCCGCGGAAGCGATCCGCCAAACATGTGCGAGTCACCGATGACCGGCGCGGATCGATTCCCAACCCCCCAGGATCCTGAACGGCGATGAATGATCCTCACGCGGGCGGCCATCGCATTGTGGTCCTCGGCGGCTACGGGCACTTCGGAGCGAGAATCTGCCGCGGCTTGACGCGAAATTGCGACGCGGAACTGGTCGTGGCCGGGCGCAGCCGTGTGCGCGCCGATGCTCTCGTGGAAGAACTGCGGCAGATCGACCCGACAAGGACCACCCGATCCGCGGTGCTGGATCATTCGGCGTCCGGGTTCGAAAGTGACCTGGGAACGCTGGAGCCGTCGATCGTGGTGCATGCCGCCGGGCCGTACCAGGGCCAGAATTACCGCGTCGCCGAGGCCTGCCTGCAGCACCGTTGCCACTACGTCGATCTGGCCGACGGCCGCGGTTTTGTCTCCGGGTTCTCGCAGCTCGACGCAGCCGCGAGGCGTTCCGGCGTATTGCTGGTAACCGGCGCGAGCACGTTACCCGGGGTGTCTTCGGCGGTCGTCGAGGATCTCAGTTCGGATTTGTCGAGCATCGAGCGGATCGAGACCGCCATCCTGCCCGCGAATCGAACCGAGCGCGGCCGGAGCACGATCGCCGCCGTCTTCAGCTACGTCGGCAAGGAGATCCCCGTTCTCGACAACGGTGAGTGGACCACCCGGTACGGCTGGCACGATCTGCGCAGGATCGATCATCCCGCGTGTGCCCGCCTGGCCGGGATTTGCGATGTCCCGGACTTGCAGTTGTTCGCGGACTATTATCCAGGGGTGAAGACCGTCACTTTTCACGCTGGACTCGAGTTGGGCTGGCAACAGTGGGGCATGTGGCTTATGGCATGGCTGGCGCGTCTGGGGCTCGTTTCCAATTGGTCGAACCACGCCGATGGCTTCGGTCGAGTCAGTGCGCGCCTGATCTCGCTCGGAACCGACATTGGGGGCATGCAGGTTTGCGTTGCCGGACGCGATGGCGCCGGCAAGCGAGTTGAGAGGACGTGGAATCTGACCGCGGGCAGCAATCACGGCCCGGAGATTCCGTGTATTCCTGCCCGGGTCGTGGCGATGAAGCTGGTCAGGAATGCCGTAGCCCAGCGCGGTGCCATGCCGTGTATCGGCTTGATGTCGCTCGGGGAGTTCAAATCCGCGGTGGCGGAATACGATATCGACTGGGATATCGCTGAGCGGGTCCGGTAAGTCGGGATGCTCTACTTCTTCATCAAGCTCGTTCATATCGTCAGCGCGACGCTGATCCTCGGTACGGGGATCGGAACGGCGTTCTTCATGTTGACCGCCTACCGAAGCCGGGACGTGTCCGCGATCAAGGTCACGAGCCGTCACGTCGTCCTTGCCGACTGGATTTTTACGACGCCGGCTGTTGTACTACAGCTCGCGACAGGACTGTGGCTGACTTCCTATCTGCGTATTGCGTATGGTTCCGCCTGGCTGATTTCCGTGCTTGCGTTGTTTGCCCTGGTCGGCGCGTGCTGGCTGCCGGTCGTGTGGATACAGCTCAGGCTGAGCCGGTTGATCGACGCGAGCGTTGACGGAATTCTACCCAGGCAGTTTTCGCCGCTGATGCGCATCTGGATAGCTCTCGGGATACCTGCGTTCGTGCTGACACTGCTGCTGTTCTGGCTGATGGTGTTCAAGCCGGGAGTCAACCGGATATGGGTTGGGGTACATTGAGCGCCGGCGGAGCGGGCGATCGAACGCGGCGCAGGAGATGCGATGGCGAATCGGTTGGAGGATGAGGGAGCGGAAACATGGTTTGGTGGGGCTGGTTGATCGTCGGATTGCTGTTGATGGGCGCGGAGTTGGGCGCGGTCGACGCTGCGTTCTATCTCATCTTCGTGGGTGCCGCGGCAATCTGCCTCGGACTCGTGGGCCTGGCCGGCGTGACGTTGCCGATCTGGGGGCAGTGGCTGCTGTTTTCCGTGTTGGCTATCGCTTCGATGGTGCTGTTCAGGCAGAAGCTCTACAACAAGCTCCGGGCCGGCGCGGCGGGATTCGGGAATACGGCCGTGGGTACGTTGGTGACAGTGAGCGAGAACGTCCCCCAAGGGGGCCAGACGCGGGTCGGAATGCGGGGGTCGCAGTGGACGGCCGTGAATGTCGGGACGGCACCCATCGCAGCGGGCGCGGATGCCCGGGTGGTGAAGGCCGACGGAGTGGATCTGAGGATTGAGGGGTTGCCGGGCGAACCGGCCGCCGACTGATCGAAAACAAGGGAGTTATTCATGGACATGAGTTTCATCGCAGCCGTGGCGCTGGCCATCGTGGCAATTACCGTCGTCATCAAGACGGCCGTGGTCGTGCCGCAGCAGAATGCCTACATCATCGAGAACCTGGGCAAGTACTCGAGAACGCTGGGGGCGGGATTCAGCATTCTCATTCCGTTTCTTGAACGGGTCGCCTACCGCCACACGCTCAAGGAACAGGCCCACGATGTCGAGGAGCAGGTCTGCATCACCTCGGACAATGTCCAGGTCGGGGTGGACGGCGTCCTCTACCTCCAGGTGATGGACGCCCAAAAGGCTTCCTACGGGATCGGCGACTACCTCTTCGCCATCGCCCAGCTTGCCCAGACCACCCTGCGTAGCGAGATCGGCAAGATCGAGTTGGACAAGACCTTCGAGGAACGAAGCCACATCAATTTGCGCGTGGTCGAGGAACTCGACCAGGCATCCAACCCCTGGGGCGTGAAGGTGCTCCGCTACGAAATCAAGAATATCAACCCGCCGAGAGACGTGCTGACGGCGATGGAAAAGCAGATGCGCGCGGAGCGTGAGAAGCGAGCTACGGTGTTGGAGTCCGAGGGTGAGCGGGATGCGAAGATCAACGAGGCCGAGGGCGAAAAGCGGCGCGTCATCAAGGAGTCGGAAGCCTCCAAGCTGCAGCAGATAAACGAAGCGCAGGGCGAGGCCGCCGCCATCCTGGCCGTCGCCGAGGCCACGGCCGAAGGACTCAAGAAGGTCGCCGAAGCGCTCACCTCGGAAGGCGGCGACAAGGCCATGCAGCTAAGGGTTGCCGAGGACTACCTGGAGCGGTTCGGCAACCTGGCGAAGGAGGGCAACACGCTGATCGTGCCGGCGAATCTGAGTGACGTTGCGGCGATGATCGGTGTCGCCACGACCGTCTTCAAGCACACGGCGGATGGCGCGGCAGCGGGGGGGTGATGCGGGGATCGAGGCCGTGCGAGCGGCAGTCGCCGGCGCCCGGGAATTCGGTCCGATCGATTCCAGCCATCGTTGAGTGAGCACACACGAATGAAAATCCCGTTTTTTGGCCGGCACCACCTCGGTGGAATCCTGGTCGGCGCGTTGATCGGATTGACGCTCGGGGTGTTGGCGCTCGGGGCTCCCGCTGGAATCGTGGTTGGCGGTATCGCTGGAGGCATAGCGGGTGAGTTCGTCGGGCTTTTTTTCGGCTTCCGGTCGCGGAACGCGTCTCGATAGGTTTTCCTGTCGATCTCTCGTGCGTGGCAACGCTTGACAGCGCGCAGGAGCATCGTCCAATCCATCGCGTAAACTCCGGATTCGGTACCGATACTCATCATGGATGCTGGCGTGGTGGCTAAATACGATCGGATCGGCGACAGCTACGATAGTACCCGGCGGCCCGACCCCCGCATCGCCGTCCGCCTCCTCACGCTGTTGGACGCGGCCCCCGGCGCTACGGTGCTGGATGTGGCCTGCGGCACGGCGAACTACACGTCCGTTCTTGCGAACCGGGGACTGACCATGGTTGGCGTGGACCTGTCCCGGGTCATGCTCGCCCGAGCCCGGACCAAGGGCGTTTCCCTACCCCTCGTGCGCGCCGATGGCGCCGCGTTGCCCTTCGCCGATGGCGCCTTTGCCCACGCGGTTACGACCCTGGCGATCCACCATATGGCGGACCTGACGGCTGTCTTTGCCGGCGTCCGGCGGGTGGTGGCCGAGGGCGGGCGCTACGTGATCTTTTCCGCGCTGCCGGAGCAGGTTCGGGGTTATTGGCTGGCGACTTATTTCCCTGCCATGATGAGGGCTGCCGTGCGTGCGTGCCCCGCTCGAAAGACGGTGGACGAAGCGCTTTCTACCGCAGGCTTCCGATTGGTCCATACGATGCCCTGGGACGTGCCGCCCGATCTCACGGACCTGTTCCTATACGCGGGCAAGGACCGGCCCGAACTCTATTTCGATGCGGGTTTCCGGAACGGCATTTCGGTTTTTCGGGAACACGCGAGCGCGGAGCTTGACGAGGGTCTCTCCAAGCTGCGCGCGGACCTGGACTCGGGCCGCTGGCTGGAGGTTCGCGCGAGCGTCGACCGGGGTCGCGGCGACTATTGTTTCTTCGTTGCCGAGGCGAATTAGCCGCGGGCCTGATCGCCCGGGTCGGCGGGACAGGGACCGGCGGGAACTCCATTTCGACGAAGGTTTCCGGAGCGGCATTTCGGCCTTCCGGGAACAGAAGTCACGACACCCAACGCAGCTCCGGTTTCTTGACCGACTCCGCGCATTCACGAAGATACCGGATGGTAACCAAAGTGATTCTTACGTATTCCACACGAAATGTACCACTGATTCCCGCGTTGTCTCACCGAAATGCGATCATATTCGTGTCGGCGGAACCGGACCGCAATGCTGAGCCATGACGCCTCACAGATCGACCGCGGACTCGATGCCATGGATTGCGAAGATCTCCGCGAGAAATTTCCTTGCAATGCCGTTTCCCCGATAATACGGCACGCTCCGCTTATCTTGATGCAACATTCGCCACAGAACCGGCGCTGGATGGGGAATGTAGGGTGGGGGTGTATTTTGGCGGCGCGGACCGGGTTATTGACGAAACAGACGGTATAGACCAGTATGGGGCAGCGTTTTCAACGCTCCGGAGGAATGCGATGGCTCGGGCCAGGGGTGAAAAGGTGCGCGATCTGGAGGGCATGCTCCACGAGGCCGCCGGCTGTCTCAGCCCGGCGCATGTGGCGGCCCTGGTCGCCCATCCGGATGCCGTGCGCTCGGCGCTGGCGGTGGCGGCGGACGTGCTGACAAAGGACGAGGCGGCGCGGCCCGCGGTCGAGGCGATCGCGGGCGCCGAGCCCCTCCGGATCGGCGCCGAAGAGGCGGCCGGGCGGATGGCGGAGCGCACGCGCGAGGGCGCGCCCGAGGTGCTGCTGACCTCGGACGAGCTGGCGGCGCGAGTCGGGCTCAAGACCCGGCAATCGGTCCATGACTGGCTGAAGAAGGGCAGGATCGTGGGCTGGCGGGGCGCCAAGCGCGGCTACGTCTTCCCGGCGGAGCAGTTCGACGACCGGGGCCGGCCACTCGCAGGCCTCGAACGCGTAATCGGGCTGTTCGGCGACGGCTATGTCGCCTGGGTATGGCTGACGACGCGGCGGTCCTCGCTCGACGGCGCCAAGCCGCTGACGCTGCTGGCCGGGGGCGAGGCCGACCGCGTGGCGAAGGCCGCGGAGGGAGACAAGCAGGGCGACTTTGCGTGACCGGCGAATACGACCGGGAACTTTTGCGCTCGCGGCTGCGCGACGTCCGGCTCGGGCGGGTATTCCGCGTGATCCATCGCGACCGCCGCACGACCCCGCTACGGGCGGCGCCGGCGCCGAGCCGGTTCAGCGATCCACAGGGGCGCTACGCGGTGCTGTATGCGTCGGAGGCGGTGCGCTGCGCGTTCTGGGAGGTCCTCTGGGACGCAACCGCTTCACGCGCCGCCGCACGACGGCAATCATGCGGCGGGCCGCGCCCTGTCGGCCGCCGTCCATGCCAACCTGCCGGAGGCGGACGGGTTCCTGTTCCCGTCGCGGTTCACCGGTCACGCCTGCGTGGCCGTGTTCGAGCGGGCCTTCCGCAAGCTGACGGCGCTCGACATCGCCGACCTTGCCGCGCATGTCGAATTCCTGGACGCTCTGGACGATTACGACATCGTGCTGACGGAGGCGCCGGGGTCGCGGGGATGACAAGGTGGAGATTGCCGGATTCCGGAATCGCGCGTTCGACCACCGCTCGCGGATCGCCCACACCGCCAATGGCGCTCAGCCGTACCGATCGGTTTCCGTGGACTCTATGGAACGCGCTGAGGTACCGGGGCTCCGTCAATGCTCCTTCAGTGACAACCACAATGCGCGCGGCGGGAGAACGGGTAGCAGCCCGGCTATTTCAGCTACCCGCCAATCGCCTCAAAGGCTGTAGGTCAGATTGACTCCAATCTCGCGCGGGTCCCTGGGGATGAACCAGAAGTTGCTGTTGTTCGGTATCTGATTGTAGTCCGTGGCTTCGCTGACTCTGCGCGGCGTGTCGTTATCCGTCAGATTCCGGCCGTATATCCTCAGATCCCAGTTGTCGTTTCTGAAGTTCACGCTGGCATTGAGTGTCTGGGTTACCGGCAACGCCATCAGCTCCACGTCATCCAGGAACTGCTCGCCGATATTGCGCCAGTCCATTGTGGAGATGGCGCTGGTCAATGCAACCTGGTTGTCGGCCAGGATCGCGTTGACACTGCACTCGAGGTTCGTCATGACCTCCTCTTCGAGCATCGCCCAATGTCGTTACGAATCGGGCACAATGTGCCTATCGTCAAAAGTTCGCCTCAAAGTGGGTTGTCGCGTTGTGCCTCCAGCAATTGCGTCCAAGATGAGCGCACCGTCATGAACGCCGGCCATCGCTGCCTGGTTTTCTGCCTGTCCTTTCTTTCTGTAGCCGGCACACACGCCCAGGACGACATCGCGGCGTTGAGCGAGCAGGGCAGGGCGCTCTACTTCGAACGGGTCTCCTGCTGGGTGTGCCACGGGGATATGGCCGAAGGGCGCGTGGGACCGAGTCTGCAGCACGGCCCAACGCCGATGGACATCCAGGAACAACTCGATTCCAATCCGCAGATGGGCGTCATCGTGGTTGAGCTCAACCCGGACGCCGATGATCTGGTGGCGCTTGCCGCCTACCTGGGTAGCCTGGACGGAGAGTCGGTCGCGTCGGACGAGATCGCCGACTGGCGCGTGCAATTGGAGGCGATGGCCGCGGCGCGGGGGCCGGAAGCGGAATTTCTGGTAACGGAACGCGACCGCAAGGTCATGGAGATCCAGTCTTTCGCGACGGTTCTCGCGGATTGGCCGCGGCGTGCGAAGATCGGCAGCCTGAAACGCGACTACGACGTGCAGGTGCTGGCGACCTATGACGCGGGCGAGCCGATTTTCACGCCGGAGCCGGGCAAACTCTATTTCTACGAGAATACGGGGGCGACGGCCCGCAGGGCGCCAGCCTCGGTCGCCCGCTCCGAGTTGACCCAGGTCGTGGTCGGGAACGCCGTGACCAAGGAGATCCTGGTCTCCGCGCAGATGCCGCCGGAATTGCGCGGCGCGGTGCATACGACAGCGCTGAGCCCTGACGGCCGCTATGTCTACATCATCGGCCCAAGCGCCCAGGTTGCGCCGCCTCCCGGCGGCGGCATGGCGGGTAGCGTGCTCAGGAGCCCGGCGGCGCCACACTCGTCGCCAACGGCCAGATGACGGCGCTCCGGCCCTACTGGGTGACGAAGATCGACCCGGAGAACTGGGAAGTTGTCGCGGAGTATCCGTACCGCGGATACCGTGGCGATTGGATCGTGATCGACTCGAAGAGCGAGTACTTCTATGTGCCGGCTGCCGGTTCGGCGAATGTCACCAAGGTCAATATCGCGACCGGCGACATCGAGTGGTCGACCCCGAGACGATGGAGCAGCTAAAGGTCATCGACATGCCGTATCGCGGAAATCCGCACGGGCTCGTGTGGGTCCAGTACGATGAGGATGGGACGGGCCGCGTTGTCAGGGATCAGGGTGGATTTCACCATGGCGTGCATCCTGCCCGTGGAAATCCGCTGGAGTACTGAAGTTAAGGAATAACAGGGTCGTTCGAGCCGGTGAACGCGATTGTCCGCAGAAAGGCGATACACGATCGGGTGGAGCAAGTGCGACTTGCCCTGAAACCGGGATTCGCCTGCGCCCCGACCTGTTTTACCGGCTGGAGAATACGTTTCGTGGAGACGATGATGACAAGACCGATACTTGCAGTAGCCTGCGCGGCCATCGTAGCGGCCGTGGCGCTCGCACAGGATGCATTGATTCCGGTGGCGCTGACACCCGACGATATCGAGTGGGATACCGAGCGCAGCAACCACCGCGCAAACATTGCCGGCAGTAACGAAACGGCTGGTATCTACGTCTATCGGACGCGATTTCCGGAGGGGTTCAGGAACCAGCCGCACTACCATCCCGACAACCGAGTGGTCACGGTCATGTCCGGTACGCTGCACGTCGCCCATGGCGAGGAAATCGATGCGGCGGCCATGCGCGCAATCCCTGCCGGCGGACTGTGGACCGAGCCCGCCGGTGTGGCTCACTACGTGTGGGCGAAGGACGGCGCCGTCGTCATTCAGGTCATCGGCGAAGGGCCTTCCGGGACGACGCTGGTTGACCCGTAGCGCGCCTGCTATATTCCCCTCGGCCCGGCCTCCCGGGCATTCACGAATAAACGGATTTGCTCGCACAAGGGGGTGACATTTTGCGCCCTTGTAACGTACACCGGTGAAATATGAAGGCTAGATACAACGTTTTGATTCTCGGCGCCTCCTACGGATCATTGTTCTCCACAAAACTGCTGCTGGCGGGACACAACGTCACGCTGGTGTGCACGAAGCCCGAGGCAGAGGTCATCAATCGGGATGGGACAGTGGTCAACTTGCCGGTCCGGGGGCGGGATGAGCGCGTCAGAATTTCCTCTGTCGGTGCGCCTGGAACACTTTTGGCCGTTACGCCCGATGCCGTTGACCCGGCGGATTTCGACCTGGTCGTCTGCGCGATGCAGGAACCTCAGTACAGCTCCGCGGGCATTTGCGACCTGATGCCGCGTGTCGGCCGTGCGCGCGTACCCAGCGTGGCGATCATGAACATGCCGCCCCTGCCGTACCTTGAACGCGTCCCGGGACTCGCGACCGAAGCATTGGTTCAGTGTTACGCCGGCCCCGAAGTCTGGGCGGAATTCGAGCCCGGGTTGGTCACGACGGCAAGTCCCGATCCCCAGGCGTTTCGACCCTCGATCGATGAGCCGAATGTGCTCCGGGTCGGTCTGCCGACGAATTTCAAGGCCGCGCGGTTTGCAGACGAAGCGCCGACGCAATTGCTGCGAAATCTCCAGGTTGATATCGAAGGCATACGCTTCGATGCCGGCGACGGCGACATCGAGCTACCGGTCAAGCTCAAGGTCCACGATTCCCTCTTCGTGCCGTTCACCAAGTGGCAGATGCTGCTCGCAGGGAACTACCGTTGTATCCAGCGTGACGACATGGTTTCCATCAGGAATGCCGTGCACGCGAACCTCGATCTGTCCCGGGAAATCTACACGTGGGTAGGGAAGCTATGCGTTCGGATGGGCGCCTCGGACGGCGATCTCGTGCCGTTCGAGAAATACGCGCGGGCGGCCGAATTCCTCGTGAATCCCTCATCCGCCGCGCGGGCGGTATTCGCCGGCGCGAAGGCTATCGAACGGGTCGATTACCTGGTGCAGCAGATCGCCCGGCAGTTCGGGATCGACAGTTCGCCGATCGATGGGATCGTCGCCCTGGTCGACGAACGTCTGGAGATCAATCGAGCGGCGGTCTGAAGCACTAACCCGCATATCTCACCGATCTTCTGCTGCGGCCGCGGATCCGCTCGCGGTGACGGGCCGTACTCCCTCAAGCCAGGAATTCGCCGCATTCCGCGAGCAGACGAGCCAGGAGTTCGCCACATTCCGCGAGCAGACGAGTCCGGAAATTGGTGCGCTCCGAGAGCGCATGGCCCATCTGGAAGGTCTTCTCGAGGGACTCCGCGAGGCCATCGTCGGCAAAGCTGCCTGACAGCCCGTGGCTACGCGTCATCGCTTGCCCGCGCTATTCCGCCGAGCCGTCCCACTCAACCACGCAGTTGTACGGCGGTATCTCGTGTCCGGGCATCCACGTTCGAGTCCGTTCCAGCGTATAGGGCCGGTTGAACATGGCCGGGTCGCTCACCGTGATCGAATGAGTCAGTACGTTGCCGCCATCGGATACCGTAAATCGTTCCAGAAAGCTGGCCTGGTCTGACTGGGGGAGGCCCCATTCGGAATAGTACGGCCAATCGATGTGAGTGGTCGTGACGACGAGTGTGTCGCCTACCCAACGGCCCGTTGAATAGCCGGTGCCCGAGGGCTCGGGTTCCGGAGCCGTTGCCATATCCATATGGATGGTCCGCTGCGTGTTGTACTCCTCGACTTCAATGATAATTCGGTCGCCATGGTCGGCAATCTCCATTGGAACCGGGTCCCACATCGCATCGGGCATCCCCTGACGGCACTCGGAGAGTTCCATGTTGTCCGAAACCGGATCATAGGCTGCGTTCAACTCGCGCCCACGCTCCGTAAGCCAGTCCCTGGAGAGATCCACCTCCGGTTCCTCTCCCTCTTTTCGGCCCCACATCCGGAAAATGCCATTGGCGGTTCGTCGGGCTTCTTCGATCCTCGCGGAGTCGATCGGTTCGGGCCTGTCCAGGATTCGTTCGCCGGCCCAGCGAAGCTCGCGGTTGCCTTGAGCGTATTCCCTGCCGTCGGGCAGCAGTATGTGGAGCGGGCCGATGGTATTCGTCCCGCGCCTGGAAAGGTAGCCCGCTACTCTCACCTCGCCGAGAAAGTCGTCGGCGTAGAGATCGCGGCGTTCCATGGAACGGGGGCCCGGCCCAAGCTCCACTTCCCAGATCGTTTCCTCGCCCGCGTCGCCAACGGTTCGCAATCGGCCCCGGGTGTGGGGGTTGTGCCAGAAGACCTCGATAATCTCCCCCTCGAGCTCGATGAGATTGTCTGTCAGGTAGAGAACCCCGTTGTTGACCGAGCCGTGATGGGCCAAAAGGCCGGGAGAGGCAACTACGGTTGCCGCCATCAATGAATTAACAAGTATTTTCACAGCTTTGCCCCGGTCGTCTAAGAGATTTGCGACCAACTAATTTACTGGCTTGCGTAAAGATAATCCAGAACGATGCCGACGAAGATGCATAACCCGAAAGCGGCGTTGTTTCTGAACGCGGTAAAGCAGCGCGCGGATTCCCGCTCGCGGATCAGGTACTGCTGATAGAGAAAGAGCAGCGAGGCGGCCGCCATGCCAAAGTAAAACCAGGCACCGAGCGGGATGCTCCGGCCAATCCAGACGAACGCGCCAAGAAACAGGACCTGCATGGCCCCGACGAACGGGCGATCCAGGTTGCCCAGGAGTATGGCGACCGACTTGACGCCGATCTTGAGGTCGTCGACCCGGTCCGCCATGGCGTATTCCGTATCGTAGATGATGCCCCAGGCGATGGTTGCGGCGAACATCACCCAGCCAATGGGCGGCACGGTTCCAAGCTGCGCCGCAAATGCCATGGGGACACCCCACGAAAAGGCAATGCCGAGCACGAATTGCGGAAACGAGATGAAGCGTTTGGTGAACGGATAGAGGACGGTGACCACGGCGCCGATCACCGCCAGGCCCTGGGTGAGGCGGTTCATGGTCAATACCAGGCCAAGGGCGACGAAGAGCAGGACCACGAACAGCGTCAGGCCCTCGCGAACCGAAACCTCTCCGGTGGCCAGGGGGCGATCGCGCGTGCGCCAGACGTGCGCGTCGACCTTGCGATCGGCGTAGTCGTTGATGATGCATCCCGCCGATCGCATCACCACCGTTCCGAGGACGAAAACGATGAGTACGCGTTCGTCCGGGCGTCCGTCCCCGGCGATCCACAGCGCCCACAGCGTGGGCCAAAGCAGCAACCAGATGCCGACAGGCTGGTGCAGCCGCACCAGACGAGCGTAGGCGCCGGCACGGGACAGCGCCGTTCGCAGCTCCCGGGCGCATCGTCGGCCAGACTGGCTCAAGCGTGATGCGAGGCGGTGCGGGCTGCTGGTCTCCATGGATCGATTGTGCCCCATGATCCGGCCGCTTCACACCCTGGCGTATTCGCCGTTGCCACGGGTCCAGCGCCGTACCAATGGTTCCACCCGGCGCGGGTACCGGGTCAGCAGCTCGTCGGATACGCGGATCACCTCGGGCAGGAGGTCTGCGTCGCGCACGATATCCGCCACCTTGAATTGCATCGGTCCGGTCTGACGCGTGCCCAGGACCTCGCCGGGCCCTCGCAACTCCAGGTCCTTGCGCGCGACCTCGAAGCCGTCCGTCGTTGCGCGCAGCACCTGCAGGCGCTCGCGGGCTACCTCCGAAAGCGGCGGTTTGTAGAGCAGGACACAGGACGATGCGGCGCGCCCGCGGCCCACGCGGCCCCGCAGCTGATGCAATTGCGAGAGCCCCATGCGCTCGGAGTTTTCGATCACCATCAGGCTGGCGTTGGGCACATCCACGCCCACTTCCACCACGGTGGTTGCCACCAGCACATCCAGGCGCCCGGCGCTGAACTCACCCATGACGCGGTCCTTGTCCCTGGGGCGCATCCGCCCGTGAACCAGGTCCACGGACAAGTCAGGCAGGGCGTCTGTCAGCTCGCGGCCGACCTCGGCGGCTGCCTGGGCGTCGAGGGTCTCCGATTCCTCGATCAGGGGACAGACCCAGTAGGCTTGCCGCCCGGCCCGACAGTGGTCACGAATCCGCCGCACCAGTTCCGCCCGCCGGCTCTGGGGCATCACCGCCGTACGCACCGGTATTCGGCCCGGGGGAAGCTCGTCGATAATCGAGCAGTCGAGATCGGCGTAGGCCGTCATCATCAGCGTGCGCGGAATGGGTGTCGCGGTCATCACCAATTGGTGGGGCGAGCGCGCGTCGCGACGGCCTTTCCGTTGCAGCGCGAGGCGCTGGTCGACGCCGAAACGATGCTGCTCGTCCACGATCGCCAGGGCCAGCCTCGAGAACCGGACGCCCCGCTGGAACAGCGCGTGCGTGCCCACGACGACTTGAGCCCGACCCGCGGCAATGTCCTCGAGGACCTGCGTTCGGGCCGATCCGGTTACCGAACCGCTGAGCATGCCGACTTCAATACCCAAAGGTCGGAGCCAATGGCTGAAGCTGGTGTACTGCTGTTCGCACAGTAGTTCCGTCGGCACCATCACGGCGGTTTGGTGGCCTGCCGAGGCTGCTGCCAATGCCGCGGCCGCGGCCACCACGGTCTTTCCGGAGCCCACGTCCCCCTGTAGCAAGCGGTGCATTGGCGCCGGCTTGGCAAGGTCGACGAGAATCTCATCGAGTGCTGCCTGCTGCGCCGAGGTGAAGCGGAAGGGCAGCCGCGACTGGAACGCGGCGATAAATGCCTGGTCGTCACGCAACGCGAACGCGCGTTCGCGGCGCCGGACCGGATGCAGCCGCTGCATACCCAGTCGCTGCGCCACCAGTTCCTCCAGGGCCAACCGCCTCTGGCAGGGATGCGCGCCCGCCAGCAGTGGCGCGACGGCGGTACCCTGGGGCGGGCCATGGAGAAATCGTATCGACGCCTCGAGCCCCGGGAGATTCTCAGGCAGAGAACTCTGCAAGTGGTCGCGCAGCGAATTTTTCTCCAGGGTGTCCAGGGCCTGCTGGATGAGGCCGCGAATGCGCTGCTGGTGCAGGCCCTCCGTGGTGGGATATACCGGGGTAAGGACGTCGCTCGGCGGTTCGGCTGTTTCGGTCAGTACGCGGTATTCGGGATGGATCATCTCCACCCCCGTGGGGCCGTTGCGGACCTCGCCGAAGCAACGTAGCCGGGCGCCGCGAGCCAGTTGCTGCTGCTGAACCCGGTTGAAATGGAAGAACCGCAGAGTGATCGCGCCGGTGCCGTCGGCGATGCGGCAGAGCAGGGAACGGCGGCGCCGAAACGCCACCTCGGCCAGCTCCAGTTCACCTTCGATCAGGACTTTTTCGCCAACCCGCAGCCCGCCCAGGGGCCGAATTTCGGTTCGATCTTCGTATCGCAGCGGCAACAGGACGAGAAGATCGGCGATGCGTTCCACGCCCAGGCGCAGCAACCGCTCCGCGATTCTCGGTCCGACACCCTTCAGCACGGCAACCGGTTTCGCCAGGGTCGGGCCGGCGCTCATACGGCGATCAGACAACCAGGATGGCGTCCATCTCGACCGCTGCCGCCTTTGGCAGCGCCGCCACTCCCACGGCGGCACGCGCCGGGTAGGGCGCCTTGAAATATTGCGCCATGATCTCGTTGACCCGGCCGAAATGCCCGAGATCGGTGAGGTAGACGGTGAGTTTGACAATGTCCCCGAGCCCGCCGCCGGCGGCCCGGGCCACGGCGGCCAGATTGTCGAATACCTGACGAATCTGGGCGTCGATATCGCCCTCCACCAGTTCCATGGTCTGCGGATGCAGCGGGATTTGCCCCGAAAGGTACACCGTGTTCCCTGAGCGAACCGCCTGGCTGTAGGTACCCACCGCGCCCGGCGCGGCATCGGTGTGGATACGTCGAAACCCCACGGCCCTACGCCGGCGTCCTGAAGACGCGGACCACGCCCGGGTTGGTGCGAATGCTGCGAATGACCTGGGCAAGATGACGCCGGTCGCGCACGTTGAGCCGGAACAGCAAGGTCGACTCGTCATCGTCGGTTTCGACGGCGACGTGACCGATGTTGCTCAACGTCGCGGAGATTCGGCCTGCCACCTCGGCCAGCAATCCCACCCGGTTCAGGGTCCGTACCTGGATCTCCGACTGGAACTCACCCTTGATGCCCCGACGCCAATCCACCGGAATCCACTTGGCGGGTTGCTTGCGATACCCGGAGACGTTGCGGCAGGTGTCGCGATGAATGATCACTCCGCGTCCGCTGGACATGAAACCGACGATTCCATCGCCCGGTATGGGGTTGCAGCAACCTGCATAGGTGACCAGGAGACCTTCGGTGCCGGCGATTTCCAGCGGTTTTCGCTGCGTCGCGATATCGCTTTCTCCCTCGTCGCCAAGCTGTTGGGCGAGCATGCCCGCGATCACCGGGGCCAGGCGCTCGCCGAGACCGAGTTGCTCGTAGACCTCATCCATCCCAGACTCGCCCAGTTCACCGAGGAGGCTTTCGGTCTGGGCCTTGCGCAAGCGGCGCAGGTTCAGCGAATAGGGTCTGAGCGCCTGACTGAGAAGTCGCTTGCCGAGTTTGCTCGCCTCGTCCCGCTTCAGGTTCTTGAGATAGGCGCGAATGGCGTTGCGCGCCTTGCCGGTGGCGACGAAATTGATCCAGCTCGGGTTGGGCCGCGCCGAGCGGGCCGTCACTATCTCCACCGTATCGCCGTTGCTGAGCGTGGTGTTCAGCGGGACCTCGCGCCGGGAGATCTTCGCGGCAATGCAACGGTTGCCCACGTCGGTGTGCACCGCGTAGGCGAAATCCACGGCGGTGGCGCCGCGGGGCAGGCGCAGGATATCGCCCCTGGGCGTGAACACGTAGACCTTGTCCGGGAACAGGTCCGCCTTGACGGTTTCGAGAAATTCCTCGGAATTGGCGGCGTGCTGCATTTCCATCAGGTTGTGAAGCCACTGCCGCGCCTTGGCTTCGGCGCCGTGGGTCTTCTTGTCCACCGCCTTGTACTGCCAGTGGGCGGCGATCCCGCGCTCGGCGACCTGATCCATCTCTTCGGTGCGTATCTGCACTTCCAGGGGCATGCTCTTGGGACCGAAGAGTGTCGTGTGCAGCGACTGGTATGCGTTGACCCGCGGAATCGATATGTAGTCCTTGAACCGGCCGGGCATCGGCTTGTAGAGCTCATGCACGAGTCCGAGGATCCGGTAGCACGCGTCAACGTTGGCGACGACGATTCTCACTCCGAATACGTCGACGATTTCGGAGAGATTGATGTGTTTGCGGCGCATCTTGGAGTAGATGCTGTAGAGGCGCTTCTGCCGGGCAGCCAGACGGGCGTCGATGCCGCGCTCGGCGATTTTCTTGTTCAGATTGCCGACAATCTTGCGCAGAAACTGCCGCTGGCTGCCGCTGGCTCGGCGCAGGGCGCGATCCAGCACTCGATAGCGAAACGGCGAGAACGCCTTGAACCCCAGGTCCTCCAGTTCCACCTTCAGGCTGTACATGCCGAGGCGATTGGCGATGGGGGCGTAGATCTCCAGCGTCTCCCTGGCGATGCGGCGCTGTTTGTCGGCGGGCAGGGCGTCGATGGTGCGCATGTTGTGGGTGCGGTCGGCCAGCTTCACCAGGATGACGCGCAGATCCTGCACCATGGCCAGGAGCATCTTGCGGAAGGATTCCGCCTGAGCCTCGGCGGCACTGTCGAAGCTCAGCTTGTCCAGTTTGCTGACGCCGTCCACCAACAGGGCCACGTCCTCTCCGAATCGCGCGTTGATGTCTTCGATCGTGCAGGTCGTGTCTTCGAGCACGTCGTGGAGCAGCGCCGCCTTGATGGTGCCGGCGTCGAGATGAAGATTCGCGAGGATTCGCGCGACGGAAACCGGATGGGAGATGTAGGCTTCGCCGCTCAGCCGCGCCTGCCCCTGGTGGGCGTCGTCGGCGGCCTCGTAAGCGTCGAGGATGCCTGGCAGCTCAGATTCGGGGAGATAGCTCTCCAGCGTCCCCATGAGTTCCGCAAGATTGTCTTCCCGCCACACCGACGGCAGGCGTTCCCTGATTGCGGCCGAATAGTCCATGCGAGCTCCCGCGTCTCGCGCCGAGCGATTGCGTCACGCGTCAGTCGCTGAAGAAGATGTTGCTGGCAGGGAGCAAGTCTCCGGAAAGCGTCGACGCGGCCTTATCCATGCCGAGCAGGTCCTCCGCAGGTCGGTCACGTTCTTCGAGAATCGACTCGGTCACGAAACCTTCGGCTATCTCGCGCAGCGCGACAACGGTTGGTTTGTCGTTCTCCCACGGCACCATGGGTTCGGCGCCGTTGGCCAGTTGCCGGGCACGCTTCGCCGCCACCAGCACCAGCTGAAACATGTTCGGTATGTTGTCCGTACAGTCCTCTACGGTGATTCGCGCCACGGCACAACCCTCCCAGGAGTCATATCACTACCATTCCTGTCGCGAGTGTACTTCAAGAGACATCGCAGCCGCCACATAAGCGCCTGATGGGAGTAATATCCCTGCGTCCAATTGCCCCCATACCAGGAGAGCCATATGCCGGGAAGGACGATTTCGATCTGGACCGGTTGCTTCGCGACGCTGGCACTTTCGTTGCCAGGCGCCGCCCAGATGCCCGAGCTGCGGCGCGCGCCGGTCGACCATGTACCGGTCCTGGGCATCGCGCACATCACCGGCGACATCTATCGCGCAACGGTCGACAACCACGGTACCGTGTTCCTGGTCACCTCCGAGGGAATCATCCTTGCCGATCCTATCAGCCCCGGGTTCGCGGAGTGGCTCAAGGGGGAGTTCGAGGAACGATTCGGCGTCCCGGTCAGGTACGTGGTCTACAGCCACTATCACTGGGATCACGCCTCAGGCGGCGATGTGTTTGCGGATACAGCGCAGTTCGTGGGTCACGTCAACATGCTTTCCCACCTGGCCATGCCGCCCGCGTCGACCACGCTGGACCAGGTGGTCGGGCAGTATCAACCATTCGCCGCGCTGGACGCTAACGGCAATGGCCTGGTGGAGGCGAGCGAGGTTCCGCAAGACATCCAACGGTTCTATGGTTCCAACCTCTCCCAGTTCCCGGGGTTCGACGCCAACGCAGACGGCGTACTCAACGGTGCGGAGTTGGTGCGCGGACCGGTGAGCTTTGTGCGCCCGCCCAACATCGCCTTCGCCGAGGAAATTGAAATCGGATTGGGCGGCAAGCGCGTAAAGCTGAGCTGGGCCGGCGATATGAACCACTCACGGGATTCGAGCATCATCGCCTTTCCCGATGACGGCGTGATGATGGTCGTCGACTACATTTCCTTCGGACGACTGCCCAACAGGGAAATGGATTACGAGAACGGGCTCTTCGAAGAGTGGATGGCGGCGATCGAGAAGACGGAGGCGATGGCGGAAGACTTCGAGTTTGTCGCCACGGGCCATGGACCCGTCGGCACCGTTGAGGACGTGCTCGCGTGGCGAGAGTACATGGAACGGCTCCGGGACGAGGTCGCCGCGGGGATCGCCGCCGGGCGGACGCTGGAGGAGATGCAGCAGACCATCACCATGGACGAGTACAGCGATTTCGAAGGTTTCGACTGGGTCGACGAGAATGTCCTGGGCATGTATCATTTCCTGACCGATTGACGGCGGTCGCCTGCCCGCCCATCTCCCGCCAGGGCCGGCTAACCCGCCGCGGCAACGATTCGCGTTGCCCGGCGTCGAACCTCCGGGGAATCGGCCCGGTGGCGTTCGCCCCGGTCGTCGAGAATCGCCTCGAATCCGGCCACCGCGGATTCCAGGTGTTCGTTGATCAGGACGTAGTCGAACCGATCCCATTGGGCCATGTCCGTCAACGCATCCCGTAACCGCCGGCCGATGTTTTCCTTCGAATCGGCGCCGCGCCCCCGCAATCGCCGCTCGAGTTCCGCCCGTCCCGGCGGCAGAATGAAAACGCTGTCGGCGCCGGGTTCCCGGGACCGGATCTGCGCGGCCCCCTGCCAGTCGATTTCCAGCAACACCGTCTTGCCCGCCTGGCGCAACGATTCCACGGAGGCGCGGCTGGTGCCGTACCAATGGTCGAATACCCGCGCCGATTCCAGGAAAGCATCTTCGGCGAGCATGTCCCGGAATCGTTGCTCGTCGACAAAGCAATAGTCCACGCCCTCAACTTCGCTAAGTCGTGGCGGCCGGGTGGTATAGGAAACCGAGAACGACAGCTCCGGACGCCGGCTCAGTGCCTCGCGCACGAGCGTCGTCTTGCCCGCGCCGGAGGGCGCGGAGATGACGATCAATCCACCCCGTTCGTTCGCCGCCATCCGCTCACTCCAGGTTCTGTACCTGTTCGCGGATCTGTTCGATCAGGACCTTGAGTTCCACGGCATCGCGGGTCAGCTCGGCATCCTGGGCCTTGGACGACAGGGTATTGGCTTCCCGGTTGAGCTCCTGCAGGAGGAAATCCAGCCGCCGGCCCATGGGCCCGTCGCACGCCATGACCGCCTCGACCTCCTGAATGTGACCCGCAAGCCGGTCGATCTCCTCGGAAACGTCCAGACGCTGTGCCAGTTGTACCATCTCCTGTGCGAGTCGCTGCGGGTCGGCATCGACATCAAACCGTTCCAGCCGCCGTACGAGACTTTGCCTATAGCGTTCCTCCGCCTGCCCCAATCGCGGGCGAATGGCAGCGATGATGCCTGTTATGGTGTCGCAACGCTCGCGTACCGTCGCGGCCAACCGTTCCCCCTCCCGCCGGCGCGCAGCGACCAACGATTGAAGCGCGCTGTCCAGAGCCTCGGCCACGGCCGATTCCACGTCGGCTGGTTCGCAGGACGCTTCCTCGACCGCACCCGGCCAGCGCAGGACATCGCCCACCGTCAGCGGCTCGGCGTTGTCAAAGCTCTCGCGCACACGCTGTTGCAGCGCCGCCAACCCGGAGATCGCATCCTCCCGCAATTCGACGCCGGCGCGTTGGTCCGGCTCGCGGTTGACGGTCAATGTGCAGTCGACCTTGCCGCGCATCAGCGCGCTATCCACGCGGGCCCGGCAGGCCGGCTCGAGCGACTTGAGGTTGGTGGGCAACCGGATACCGATCTCCAGGAACCGGTGATTGACGCTGCGCAATTCCCAAACCAGACGAAAGGGCGCAACCAGTGCCTGGGCGCTGGCGAAACCGGTCATGCTGCTTGCCATGATGAAACCCGTCGATACCGTTCCGTAAGTGCCCCCGCCGTTCAAGACCCATCAAGGGCGTGCGCAAGTCTAACCCGAATGCAGTGTGAGCACTTCGGATGATGGGCGCAGTAGAATGAGGGTGGAGTTTGCGGGCGGGAGCCTCACCTATGAATGACGTGCCAACGCCGAATGAGGCGATCGGAATCCGGCCCAGCGGGCGTATGCTCGATGAAATGCGGGAGGTGCGGTTCCAGGCGGACTACGTAACCCACGCCGAAGGTTCGGTGCTCGCCGAGTTCGGCGGCACGCGCGTGCTCGCGACGGCGAGCGTTGAAAAGCGAGTCCCGCCGTTTCTCAAGGGCCGCGGCGAGGGTTGGGTGACCGCGGAGTACGGCATGCTCCCGCGCGCGACTCATACTCGCAGCTTCCGGGAAGCCGTGCGCGGCAAACAGGGCGGCCGCACCGTGGAGATTCAGCGCCTTGTCGGCCGTAGCCTGCGAGCCGTGGTGGACCGTGCCGCGTTGGGAGAGAGGACCATCACGGTGGACTGCGATGTGCTCCAGGCCGACGGCGGGACGCGCACAACCGCCATCACCGGAGGCTACATCGCCCTGGTTCTCGCGGTGGAGAAGCTGATGCGGGTGGGTAAGCTCAAAAGGAACCCGATCCACGGCCAGATCGCTGCCGTTTCGGTGGGAATCTACCGAGGCGAGGCGGTTCTGGACCTGGACTACGCCGAGGATGCCGAAGCGGAGACGGATATGAACGTCGTGATGAACGAGGCAGGCGGGTTTATCGAGGTACAGGGTACCGCTGAGGGTCATGCCTTCCAGCGGGGCGAGCTGGACCGCCTGCTGGACCTGGCGACCAGGGGCATTCGCGAACTACTCGAGCGTCAGGCCGAGGTGCTGGCGCGTTGACCGCCGTTCCCGGCCGCTGGGTCTTCGCCAGCGGCAACGCGGGCAAATTTGCGGAATTGCGCAAGCTGCTGGCGCCCTCGGGTATCGAGCTCGCCTCCCAGCGGGAGTTCGGTCTCGAATCGCCGGAGGAAACGGGCCACAGCTTCCTGGAGAATGCGTTGCTGAAGGCGCGGCATGCGGCCGCCGCGACGAGGATGGCGGCGATCGCGGACGATTCGGGGCTGGCCGTGGACGCGCTCGGCGGAGCGCCGGGAATTCGTTCGGCGCGCTTTGCCGATGGCGGCCCGGCTGCCAACAACGCCAAGCTGCTGCGTCTGCTGGAGGATGTGCCTGAACAACGGCGCGGTGCGCGGTTCTGCTGCGTGGTGGTGGCGCTCAGGCGTTGGGATGATCCGATGCCGCTGGTGGGTACGGGCGAGTGGCACGGTCGCATCGTCCGCAAGCCCCGGGGAACATCGGGCTTCGGCTACGATCCGGTATTCTTCGACCCCGATCTGGGCGCGACCGCGGCTGAGTTACCCGCCGAGGTCAAGAACCGGGTCAGCCATCGAGGCCGGGCACTCGTGCAGATTCAAAGGGCGCTCGAGGCGCTCGCATCCGGCGATTGATTCCAGACGGCATTCAAGCCAGGCGAATTATTGCCGTCCTTGACCATCGATCGGGTCGCACATGCGGCGACGTTCCACATCGTCACGCGGTTCATCAGCGCATCGTATTCCACCATGGCGCCGCCGTCCTTGGACCGAACGAAGCCGCGCGGCTTGTCTTCCGGCACGCTTGGCAGTAAGCTTTCGCGCCTTTCCAAGCCGGGATTTCACGATGAGAGCCGACATTCATCCCGCATACGCCGATATCAACGTGACCTGCAGTTGCGGTAACGAATTCACCACCCGGTCCACCCTGGGCAAGGATCTTCGCGTGGAAATCTGTTCCGCGTGCCATCCGTTCTATACCGGGACGCAGAAAATCGTCGACGCCGGCGGCCGCGTGGACAAATTCCGCAAGCGCTACGGTCGATCATCTGTCGCGCGCGGGCAACATTAATCCGTCTTAATGTGCCGGATTTGAGCCCCCTCGCGGGGGCATGGCCTGCTATAATACGCGGCTTTGGTGGGCTTTACGGTTAGCCCGCATATCTCTCCGACGTTCGTAGCGAAAGCGCCACCGCGAGCAGATCGGCGGTCGCGGCACGAGATTGGTGAAATATGCCGGCTCTGCTCGTGCCAGGCCCATTCGCCGCACCCTCGGCCGTCCCCGGCCGTGGACGGTCACGAAAAATCCAAGGGAACGCGACGTATGAGCGAGAGGCACTACAGTCTTGTTGAAGCCAATTCGGGTGAGGCGCTGGATCTACCGCTTCGCAACGGAACAGCGGGGCCGAGCGTCGTCGGCATCTCCGCGCTGTACGAGAATCAAGGCGTATTCACGTACGACCCCGGCTTCGGCGCCACCGCCTCCTGCTCCAGCACGGTTACGTACATCGACGGCGAGCAGGGGATACTGCGATACCGGGGCTACCCCATCGAGCAACTCGCGAAGCACTCGAGTTTCATCGAGGTGGCGTACCTGCTGCTCGACGGGGAACTCCCGACAAAGCCCGAACTGGAAGAGTTCGATGTCGCGATCCGCACCCACACGATGCTCAACGAGTCGTTCCTGCGGTTCTTCAACGGCTTCCACCACGATGCCCACCCCATGGCGATGGTTTCCGGCGTAGTGGCTTGCATGTCGGCGTTCTACCACGACAGCATGGACATCCACAACGCCAGGCACCGCGACATTTTCGCGCACCGGATCATTGCCAAGATCCCGACCATCGCCGCCGCGGCCTACAAGCATGCATTGGGTCAACCCTTCGTCTACCCGCAGAACCGGTTCGACTACTGCAGCAACCTGTTGAACATGCTCTTCTCGGTGCCTCCGGCCTCTTACGAGATCGACCCGGTTGCGGCGGAGGCCCTGGACCTGCTGTTCATTCTTCACGCGGACCACGAACAGAATTGCAGTACTTCCACGGTGCGGCTTGCGGGGAGTTCCGGAACCAATCCCTACTCGGCCATTTCCGCCGGGATCTCCGCCCTCTGGGGGCCCGCTCACGGCGGCGCCAACGAGGCGGTGATCAAGACGTTGGAGGAGATCGGGGATCCGAGTCGTATCCGCGGGTACGTGGACAGAGCCAAGGACGGCAACGATCCGTTTCGGCTAATGGGCTTCGGGCACCGCGTCTACAAGAACCATGACCCCCGGGCGACGATCATCCGCCAGATGTGTCACCGCGTCCTGGAAAAACTCGGCCGGGCCAGCGACGGGCCGCTCTTCGAGTTGGCACTGGCGTTGGAACAGATCGCGCTTGAGGACGAGTACTTCGTCGAGAGGAACCTGTACCCCAACGTGGATTTCTACTCCGGGATCATCTACCAGGCACTGGGGATTCCGAAGTCCATGTTCACGGTCATGTTCGCGATCGCCCGCACCGTGGGCTGGGTGGCGCACTGGCGTGAGATGGTCCGCGATCCCGAGTCGCGTATCGGGCGGCCGCGGCAGCTCTACGTCGGGCCGGAGCAGCGAGACTACGTGGCGCTCGGCGAGCGCTAGCTGTCATACCGTAATCCACTGAAGCGGGCGCTACGATCCTACGTTCGCAAGGCGGGTTGCTGATGGCCGTTTCGCGCTGGCGAGTGTGGCTGGATCAGCCGCAACGATTGCCCTTTCGCCGTGCCCTCTACCAAATCCACCTTTGGGTGGGGATCGCGACCGGCCTCTATATTCTCATGATCAGCCTGTCCGGGAGCGCTGTCGTATTTCGGCGCGAACTCACCCGCTGGCTGCTGC
>JAKZVH010000140.1:0-2601 GCA_047516145.1 Gammaproteobacteria bacterium
ACGGCTATCGGTACATCGTGCCGCTCATCGTTTTCAACAACATCATGGACGACCTGGACGGCATCGTCGCGGTCAAGCTCAAAATCAAGAGCGTATTTGGGGCGGCTCTGGACAACGTCTGCGATGCCGTGGCGCACACGGCATTCGTGTTGATGGTCGGCATGCACTACGGCGGGATATGCGGCGTCCTGGGCGTGGTCGCGGTGACCGCGATGCTGATCCGCGTCGTCTCACGGATCGTCCCTGGAGCAACCGTGGGAGCCGGCTCACCAACCAATGAGTTGATTCGCCACATGTTCTTCGTGTTGCTTCTGGCGGAAGTCTTCAGTTTCGACGTCGCGATCGTCCTGGCGGCCGTCTTCACACTGCATACCGTGTCGATGCTTCTGCCCTACCGCATGCCGGGGCTCATCAGGAGTGTCACGAAGTCGGCTTTCTCCATCGGTCTGGTCAATGTGGCTCTGGTTGTGGCGTGGCTGTCGCCCTACGCTGCCCCCGTCGTCGCGGCGGCGTTTGGCTCCACGTACTTGTACGGATTCGTGCTCGGAGGCCTCAAATGGTTCAAGGCGGCGCCAACATCCACGGAGCCGGCCTAGATACTGCGAACGCCCATCGCGGCGATGTCGTCGACGCGCATCATCTCTTTCACTACGAAGGGCTCGCCATAGGCGGCGTCGATCATGAGCCCGTAATAGCGGGCGGCGGCGGCAAGCCGTTCTGAAACGGCGCGTTGCTCGGGAAACAATTTGTCGCCCTCTCCATGTGCGCCGTATTGGGACCCGTAACAAAACAGCGACTTCTCGCGGCGGCCCCATTGCGCGCTGATATCGACGACGAAGCTGGGTCGAACGTCGGCGTAGATCGAGGCATAGAGGACCTTCGACGGGCGATGGGGTTCGCCTTCGAGTTCGAGCTTTTTGAGTCCGGCGAAGAAGCAGGCTTCGGCGCCGATCTCGGAGGCACGGTAATGGTCGGGATGACGCGCTTCCCAGTACGGCAGGATGACGATGCGAGGCCGGAAGTCGCGAATCCATCCGGCGACGTTGACCCGCGCTTCCAGGGTATTCTCCAGACGGGCGTCGGGCAAACCCGCATTCTCGCGCCTGGTCAGCGATAGGACCTTGGCGGCCTCGGCGGCTTCTTCGAGGCGCTGAGCGGGGGTCCCGCGGGTTCCCATCTCGCCGGCCGTCAAATCAAGGACACCGGTGCGGTAGCCTTAATCGGCCATGGCGATGAGCGTGCCGCCACAGGTCTGCTCAACATCGTCGGGGTGCGCGGCGATCGCCAGAATGTCGACAGTATCAGGCATGGGCTTTTTTCAATGGGCGGCCAGCAATTCTCGCAGTCGCGGACCGTCGAAACGGTGGCGGAAAGCCTCGCGTCCCTCGACGGACACCACCGGGATGTCGTGGCCGTAGCGCACGCGCAAGGCAGGTTCGCTTTCGATATTCACTTCGTCGACGGAGAATTCCAGTTCGCTCGCGAGAGTCGCGAGCTGCCGCTTCACATCGTCGCAAAGGTGACAATCGGGCCGTGTGTAGAGCACTACGCGGGGCATTACGAGTGATCGTAGATTTGGCGGTAACGGCGGCGTCTGGGCCGCGACCAGATCAAGACAGCCCCGGCCAGGAAGCCTCCCACATGGGCCCACCAGGCAACGCCGCCGCCGGAAGCTTCGCCGAACGTCATCGCGCCGCTCAAAAATTGAATGACGAACCAATAGAGGAGCAATACGAAGGCCGGTAGTTCTACGGTTGTGAAGATGATGAACAGTGGGATTAGCGTCACAACGCGCGACATCGGAAAGCGAATCATGTAAGCGCCCATCACGCCCGCGATGGCGCCGCTGGCGCCGACGACCGGCACCGTGGATGCTGGGTTACTCAGCATGTGCGCCACCGAGGCAAGCAGGCCGCAAGCAATGTAGAAGACCACGTAGAGTCCGTGGCCCAACTCATCCTCGATGTTGTCGCCGAAAACCCACAAGAACCACATATTGCCGATCAAGTGCATCCACCCGCCGTGCAGGAAGATGGAGGTGAAAAGCGGCCCGGCGCCGAGAACGAACGAGTAATCACCCGATATCGCCTCGCCTACCCGAGCCGGCACCGCCGCGAAGGCCATCATAAACGCCTGTGCCGACTGCGGAGATGCGGTACTCAACGAAAACTGGTAGAGAAAGATCGCCGAGTTGACAATGATCAACCCCAGCGTGACGCCCGGGAAACTCCAGCGCGGAGTGTGGTCACGCAATGGAAACATGGTGTTGGTGCGTGCTTTTCGCTAACGGCCGGCTCGCCTCCGGGCTGTGAAAAAAACGGGGACAGTCCACTTCGCGCCGAGTGAGATCGCCCGCTCAATGGAACTGATTCGGTCGGCGCTCGGTACAGTCCCCATTTTTTCCTTTTCGCTAACGCCCCCTCTCGGGGGGCTTTTCCTACGAACGTTTCGCGGCGTCGGCAAAATCGGGGTTCACGCGCCGCTCACCGCTTTGAGTCAGTCGCTCGGCCTCTTCGCGGGTCCCGATCCGGCCTCGGGCCCCGAGAGCTTTGCAGTTGATCGCCGCCATGGCATTCGAAAACTCGAGCAGCTGCTCCATCG
>JAKZVH010000141.1:0-6007 GCA_047516145.1 Gammaproteobacteria bacterium
GTACGGCCGTCGGTGATCGCCCGGGGCACGCCCGGATTCTCCGGCGCCGATCTGGCGAACCTGGTGAACGAGTCGGCGCTCCTCGCTGCACGGGCCAACCGGCGCACCGTCGGCATGGACGAGTTCGACAAGGCCAAGGACAAGATCATGATGGGCGCCGAACGCCGTTCCATGGTCATGAGCGAGGACGACAAGAAACTCACCGCCTACCATGAGTCCGGACACGCCATCGTCGGCCTTTCGGTTCCGGATCACGATCCGGTCTACAAGGTGACGATCATTCCGCGGGGCCGGGCGCTGGGCGTGACCATGTTCCTGCCGGAGGGGGACCGCTACAGCTACTCCAAGCAACGCCTGTTGAGCCAGATGAAGAGCCTCTTCGGCGGTCGCGCTGCCGAGGAACTCATCTTCGGGCCGGCCTACGTCACCACCGGCGCCTCAAACGACATCGAGCGGGCCACCGAGATTGCACGCAACATGGTGACCAAGTGGGGGTTTTCCGACAAACTGGGGCCGTTGACGTACAGCGAAGAAGACGGAGAAATCTTTCTTGGCCGCAGCGTCACCCGGCACAAGCAGGTGTCCGACGAAACCGCCCACGCCATTGACAACGAGGTGCGTTCGCTGGTGGACCAATGTTACGTGGAGGCCAGGAAAATCCTCAAGCGCGAGATCGGCAAGCTTCACTTGATGGCGGAGGCGCTGATCAAGTACGAAACGATCAGCGCGGATCAGATCAAGGAGGTCATGGAGAACCGCCAGCCCAGTCCGCCCGACGATTGGGACGATTCCGAACCCGGCGATGAGGGCCATGCGGCCAAGATCAAGCCGACCGGGGAGAAGGGGGCGCCGCCGCTGGGTGATCCGGCAGGGCAGCACTAGCCGCGTGCGACGAGGGCACGCGCTGACGGGGATGCCAGCTATCGTCGTGCTGCCTGGGCCTCGCGAGGACGGTTGCTGACGTATGCAAGCCAGGCGCTATTTCGGCACGGACGGAATTCGCGGGGAAGTCGGCCAACCTCCGATGACGGTGGAATTCGCCTTGCGCCTGGCGAGCGCAACCGCTCGAGTACTGGCTCCCAACGGCGGTTCGGTGCTAATCGGCAAGGACACGCGTGTGTCGGGCTACATGTTCGAGTCGGCGCTCGAAGCCGGCTTCGTGGCATCGGGTGTCGATGTGCTGCTCACCGGACCGCTGCCGACACCCGCCATCGCCTACCTCACCAGACAACTCGGCGCCGATTTCGGAATCGTGATCAGCGCCTCCCACAATCCCTACTTCGACAATGGCATCAAGCTGTTCGACCGGGCTGGCGCAAAGCTCTCGGACGAGATCGAGGAAGCTATCGAACAACACCTTGCAACCCCTGCCGTGACGCGCTCCTCGGCTGACCTGGGTCAGGCCAAACACATCGCGTTTGCCCGCGTGGATTACCAGGAGTTCTGCAAGGCGACGATTCCGGACGGCATGAACTTTGAGGGGGTGAAACTGGTCGTCGATGCTTCCCATGGCGCCGCGTACAAGGTGGCGCCCCGGGTCATGGAGGAACTCGGGGCGGAGGTGGTACCGGTGGGGTGCTCGCCCAACGGTCGCAACATCAATGACGGCTGCGGTGCGACACGCCCGGATCTGCTCCAACTGACCGTGACCGGCGTTCGCGCCCACGCCGGCCTGGCGCTGGACGGCGACGGCGATCGCGTGGTGATGGTGGACGAGGGGGGCGACCTGATCGACGGGGATGGGCTGCTATACATCCTCGCCAGGGACCGGCTCGAACGGGGTACGCTGCGGGGACCCGTGGTGGGTACGGTCATGACGAACCTGGGCCTCGAAGTGGCACTGGGGGACTTGGGGGTGGAGTTTCGCCGGGCCCGGGTGGGGGACCGCCATGTACTGGAAATGCTGAAGGCGACCGGTGGCATGCTCGGCGGTGAGACGTCGGGACATGTGCTTTGTCTCGACAAGGCAACCACGGGCGATGGACTGGTCACTGCCCTGCAGGTTCTGGCCGTGATGCGGGAAACCGGCGCCGGGCTCCGGGAACTGGTCCGGGATATGCCGACCTTCCCGCAGCGGATCGTCAACGTGAAGGTCGCCGATACCGTCGACGTGGACGGCGAACCGGCGATTGTCGAGGCAGTTACCAAAGCAGAATCGGTATTGGGAGATCGCGGCCGTGTGGTGCTGCGGGCCTCCGGTACCGAGCCGGTGATCCGGGTCATGGTGGAGGGTGAGGACGAAGATACCGTTTCAGCCCTGGCCCAACAGTTGGCGGACTCGGTGCGCCGCCGTATTGATTCGCAGGCTGCTGGCGCTTAAGCTCTGCGCCGCCATTCGCCTGCAACCACCCCATTTGACGCAAGACATGACCTCTGGGACAAGAACGCCGCTGATTGCCGGCAACTGGAAGATGCACGGGTCGCTGCAATCCTGCGAAGAGCTGGTGTCCGCGCTTCGGTCGGGAATGGCGGACTCGTCACGGGCGCGGATGCTCGTATGCCCGCCGCCGGTGTACCTGCAGGCGGTAAGCGGCTGGCTGGCCGGCACGCGGATCAGCCTGGGTGCGCAGAACCTCGCCGAGCATGCCGGGTCGGGCGCTTTCACGGGAGAGGTTTCCGGAACCATGTTGAAGGACGTCGGCTGCGAATATGCGATCGTCGGCCACTCGGAGCGGCGGGCGTATTTCGGGGAAGACGACCGGGCGGTGGCGGCAAAATTCTCCGCGGCCCAGGAGCAGGAGCTGATCCCGATCCTCTGCGTCGGCGAAACGTTGCACGATCGCGAAGCCGGCAACACCGAGGTCGTGGTGCGGCGTCAGGTCGAGAGCGTCCTGTCGTCCGCCGGCGTCGAGGCCTTCGCCTCGTCGGTAGTGGCCTACGAACCGGTTTGGGCGATCGGTACCGGCCGCACCGCCTCGCCGCAGCAGGCGCAGGATGTTCACGGGTTCATCCGCGGATTGATCCGCAGTCAGGATGATATAATCGCCGGCGATTTGACGATTCTCTATGGCGGCAGCGTCAACGGCTCAAATGCCCGTGACTTGCTCGCCATGGAAGACATCGACGGCGGACTGGTGGGCGGCGCATCGCTGGATGCCCGGGAGTTTCTGGCTATTTTTGACGCGGCGGCCGCGTAGGCGGGCGGCGCGGGAGTCGGCGGATGGCGATTCAATCCATAGTGCTCTACATTCACCTGGTTGTGGCGCTGATGATCATCGTGCTGGTGCTCGTGCAGCGTGGCAAGGGCGCCGAGGCCGGAACGGGCTTCGGGGCAGGGGCCTCGGGGACGGTATTCGGTTCTCGCGGCAGTGGGAGCTTTTTCTCCCGTGCCACGGGCGTGCTGGCGACGATGTTCTTTGCCACGAGCCTGGCTCTGGCCTATCTGGCAGGGCAGACCACGGCGCCTCCAAGCGTGCTGGAGGGATCCGTTCTCGAGACGGAGACGGGAGCCGGAACGGGAGCGTTCGAGCCGGCGCCGATCGCCGTGCCTGGCGGGGATTTGCCTGATGTATCATTGCTGCCGAATACCGTCGATAGCCCGGCCGACACGGTCGAGGAACCGTAGAATCTTCCGCGGAACAAGCGGATTCGCTCCTGTGCCGATGTGGTGGAACTGGTAGACACGCTGTCTTGAGGGGGCAGTGGCGCAAGCCGTGCCGGTTCGAGTCCGGCCATCGGCACCACAATTTGATCCGCGCCGTTCCGCGCAATTCCTGAAAGTAGTCCAAAACTCTTTGAAATCGAAGCGACGCGAGGCGGTGCCGACCTTCCGAACGGCAGCGGAGATGACTCACGCGTCGCTCCGACCGCGTTGGCGCAGCGACAAGGTGGCGACCAACTGGGTGCAACAGCTGGAGCGCCATGCCTTCAAACGGCTTGGCGATATTCCGGTGGACCGGATCGGCCGCGAGGACATACTCGCTGTACTGACTCCGATCTGGACCGCCAAACCGGAAACCGCCAGGCGAGTACGCCGGCACATCAAGGCGACGCTGAATTGGTGTCAGGCACACGGGTGGGTGCAATTCAACGCCGCCGTAGCGTCAATGCTTGGTTTAGCTGTCGATGGTTCGAGTCTTGTTTATCGTAGGGGGCGGAAGTTGTAGCGCTGGCCCGCGATGGTGGCCTGGTACATGAGCCCACCGACAGCCATAGTGAACACGCGCATACCGTTATGGTAAGCCTCCGCCCCGGCAAGCTCAATGGAAGTCGCCGCACCCACCGAAGCCTGGCTACCCCGGGTGCTCGACGATGCCTGTGCGCTGGCCGTGACCGCGATGGCCGAGGCTTGCGCGTCGAAGTTGAAACTACCGTCAGCGAACTCCTCGTAGGCGGCTTGATCCTCGAAGAAGACGATCTGACGGTAGACCTGCCCGCCGGCCTGGAAGCCGATCGAGACGTCGACGAGGCGGCTGAATCCCGTTACCTGGCCATTGACGTAGACTTGCCCCCGGCCCGTCGCTGCGCCAATGCCCAGACCGCCGCGCGCAATCCTTGCCCACACCGCATATCCGTAGGAATTCTCAAGGAACGGACGGACCACCGGGATGGCGCTGAACACGTCAATGGTTTCGGAAAGGTCGTTGACACGTTGCGCCGATGCCGCGATGGGCAGCGCAACTGCGATCAGCGCTAGCATTCGGGTGTGAAGTCCCGCCATCAGAATCCCCTTGCCGTGTGCCGACCGTCTGTCCGATCACCCATGCTATCAGGCGGTAGTCAAATGACAAAACACGTGCAACCGGCGAAATTCTCAGGTTATACGCGACAAGTTGCAGTCGACATTAAGTAATCCGGTGTTTCTTGTCAGAACAATTCCGATTTGGAACGATCATCTCTGCCGTGAATCGTGAAAGTTGTCAACGAAAATATGGTCAATTCGCACTCAAGTCTGCGATGGGTGCGCTAAACGTGCACCCGATCTTGCTCGCAATCGACACGGTCGCCGCCCACCGAGGTCGTCCGCACGAACCACGCGGTCCGAAACGAGGTGATCGACCGAGCCTCCGGGCGCCATCCGCGAAGCCAAAGTTACGCCATGATGCACTAGGCGGCATCGGCCCGGCGGCGTGCCTGTGCCAAGTCGTAGGCGGCCTGGCGGCGCATCCAGAAGTCCGCAGTGCTCCATCCCTGCCCCTCAAACGCGAGAGCCATCTCGGGCGAGATGGCCGCGCGACCGTTCAGGACGCGGGACAAGGTGGGCCGCGAGCAACGAAGATGCCGCGCCGCGTCGGTCACGGTCAGTCCGGAGGCCTCGATGCATTCGATGCGCACGGTCTCGCCGGGATGGGGGGGATTCTTCATGGCGCTCATTGCAAGTCTCCTCTAATGGTAGTCGACGAGATCAACCTCGATGGCATCGCCGCCTTCGAAACGGAAGACGACCCGCCAGTTGCCGCTCACGCGAACGCTCCACTGACCGGCCCTGGCGCCCCGGAGTAGATGCAGCCGGTATCCCGGCAGGTCGAGGTCGGCAGGGCTCCGCAACGTCGGGATCGGCGAGTATGCGACGGATGCGCGGCACGAGATTTTGGGGCAGTCCACGCGTCACATCTCGTTCGTAGAATGCCTTCAGTCCCTTGTGCGCGAATCTCATTATGGCGATTGTAGCGCGTAACGGCACATTGGACAGCCGATTCGTTCGGAGGTTTGCAAGAGCCTGTCTTGCTTGTCTTATCGCGTGGTCCCGGATTGGATGGGAGGTGCGCTTGGTTCCGCGGAATGTTGAGCATCAAGTTTCGGCGGTTTGTCTTTTGGCGGCCAACCGCTGTTTGAGCCTTCCTCAGTGCCCACCACCGCGCTGGCCCGCACACGCACCGCTTTGGAAGTCGAACTTACTCTCAAGGGGCGAGCAAGAATCTATCTCGCCTACCGCCAACATCTTGAGGCCATCGCAGATCAAGCCTACGAGCGCGCCGAATATGTCTTTTCCAACCGAGGCCTTTACGAAACCTATGTACGTTGTTTTGAAGACGAGTGGTCTGACTATTACCTATTAAATAATGAA
>JAKZVH010000142.1:0-8667 GCA_047516145.1 Gammaproteobacteria bacterium
CGGTCATGGATGGAAAAACCCTTCTGGAACACGCTCAGTACGGTACCGGGTTCGGCTACGTCGGACGGCGCGACGGCCATCGCTTCATGTGCGGCGGGATCGAATGGCTCGCCCAGAGGGTCGATTTCCTCGATCCCGACCTGTCCCAATGCGGCATCCAGCAGCCTGAGCGTGGCCCGCTTACCGTCCAGAAGGGACTCCGCCGTGGCCCGTTCGCCGGAAGCGAGGCCCGCTTCCAGGCTGTCGCGTACCGGCAGCAACGCCTGCGCCAACCGTTCCAGACCGTAGCGGCGGGCGTTCTCCACGTCACGGACGGCGCGCTTGCGCACATTATCCAGTTCCGCCACCGCGCGCAGGTACTTTTCGTGGTTGGCTTCCGCCTGTTCCCGCATGGGCTGCAAGTCCGGCAACTCCGGGGCAACGGATTCCGCTGCCGCCTCGTCCGGCCGTGCGGCGTCCTCCAGCCCATCCCGCGAATCCGCCGCGGCGGCGTCGGCGCTGGGTGTCAACGTGTCGCCCTCATCCTGAATCATGCAACTGCTCTCCCTTTCCGCCCGCGATGCACGAACCGCCACCACGGCGTTACCGGGTTTACGCGCACCACTACCGGGGCGCGTCGGCCCGCGACGACATGGGTGAGATATCCGGGCTAATTTCCGGACTTCAAGGCAGTGCCGAGCAACTTGGCGGTCACGTCGACGATGGGAATGACGCGTTCGTATGCCATGCGGGTCGGTCCAATTACGCCGAGCACGCCCATGGTGTCATCTTCCGCGGAATAGCGCGCGGCGACCACGCTGCATTCGTCCAGCAGCCGGTAGCCGGATTCCCTGCCGATAAATATCTGTACACCGTGAGCGTGCAACGTCTTGTCGAGCAGGTGCAGGATATCGTGCTGACGCGAGAATGCTTCGAACAGGCGCTTGAGCTTCGAGATGCCGCCCATGCCGTCCAGCCCCATGAGATTGGTCTCGCCGGCTACGACAAACTCGCCTTCGGGCTCGGCCGCCGCAAACGCCTGCTGAGCCATTTCGATGGCGTCGACCATCAGCGAATTCATGCTCTCGCGGGTTTCCCGAAGTTCCCCGATGAGTCGATCCCTGACGTCGGCCATGTCGCTGCCGCCGAATTGCTCGGTCAGGAAATTACCCGCCCGGCGAAGCTCTTCCACGCCGAAGTTGCGGTGAACGTGAAGAATCTTGTTCTGCACGTCGCGATCGTTGAGCACCAGAATCGCCAGAATGCGCTTATCGGTGAGCGGCAGGAACTCGATCTGGCGCAACGCCACGCGGGCGCGCCGCGGGACGGTGACCACGCCGGCAAGGCTGGTGACGGCTGACAGGAAGGTGGATGCGGACTGCACCAGCGCCTGTGGATCGGGATCCCGCAGGGCGTCCTCGAAGCGTTGCAACTCGGTATCCCGTGGCGGGCGCAAGCGCACCAGCGTGTCGACGAAGAAACGGTAACCCTTGATGGTGGGCACGCGGCCGGCAGACGTATGCGGGGCAGCGATAAAGCCCATGTCTTCCAGGTCGGCCATGACATTGCGGATAGTCGCCGGGCTCACATCCAGACCGGAGTCGCGGGAGAGCGTACGCGAGCCCACGGGATGCCCGTCGCGAATATAGCGGTCGACCAGCACCCGGAGCAGGTGCTGCGCTCGATCGTCAGGAATTTCCGCGAGCCTCTTCGCCCGCATGGTACAACCCTAATATTGATTCAGCGGAACATTACCAGCATCACGCTAGCAACCGCATCCGCGTACTGTCAAGATTCGATGCTCGGGCATTTGGCGGAATTGCCGCCGAGCACCGCGGTTGCGACTCAAGTACAATGCCGAGCGGTCCGACCCACACCCTATGACTGCCGCATTCAAAAAAATCGGGCTCTGGGGCCGCCTGAGTGAACCTGGCGTTGTCGCGCTGGCCCTTGAGATCGCGTCGCTGCTCCGCGGGCAGGGGCTGGATGTATTCGTCCGGGATCAGCCGGATCTCCCAACGGAATTCAGCGCCTGTCAGCGGCTGGCGGCCGGCCAGCTCGCCGCGCAAGTGGATCTGATCATCGCCGTGGGCGGCGACGGCGCCATGCTGCGGGCAGCCCGCGGAGCGGCTCTGCACGACGTCCCCTTGCTGGGGGTGAATCGCGGACGCCTCGGATTCCTGACCGACATCTCGCCCGAACGGATGTCCGCGACCATCGCGACGCTGCTGAGCGGCGACTTTGTTGCCGAGGAACGCTTGATGCTGGAAGCTCGGATCTCCGGCGTCGAGGCCGTGCGCGGTTCCCTGCTCGCCCTGAACGATGTGGTCCTGAAGACGGTCGACACCGGCCACATGGAGGATTTCAGGACCGTGGTCGACGGGGAGTACGTGAATACCCACGGCGGCGACGGTCTGATCGTCGCCACCGCCACCGGCTCCACGGCCTATGCACTGTCGTGCGGCGGCCCGATCATTCAACCCAACGTCGACGCCCTGGTCATCGTGCCGATCGCACCGCACACGCTCTCCGATCGCCCGTTGGTAGTGAAATCCGCAAGCAAGATCAGTGTCACGGTAGCCCTGCGCCCAGGCAGCCAGGATGCGCAGGTGACCTGTGACGGAAAAATCCTCGGGACGATGGGCAGTGACGATGTACTGGATATTCAGGCAGCATCGGAGACTGTCCAGTTGCTGCACCCGCGTGGCCATAACTACTATGAGCTATTGCGCTCGAAACTGAACTGGGGACATACCAACCGCCCGCCGCGGCGTCGTGCCGGCAGCGACTAGGGTCTGGTAACGCTGACCGCAATGGCACCAGGCGGCCCAGGACGATAGATGCTCAGCCTGATTACAGTCCGGGACTACGCCGTCATTGACGAAGCCCAGGTGGATTTCAACCCCGGTTTGAGCGTGCTCACGGGAGAGACCGGGGCCGGCAAGTCGATTCTGGTCGATGCCCTGGGTCTCGCGCTGGGTGACCGCGCGGACGCAGGGGCCGTGCGCGCGGGCAGCCGCGAAGCCCGGATCAGCGTTCTCTTCGAATGCCCGCGGGATCACCCGGCCGTCCGCTGGCTGAGTGAACGCGGACTGGAGCAAGACCAATGCTGTCTGCTGCGCCGCATCGTCAGCGCCCAGGGGCGCTCCCGCGCCTTCATAAACAACCAGCCCGCAACACTTCAGGACCTGCGCGCGGTCGGGTCCCTGCTGGTAAACATCCACGGTCAGCGGGCCCACCAGGCCATTCTGCATGGACCGACACAGCGGGAAATCATCGACCATCACGGCGATCACATGGAATCGGTCGCCCGGGTTGCCGCGGCATTTGAGACCTGGAAAACGCTTGAGGATGAAATCCGGGCGCGACACGAACGCGACGCAGACCGGGCCGCAGAACTTGAGATGTTGGAGTTTCAGGCTCGCGAACTTGAGGCTCTGGACTACCAGGAGGGCGAAATCGGCCCTCTCGGCGAGGAACGCGGGCGGCTCGCCAACGTCGATCGATTGGCCCAAAGTCTGGATGGCGTGTTGCGCGGCCTCTACGAGCGCGAAGACGGATCGGCCCATGAGCTCATCGCCCGTGCACGACGTGAGTTGGGCAGCGCCCAGGCACTGGATCCTTCGCTTGGAGAGGCGGCCGGGCTGCTGGAGGAGGCCGAGATACAGATTCAGGAAGCTGCCCGGGATTTGGCCGGCTACCGGGATCGACTCGAGCCCGATCCCCGGAGGCTGGACTGGGTCGAGTCGCGACTCGCCCGAATTCGCAGCCTTGCCCAGCGCTACCACGTGGAGGAGACCGAACTCGGGCATCTGCTGGAGCGCGTCCGATCGCGCCTGGCCGCATTCGAGAATGCATCGGAGTCCCTTGAAGCAGCGCGCGAGCGTGCCCTGCAGGCACGGGAAGACTATTTCTCGGCGGCGGCCGAACTCACCAGGGTCCGCGCCGCGAGCGCTGCATCCCTGGGCGCAGCGGTTACGGCGCAAATGGTTGTACTCGGACTGCCCGACGGACAATTTCGCGCCCACATTCGAGCGAAAACCCGGGATAGAGCCGACTCCAGCGGGCTCGACCGGATCGGGTTCCAGGTATCGCTGAATCCAGGGCAGGAATTTGGCCCATTGTCGAGAGTGGCCTCGGGCGGGGAGTTGTCGCGCATCAGCCTGGCATTGGAGGTGGTTGCCGCGGGCGCCACAGCCATCCCGACGCTGGTATTCGATGAAGTGGATGCAGGAATCGGCGGTGGCGTTGCGGAAATCGTAGGTCGGCGCCTGGCGGACATTGCCGGAAACCGGCAAGTCCTGTGCGTCACTCACCTTGCCCAGGTCGCAAGCCAGGGACACCACCACTTCCGGGTCCTCAAACAAACCGATGGCGAGACCACTCGCACCGGCGTTCGCGCCCTGAGCCACGGGGAACGCGTTGAGGAACTGTCACGAATGCTCGGCGGCCTGGAGATTACCGCACGCACCCGGGCGCACGCCGAGGAGATGATCGAGCGCGCCGGCGATCGCCGATCGGCCGCTTCAACTCAGGACGGTTTGGGTCGAACGTAGAGCACCAGGCTGTGGTCTTCGATGGTGTAGCCGTGGCGGTCGGCGATCTCCGCCTGAAGCTGTTCGATCTGCTCCTCGACAAACTCGATGACCTTGCCGGTCTCAAGACACACCATGTGATCATGGTGGCTGCGGTCGGCGAGTTCGAATACGGACATGCCACCCTCGAAATTGTGCCGGTCCACCAATCCCGCTCCCTCGAACTGAGCCAGCACGCGGTAGACCGTGGCCAGCCCAAACTCGTGACCATTGTTCAGCAGTGCCCTGTAAATGTGCTCGGCGCTCAGGTGACGCTCGTCGCTGGTCTCCAGCACCTCCAGGATCTTGAGCCGTGGAGATGTGACCTTGAGCCCCACGTTGCGCAGGTCTTTCCCTTCCAAGTTCTACGAACCTCGCCGGTACGGTATGATGCGCGCCTCCCATGGTGATGAAGCTTCCGCCTCGAAAACTCCGTCCCGCGCCCGCCTTCAGGCGCCACGTACGGGTGCAGGGATGCGCGCCGAGGAGATGATTATAGCCCAGCAGGCTTGGTGAACGATGATCGCTGTACCGATTCCAACCAAACTTCGTGCCGGCATGACGCTGCTTGCGGCCCTGCTCGCCTGCACCGCATGTGTCTACCGGATCGATATCCAGCAGGGCAACCTGCTTGACGAGGAAAGCATCGACCAGGTGGAACTGGGCATGACACGGAGCCAGGTCCAGTTCCTGCTGGGCACCCCGATGATCGCGGACAGCTTTCACCAGGATCGTTGGGACTACACCTACTACTTTCGCCGCGGCCGCTCCCGCAATGTGGATCAGCGGTGGTTCATCGTCTACTTCAATGACGATCAAGTCGTGCGGATGGACCGGGATCCGACCGTCTTTCCAATGCCGCGTTAGGTTTTATTTCTCGCGGCTGAGCGTGTGCGAATCGACAATCGGAATCAGTCTCCTTGGCCCATGAATCGGCCGTCGGCGACCGCGCGGCGGCGCATTTCCCGCGGGTCCAGCGCCAGCGGCCGGCAGATTTCCACCCGATCTCCCTCCTTGAGCGGGTGATGCTGCCCGATCTCGGCGCCGAACAGTCCGAGCACCAACTCTCGATCGCTGATTTCCGAATGGGCTTCCAGCAGCCCGGAGCGCCGCACCGCCTGAAGGGCCGTCATCCCGGCCTCGAACGGTACGCCAACGATCCACTGCCGGTGCGGCAGTGCGTAGATGACCTTAACCCGCATCGCTCATCGCTTTTCGGATTGATCGACGGCTGGCTTGGCGTAAACCGTTTTCGCACGAGCTACAAAGGCGGACACCTGTGAATTGACCATTTCTTCGAATAACGCGGCAAACATCATATCGAACGGTGTCGTCGACAACTGGATTTCCAGCTCCAATGCGACAATGCATCCAGTCCCGTGAGCAGGCTCAAACCTCCAGTTTCCGGTGAGGTCCCTGAACGGTCCCGCAACCATTTCCATGCTGATGCCCTCAGGGCGCTTGAACGTGTTTCGGGTGGTAATGCTCCTGTGCAGTCCGCCCAGCCCAACCTTCATCGTGGCGACAACTTCGGAATCGCCGACCCGTTCGATCGAACTGCTGCGACACCAGTTCAGGAATTGCGGATAGGCGTCGACGTCGTTGACCAGATCGAACATCTGGTCCGCGGTAAAACGCACGCGTTCGCGCCTGTGTACCCTTCTCAACCAGCCGTTCCCAGCAATGCAAGCACACGCGGCAGGATGCCCACGGCGTTCAGAAAGACCAGAATGACCGCGGTCGGGGCAATGAACCGTGCGGCAAAGCGCCACAGACGATAGACCTTGGGATTGGCGAGATTCAGTTCGTCGGATGACGAGCGGCGACTCATTGCCCACCCGGCAAATACCGCGATGGCAATTCCACCCAGGGGCAAGATGATATTGCTGGTGAGGAAATCCGCGCTGTCAAAATACGTTCCCCACATGAAATCGACGTCCGCCAGCACGTTGAACGACAACACGCTGAGTAGGCCAAGCGCCCAGATCGCGATACCGATCGAGACCGCGGCGGTCGGCCGCGAGAGGCCACGGCTCTCCGTGATCCACGCGACCACCGGCTCCAGGAGCGAAATGGCCGAGGTCCACGCAGCGAATGTCAGCAGCAGGAAGAAGATCGTCGCGATAATTGTTCCGCCCGGAATTTGGCCGAACGCGAGCGGCAGGGTGTGAAAGATCAGGCCCGGACCCTCCGCCGGATCCAATCCGTTGGCAAAGACGATGGGGAATATCACCAACCCCGTGACAATGGCAATGCCGGTATCCATGCAGACGACCGCCACGGATGTTGCGGCGATGGAAACGTCGTCCGGCACGTAGGCGCCATACGCCATGACCGCGCCCATACCCACGCTGAGCGTGAAGAAGGCATGACCCAGGGCCGACAGCGCACCCGCGGGGGTCAGGTCTCCGAACCGCGGGCCGAACATGAATACCAGCCCCTCGACGAAGTTCCCCTCGACGATGCTGTAGCCCAACAGGAGCAGCAGCAGCCCCAGCAGGACCGGCATCAGAATCCGAACTGCCCGCTCGAGCCCCTGCACCACGCCCCTGACCACGACGAAGACAGTCATGCCCATGAACACGGTATGCCAGAACACGGACGTGACCCAGTTCCCGGTCAATCCGTCGAAGACCTCGGCAATGCGATCGGGACTTGCCCCGGAGAACACCCCGGACGCGCTCTCGAAAATGTAGGCCACTGCCCAGCCCGCCACAACACTGTAGTACGACAGGATGATGAAGCTGCCGGCGATGCCGATCAGTCCCATAACAAACCAATTCCTGCTGCCTGTCTCCTGTTCCCCCAGTACCGCCATGGTCGCGACGGGATTGCGCCGGCCCCTGCGGCCTATCAGGATCTCCGACATCATGATGGGGAGGCCAACGGCGAATACACACACGAGATAAACCAGAACAAACGCCCCGCCGCCATTCACTCCCGCGATGTAGGGAAACTTCCAGATATTGCCGAGCCCGACGGCCGATCCCGACAGGGCCAGAACGAAGGCGAGCCTGGATGTCCAGGTCCCCTGGATCGAGCGGCGGCGTGGCGCGGTTGAAACCATGTGAATTGACCTCTTTGACGTGTTATTTCCTGCAGATTCTAGGATCATTGAACAATCATGGCAAAAGCAGTCAAACGATCGCCTGCGAGCATCGCGCAAAACAAGAAGGCCGGATACAACTATTTCATTGAAGAACGCTTTGAAGCCGGGCTGTCATTGCAGGGTTGGGAGGTCAAGAGCCTGCGGGCCGGCAAGGCCCAACTGTCGGAATCCTACGTAACGGTTCGGGGCGGCGAGGCGTGGCTGTTCGGAACGCACATCTCCCCGCTGACGTCGGCCTCGACCCATGTCACGGCTGATCCGACGCGCACCCGCAAGCTGCTGATGCATCGACGGGAACTCGATCGTCTCACCGGTCTGGTGGAGCGGCGCGGATTCACACTGGTTCCGCTGGAACTCTACTGGAAGCGGGGTCGGGCCAAGCTTACCGTGGGACTTGCCAAGGGGAAGCGCAAACAGGACAAGCGCGCCGCCGAGAAGGATCGGGACTGGGAACGGGACCGGGCGCGGATCCTGAAGACCGGTGGCCGGGGGTAGCCTGGTGCCCGGACATCAGCCGCCGCGTCAAAGAGACGGCACGCGCCCTTGATATTCTCGCGTCCGCCTCTAAACTAGGGGTCGTGGGGGCGATCGGCTTCGACGTGGGCCGTGAAACCTTGTGTGCATGCCGAGGAGCAGAACACCTCGTAAAACCAGCTGCAAACCATATAGTTGCCAACAACGACAACTACGCACTAGCTGCTTAAAAACCAGCTGTTTGCCTTCTGCCCGGTTCGTGCTTGTGCGTCCGGATCCAGGAGTCATCATTGCAAGCTCGCCCCAGGGTTCGTTCGGGACCGCAAGGCTAAAACTTCACCGAACTGGCTTTGAGTCTCCCTTGTCCACCAGGCGACTCAAAGTAAGAACAAGGGTGGAATAAGCATGTAGAGCATGGGGCGGATCGCTTGCGGACGCGGGTTCGATTCCCGCCGCCTCCACCATATACTTTTGTAACATATTGTTTTTAAAATCATTTTTATCTATCTGTCGAGCTGGTTATTACTTGCA
>JAKZVH010000143.1:0-6385 GCA_047516145.1 Gammaproteobacteria bacterium
GTATAGGGACTCCGATTCTTCACTGCCCGAGGAGGCTTGTCGGTGGATGCCGTCCATGCCAGGGCGTGGCCTGCTCGAAGGCATGGGCGAAACGCAGCACTTTGGCGTCCTCGCCCGTGCCGCCGCAGATCATCAGACCGACCGGAAGGCCCTGCCGGGTGAACCCGCACGGGACGGAGACGGACGGCTGACCGGTGAAGTCGAAGATACAGGCATTCTTGCGGCGTTCCTTGTCGTGATCCGGGGGCTGCGCCGCAATGGGCGCCGCCGCGACCGTGGATGTCGGCATCGCCAGGACATCGACCCGCTCGAATACGCGTTCGACACCGCCCGTGAATTCCACGCGATACGCCTGGGCCGCCCGACAAGCCTCGCGGGTGTACCGGCGCATGGCTTCGTAGCGGGTCCGGAACGGCTCGCTGAACGCCTCGGGGTCATCCTGCAACGCCTCCCGGTGAACGTCGATAATTTCCGAGAACGTCGCATTGGCGGCGGCGTAGGCCATGTGGCAATCGGGCAGCCGGACCGTCTCGACCGTTGCTCCGAGTTGTCGAAAGACATCAAGCGCCGCCTCGACGATGGCGATGACTTCCTCGTCGCCCCCCTCAAAGAAATAATCCCGGGACACACCGATAATCCGACCGCCAATCGGCGCACCGATCCCTTCGACAACGTCATCGACCGATCGGGGCACACGCTGCGGGTCACCCGCGTCCGTGGTGGCAATGGCTCGGAGCACCAGGGCCGCGTCGCGCACGGAGCGGGTCATGGGGCCCACGTGGTCCATGGACGACACCAGGGGCATGACGCCGTCGGTGCTGACCAGGCCGTACGTCGGCTTGTGTCCCACGATTCCGCAGCACTGCGCGGGTTGCCGGATGGAGCAGCCGGTATCCGTTCCAAGCGCCGCGTATGCCATCCCCGCGGCCACGGCGACCGCCGACCCGCCGCTGGAACCGCCGGGATGGAAGTCCGGGCGCCAGGGATTGCCGATAGCCCCGAAAAACGGATTTACCGAGGTCGTACCGAAGGCCATTTCGTGCAGGCCTGTCTTGCCGAGGCAAACGGCACCGGCCGCCCACAGATGCCTGACCGCGGCCGCGTCGGCGTCGGGGACATGCTCGGCATAGTACGCGGATCCGTAGGTAGTCCGTACGCCCGCGGTGTCGATGAGGTCCTTGATCGCCACGGGAATGCCGTGCAATGGACCGCGGTCGGCGCCATCGGCCAACTCCCGGTCGGCCCGCGCGGCTTGCTCCAGAGCCAGGTCGGCGGTGACGGTGATAAACGCGTTGAGGCGGCCGTCCAGCGCTTCGATGCGGGACAATGCCAGTTCCGTCAGTTTCACGGCCGAGGCCTGCCCCGACCGAATAGCCGCCGCAGCCTGCGACAACGTTGCGTACTCCATACCTTTCATGAGCTCCCTGCCCTCCTGCTGCCGGGAACACCCGTTCAACCCGGAACCCAGGGTGGATAGTGTAATCGTTCAATCCGGCCAAACCGCATCGCGCAGCGATTCCGGGCGCCAGCGCGTGGCAGCGGCATCATCCGGCCACCGAGAAGGTGGTACGATCAAAATTGGCAGGGAACTCTGCCGGACTTGCGCGGCCGAAACTGCATAACGCCCAACTCGGTGAACCATGCAACTTCTTATCAAGGCACTCGGTATCGGGGTGGCTGTCATTGCCGCCGTTCTCGCCGTCGGAGCACTGCTCCTGTGGCTGCTCTTCGATCCAAACGACTATCGCAATGACCTGGCCGCGCTGGTCGAAGAGAGAACCGGCCGCGAATTCGCCATCGAAGACGACCTGACGCTGACCTTCTTTCCCTGGCTCGGCGTGGAGACGGGAGGCCTGCACCTCGGTAACGCCGCGGGCTTCGGCGACGACGACTTTGCAATCGCTTCTTCGGTGGTGATGCGCGTTCGCCTGCTGCCGTTGTTCCGGGGGCGGCTGGAGATCGGCACGGTGGTGCTGGACGGACTCGAACTCAACCTGGCCCGCAACGCCGGGGGAATGAACAACTGGTCGGATCTGCTGGACTCGTCCGGCGCAGGCGCCGCACCCGGAGCAAGCGCTGCCGCGGAGGCTCCGGATACCGGCGAATCGTTTTTCAGTGAATTCGACATCGCCGGGATCGTTGTCGACAACGGCGTCATCTTCTGGAGAGAGAACAGCACCGAGGTTCGCTACATTGTTTCCGAACTCTCGTTGCGGACGGGCCCCATCGCCCCGGGAACGCCGGTGGATGCCGCGTTGAACCTGCAGTTGGTGAGCGTGGACCCGGCCTTTACCGCGCGGATCGACGGCCGGGCCGCGGTCATGAGGGATGCCGCAATGCCGGGTTACCGCGCCGAGGGCTTGCAAGTCGAGTTTCGTCTCCAAGACGGCCAGCGCGATGAGCGCGCGACCGGGCGCCTGGGGGCGAATATCGAGTACGACAGCACTGCGCGTACCGTTCGGCTCGGTGAGGTGGAGGTTGAATCGGCATTGATCGACGCCCCCGCCGGCCCGGAACGCTACGGCGTCGCCTTCGTTTCGCCAACCGTCGTCCTGGACCTTGCGGCGGGCACGGCCCAGGTTCCGGAGGCGGTGGTCACCGTCGACGGTTCGGAGGCGCGCGTGGCATTCACCGCGGACCGGCTGCGCGAAAACCCGCGGTTCACCGGGACGGTTAACCTTGCCGCGGCGCCGGTGGCCCAGGTTTTCGAGTTTCTGGGAATCGAACCACCCACGGAGGCGGATCTGGGCGACTTCGAACTGGATTCCGGCGTCGTCCTGGAGCCGGCCGATGGACGCCTGATGCTGGTGGACCTTGAGGGGGCGCTGCTCGACATGGCACTCACGGGGAACATCGCGTTCGACGACCTGGAGGTAGCCGGCACGCTCGAAGCCCCCGCCTTCGATCCCGGCGTGCTTCTCAGCGTCCTCCCGCCGGAACTGACGGCCGGAATCGACGTCACCGCGGTGGATCAACTGGCGCTCACCGCGGATTTCACTGCCGACCGAACCAGCGGCGACATTTCACTGCGTGAACTTACCGCTGCCGCACCGGGCGCTACGGTTATCGGCACCGTCGATCGACTGGAAAACGGCAACCGCCTGCGCGGTCGCGTGGCCACAACCGATCTGGACCCCGGGGTGCTGGCCGCCATCGCACCCGACCTGTTGCCGGAAGGCCTCGATCCGGAGCAACTGGGCGCTCTGACTTTCAACACGGCATTCGACTATGGCGCGACCGCATCCGAACTGCGCCTTGAAGACTTCTACGCGCAAGCATTCGGCCTGCAATCCACGGGCGATTTGACGATACGCGATCCGATGAACGCTCCGGACATCTCGGGGATGCTGCAGTTCGAGCCATTTTCGCCGCGCAGGCTGCTGGAGCGGTTCGGCCGGAACGTCCCCGCCACAGCCGATCCCGAGGTGCTGGGGAATGCCCGGCTGAGCGCCGAGGTAACCGTCAGCGACGGCCGGGCGGTATTCGACTCCGTGAGCATGCGCCTCGATGACACCACGATAACCGGCCGCGTGGTGTTGGAGGGGCTTGCCGAACCGAGCTATGGCTTCGATCTGGTCATGGACCGGATCGACCTGGACCGCTATCTCCCGCCGACCCCGGGGGAAACGCCTGGACCCGCCGCGACAGGCAGCGGCTTCAACTCCGGCGCCTTCGCCACACTCAGCCTGGAAGGCCGGGTGAGTGCCGCGGAAGTGCAGGTCTCCGGCCTGAGTCTTGAGGAATTCTCGACCGCGATCCTGGTGGGGGACGGCATCGCCCGCGTCGAACCCTTCCGGGCTCGGCTCTACGGCGGGGACGTCCGCGGTGCAGTCGAACTCGACGCCCGCGCGGGCGGTCCCATCCTGTCGCTCGAGGGATCCGCTGACGCCGTCGACGTGGAGCCGTTGATGACGGCGCTTTCCGGGGAGCCCGGCCTCACCGGGTCAGGAACCTTCGACGTGGAGCTGACAGGAACGGGCGGGCGCATGGACGACGTGCTATCGACCGCCCTGGGGTCCATCGAGTTCACCCTCCGTGACGGCGCGATCCGGGGATTCAATCTCGACCACGCGCTGTGCGACGTCTACAACCGCTCGCAGGACTATCCGCGGCCCGCGCCGGCGACCGTCGATGCCACACCCTACCGCACGCTGCGCGGCACCGCCCAGGTCATTGACGGCATCGCACAGACCGCGAATCTCCTCGCCGAATCCACGAGCATCACGGTCAGCGGCGGCGGACGAATGGACCTGGTTACCTGGGGCATCGACTACGATCTTGACGCGGAGTTGACCGCCGGTATCCCCATTCCGGGATGCGAACCGCTCGACGGCGTCGTCGGCGAATCGATTCCGCTGACCGTGAGCGGCACGTTGACGCAACCTCAAGTCCTGCCCGATTTCGGGGAATTGCTGCGCCGCCGCCTGCAAGAAGGGATCGAAGGTGCTCTCCTGGACCAACTGGAGGGATTGCTGAACTAGGCGCATGGACAGGCCGATCGCAACGCTTTTCTGCACGGCGGCGCTGGTCTTTGCCGGCAGCCCGACCTCCCCGGCCCACGGCCAGGGCTGGAATCTGGAATACCCCGAAGCGGAATTCCATATCGCGCGGCTGATGCCCAGCGGCTCGCAGGCCAATCGAGGCGGTTACCGGCAGTGGTACGCCATCGATTGGCCGGAAGCCGAAGATCACCTGTCCCAGGGGCTGCAACGGCTGACACGGCTTGAAGTCGCCGACGACAGCGTACACGTGCGGACCGTCGACGATCGAATCTTCAATCACCCGTGGCTGTTCGCGCAGCAGGTCGGCCGGTGGACCTTGTCGGATGAGGAAACCGACCGGCTCCGGGAGTACCTGATGCGCGGCGGGTTTCTCGTGGTGGACGACTTCCATGGCGCGTACGAATGGTCGTATTTTCGAGCGACGATCGAGCGGGTGCTTCCAGGCTATCCGATCATCGAGATTCCCGACGACGACCCGCTGCTGCACGTGCTCTACGATCTCGATCGCAACACACAGATTCCCGGTGCCAGGCACCTCTATCGCGGCGCCGGCGGGCAAATCATGGCCCAGCTTCCCGGCGGACCGCCTCATTGGCGGGGCATCTACGACGACCGGGGGCGGCTGCTGGTGGCGATCAACTACAACATGGACATGGGAGACGCCTGGGAACACGCCGATGACGCCTGGTATCCAAATCCCATGACGGCGCTGGCCTATCGATTCGCCATCAACTACATCATCTACGCGATGACCCACTGATCGGCCGGCCAGCCGAACGACCCGATGAGCGATATTTCAGTTCTTCTCGCCGCCCTGGCCGTGGTCGCGGTAGTGCTCCTGGCACCGCGGCTTCGCGGCGGATTCGGCGCCGGGAGAAAGGGCCGCCGGCACCGCGGCATCGACGTGGAAGCCGACCTGCTGCGCGCCTGCGGTGGGGACAAGGCCATAATGGAACGGCTGATCGACTACGAAAGCAATCGCAAGCCCGATCTGTCCCGCCGCGGAGCGGCCCTGCTGGCACTATCGAGGCTGCGATCGGATCGGCGCTGACTGCCGGCAGCTGCATGGACCGTAGGTGGTATAGTCGCAGATAAACGCTCGGCCCCGATCATGATCGGGGCAGCTGAAGACGAATGCGGCGAGCTGGTAGAGTCATGGAAACACAAGTCAAGGTAATCGTGGAAAAGCATCCTGACGGATACGTAGCTTATCCGCTGGGCTTGAAGGGTGTAGTGATCGGCTAGGGGGACACGTATCAAGCAGCCCTCACCGACGTGCGCTCAGCCATCGCTTTCCACCTGCAGGCGTTCGGCAAGGAGTCGATAACGGACGAAGATTCGCCCGTTATCGAAGCATTCGTTGCCGAGGCCGGCATGGTTGGTTAGTGCCCCGATTCCCGAACGATGCGTCTAATCGCCGCGTCATCAAAACACTTGAAGCACTGGGTTTCGAGGTGGTGCGGACAGGTAACCACATCGCCATGAGGCGTGGCTGGAATCCGTGGCGTGTCGGAATGCGCTACTTCGCCAAACAGCTTTGTTAACTGCACATCAAGCGTGTCCGCCTGCTCAATGATCGCATCGATCCCTTGTACCAGGGCGATCAACTCCCGCGCTGCATCGTAGTTTCCCGTCCGGGTCGCCACGGCAATGCACTCAGCAGAGCCTCGCCCGGGAACTGAATATCCCCGTGGTCGCGCTCTCGCAGCTCAATCGAGGGGTGGAGCAGCGTGTCGACAAGCGGCCGATGATGTCGGACCTGCGTGAGTCGGGAGCCATCGAACAGGACGCCGACGTTTCAGGAAATAATGCGATCGACCCGATCGCAGAGTGTCAGAAATAATCCGGCAATTCCACACCAGTTTATCGTTAATACCACCGCA
>JAKZVH010000144.1:0-6938 GCA_047516145.1 Gammaproteobacteria bacterium
GTTATAGGTGCGCCCGTCATGCTCTTGCATCAGGCCGACTTCGTAGGGCTGTGTTGCCGGTGTACCGATCAGGAACAGTCCCTGGGTCATGAAGGACAGACGGCTTTGCGGAATACGTGAAGAGCCAACCACGTAGCAGCCACCGTTCGGCGTGCCGTCATACGGGGCTGTTAGTTGACGTTCGCAACCTCCCGGATAAATGTAGTAGGAATCCTGCATGAACGCCCACGGCGTATCGCTTTGGAAAGCCTGTTCCTGATTCACAAACTCAGCGCCAAAGACGAAATTGCCGTCGCCGAAGTTCTTGCCCGCGATCAGTCCGATCGTTTCCTGTGCACCCGATGTCATGTTGGAAAAGTCAGCGGTCTGGGCGCTGAGCTCGATGCCTTCGAAATTCCTTCGCGTGATGATGTTCACCACACCGGCAACCGCGTCGGCACCATAGACGGCTGATGCGCCGTCTTTCAGGATTTCCACCCGCTCAATCATCGTTGACGGAATGGTCTGGTAATCGCCGCCATCGACCACTCGCTGGCCGTTGACAAGCGTCAGTGTGCGAGCGCTACCCAATCCACGCAGGTCGATAAGGACGGCACCGCTGCCGCCGTTATTCGTGGTCGTTCCGATCGGTGAACCGGACATGGAAGGCATTTTCTGGATAATGTTGCCGACATCGGTAACGCCGTATGCCAGAATGGCTTCCCGGTCGATGACCGATATCGGGCTTGCACTGTCCAGGTCAGGCCGGCTGACGCGCGAACCGGTCACGATAACTTCTTCCAATACCTGGTCGCCTTCGACCTGGGCCAGAACACCGGGCGAATTGCCGAAAGCCAGCGTACCCGCGCTTAAGCCAAGCGCAAGCCGGACCGCGCGTTGCAGTTTTTTATTTGTTGACATGAAGTACTTCCTCTTGAGCGGTAGGTGAGAATCGTTGTATTTTTCTCACAAGCGATAATATATTTATACCATCAAACACCCTGCCCGTAAAATTTTTATGCCATGAGCAAGCCGCCGGATCGAGCCTGAGTCGTGTCCGTAACGTCCCGGACGGCCGACACATCGAAATACGACGCGGCCTTCAAGTCGATATCGGTCACGTTGAGAACGTTGCCCTTGTCGGTGTATCGCCACATCCCGGTCAGCGCCACGTCCCGAAGCGTCGACCGGATCACCCGCAACTTGTTATCCGCAGACGAACCCCCAGTTGCCCGCGCAGGCTTCCACCGGCGCGAAGGCGGCGATCAAGGCCCACCGGTTGGTTCTGCCGTTCGATATGCGTGTATTCTCCTTTACCAGTTGCTTACGGCCGTTAGAATGGTGAAGCTTTCCAGGTGGCGGACGAACAGCGTCATATCAAGTCTGGATAGGTATTTTTCATACAGTTCTACCGGGGGGATGCATGCTTCAATATCTGACACCAGCGGCGCTCTTGATTTCCACAGTTGCAGCCGCGCAACAACCTCCGACTTACGTCTTCCAGGGCGCCAACGTAATCGCCATGGAAGCCGACCAGGTACTAACGGAGCAGTCGGTAGTGGTCGCGGACGGCCGCATCGCCGCCATTGGTCCCGCAGGCGAAGTCGCTGTGCCCTCGGGCGCGGTCGCGATTGAAGCGGCGGGACGGTATCTCATGCCGGGATTGGCGGAGATGCACGGTCATGTGCCCGGCAACGACGACCCGCAATACCTTGAGGACGTGCTGTTCCTCTACGTCGCCAACGGCGTTACCACGGTTCGCGGCATGCAGGGTCGCACCGGTCACCTGGAGCTGCGGGAACGTATCGCCCGCCACGAGATTGTTGGCCCGCGGTTCATCACGTCGGGGCCCGCACTCAACGGCGACGCGGTCAACGGGCCGGAAGAGGCCCGGCAATTCGTGCTCGAACAGGCAGAAGCCGGCTATGACTTCATCAAGCTGCTGCGCGGATTGAGCCGCGCCGAGTTCGACGCCGCGGTGCAAGCCGCCGTCGAGGCGGGCACTCATGTTGCCGGCCACGTGTCCGAAGACGTCGGCGTGGGACGCGCGCTGGAGGCGGGGCAGGCCACCATCGATCATCTCGACGGTTTCCCCCGGTACCTGCTTCCCGAGTCGGTGGATCGGTCGACGGTCGACGCCGGGTTTTACGGCGTCAACCTGCTCGATCTGATCGACGAAGACCGCATCGGGCTGCTTGCCAGGGAAGCGCGGGAAGCCGGTGTGTGGATCGTGCCGACCAACACGATGATCGCAAACGTCGCCCTGTCGAGCCCGTCGGCGGCAGAACTCGCCGCTCGCCCGCAGATGGCTTACCTGCCTCCCGCCCTGGTGCAAGGGTGGGTGGAGTCCAAGGAGCGCAGGGTCGGGGATATCAATAGCCGGCCGGGCGACGGGCAGCGCCTGGTGGAACTCAGGCACAGAATCGTCAAGGCCCTGCATGAAGAGGGCGTGGGCCTGTTACTCGGCTCCGACGCGCCGCAGACGTTCAACGTCCCCGGTTTTTCCCTGCAGCGGGAGTTGAGCGCCATGGTCGACGCGGGGCTTTCGCCCTACGAGGCGCTGCACATGGGCACGGTCGCGCCGGCGGAGTTCTTCGAGGCGGAGGACGAGTTCGGCCGCATCGCCGTTGGCCTCGCGGCCGACCTGCTCTTGCTCGCAAACAATCCATTGGAAGACATTGGCGCCTCAGCACACCCGTTGGGCGTCATGGTGCGAGGCCGGTGGCTCGACCGCGGACAGCTTGACGCCGGGCTCGCGGCCATCGCCGGACGCCATCGGTAGAGTTATCCCCGATTTCGATCGCGCTACCTCCGCTGACGCTTTCACGACAGGGAATCCTCGGCTGGAGGCAGTTGATCACGTCCTATATCTAGATTACATCTACTTGATCTAGTATTCTGTTGCTCCTTGGCAACCCGTGTCACGAAAGGAGGCTGGCATGTCCCGTGATTTGGTGGACCGTGCGGATCAGGCGGTCGAGAACATCGAGCGCTACCAAACAGAGGTTCGGGACCGCCGACTGGCCAATCTGATGAAGCAAGTGCACGCATGGTATGCCGTTAGATCGGCTGATGGAAAATGGCTCTTCGCGCCGTCGAAATTCATCGGCTATGCGAATAACAACGCCAGCACCTACCTGTCGGGAGCACAAGACAGGGACGGCGGCCGAACCGAGGCTGTTCTCAGGGACTGGTTCGAGGCTGTACAACCAACCACGCGTCTCGCTTCCGACCTTAATGACGCGTTGCGCGAATTTCTCGTAGCCCACGGACATTCCGGCCCGCGCAAGAACGCGCGGGTCTGCGTTCCCAGGGAGATCTTCGCCGGCGCCGCCGATATCGGCGTCCGGGAGGTTCAGGACCGTATCCATATCGACGCCGCGATCTGCGGCGGACGCCCGCATATTCGGGGCACTCGGGTTCGCGTATCCGACATCCTGGACCTGCTGGCCAATGGAGTATCGCAGTCTGAGATACTCGCGGACTATCCCTATTTGAGCGAAGCAGATCTGAGCGCGGCCCTGGCCTTTGGCGCGGCCGCAAGCGCGCACCGGGTTATCCTTGCTGCCTGAACGTGCGTTACCTCATCGACGCACAACTGCCGCCGGGGTTGGCCCGATGGCTCACCGCGAACGGCTATCCTTCCGACCATGTCAACGATCTCGGCCTGAGCGCAGCCACGGACGATGCGATAGAAGCGAAGGCCCGGGAGATGCAGGCGGCGATCTGGTCGAAGGATACCGACTTTGCCGACCGGACGCGGCGGACATCGGGACTACGGGTAGTATGGCTTCGATTCGGCAACACCGCTAATGCCTCGCCGCAAGCCAGGCTGGCGCCGCACCTGCCTACTATTGAGGACGCCCTCGAAAGAGGTGAGCCCTTGATCGAGGTCCGGTAAAGATGTGTCCGGCGCAAGGGTGACTAATTTCCGAATGAAGGTTCACAAACATCCCTGCGGCGGACCGGCGCTGTCGCTATTGGCTCTGGCACTGGCACAACCAGCCATCGGCGCCGATTGGAGCATCACCGAGGCGCACCTGGCATGCGGCAATCTGGATATCCCCACGTTTGCCGGCGGCGGCGGGATCATCTCGGACATCGGCCTGATCTGGGGCTACAACTGGGCGTCGGACGCCGACGTCAAGAAATACCTGCCGGGCGTTCGCCTGGTGCTTGACCTGGGTGGTTTTGCGTTCGCCAACCTGGATATCACCGCCTACATCGATGACAGCGAAGGCGCAACCGCCGCCGGCGCACCCAGGGAGCGCGACTCGTACATGGTCGACTTCAACTTTGCGCGGCCCTTTACGATTGGTAAAGTCAACTTCAGCATCGAGGGCCATCTGGAGTATATCGGCGGGCGGGACAACGAGTTCGGCGGCACGGTCGAACCCTGGATTCTCGCTCAACCGCAATTCCGCGGGAGTCCGAACGAGCACTTGTCCCTCGGGCTAGAGTACCAGTATTGGCTGAACAAACTCCGCGACGGCGCCACGGACGAAAGCACCGTACAGGCGTTGTTGGTGTGGAAGTTCTAATTCAATAAGCGAGCACAATTTGACCTTTGAAATCGGCCTCGTTCTAGCCATTCTCGCCGGCTCGCTGGTGTTGTTCGTCAGCGAGAAAATCCGTATGGACGTCATCGCGCTGATGGTCCTGGGCACGCTGGTTGTAACCGGGCTGGTTGGCCCCGAGGACGCCGTGGCCGGATTCTCCAACGGCGCCGTCATCGCTGTCTGGGCCATGTTCATCCTCAGCGACGGACTCACGCGAACCGGTATCGCCAACGTCATCGGCCGTACGGTGCTCCGGTTTGCCGGCACCCGCCAGGGGCCGATGACCGTCGCTATCATTCTCACCGCCGGGGTGCTCTCGGCGTTCATGAACAACATCGGCGTGGCCGCGTTGATGCTGCCGGTGGTGATCGAGATTGCCCGGCGCACCAAGATCCCGGCCTCGAAGCTGCTCATGCCGCTTGCCTATGGCTGTTTGCTGGGCGGCCTGACGACGATGATCGGCACACCGCCCAATCTGCTGATCAGCGGGGCGCTGCAGCAGGCGGGCGAGACGCCGTTCGGCCTGTTCGACTTTTCGCCCATCGGCGGCGTCGTGCTGATCGCCGGAACGTTGTTCATCACGCTCGCCGGCCGCCATCTGCTGCCGAGCATCAAGCCCGAGGAGGAAACCCAGCCGCGCAGCCAGCGGAACCTGCGCACCCAGTACGGACTGCATTCCAGGGCCTTCGAAATGCGGGTTCCGGAAGACTCGATCCTGGTCGGGAAGACGCTTGGACAGAGCCGTATCGGCGCAGCGGCGGGTCTGGTCGTGATCGCCCGGGAACATGGGAATCGCACCGAACTCATGCCGTCGCGCCAGACCGTTCTCGAGGCCGGGGACAAGCTCGTCGTGCAAGGGCGGCTGGATCGGTTCCGCGAGTTTCAACGCTGGAGCGAGCTGATCATCGAGAGTGAAGCGCCGGTGCTGCAGGGTCTCATGGAGGGTCAGGTAAAGCTGCTGGAGGTGGTAGTTGAGGCGGGATCCCCGCTGACCGGCGAGCTGCTGCGCCATTCGGAATTTCGCAAGACATACGGCGCCAACGTTCTTGCCATCCGCAGGGGCAAACTGGTCCGCCGCGCCAACCTGGCCAACGTACCGCTACGGCCGAGGGATACGCTGCTGCTACAGACGAGGCCGGAAACCGCGATGGAACTGGCGCACTCGCCGGACTTTACCCACTGCCGCGAAGTCGGCGAACGCAAGTTGAGCGAAACCTACCGGCTCCAGGACTATATCTTCGTCGTCCGTGTGCCCCTTGAGTCCCAGCTCTCCGGCGATACCCTCGAACGCAGCCGATTGGGGGACGCCTTCGATTTTCGCCTGCTGGCGCAGTTCCGCGACGGCGCTCTCAGGATCATGCCGGAACCCGATCAACCGTTGCGGGGCGGAGACGTGTTGCTGATTCAGGGGCGGCAAGAAGATCTGGATGTCCTGCGCGGCTTGCAGGAACTGGAGGTCCAGCCCGGCGGGCATACCCATCTGAATGCCCTCGAGTCGGATCGTCTGAGCCTGCTGGAAGCCACCCTGGAGCCGCGTTCGAGCCTGGCGGGAAAACCCTTGTCCGACATCAATTTCCGTGACACTTACGGGTTGGAACTGGTCGCGGTGTGGCGTCACGGGGTAGCCATCCGCTCCAACCTCGACCGGCTGTTGCTGCAACTCGGCGACGCGCTGTTGCTGGTCGGACCGCGAAAACGCTTGAGTGTCCTGGAACGCGACCCGGAATTTCTCATTCTCACGCCGGTCACCCAGCGGCCGCTGGACACTGCGCGCGCTCCCCTGGCCGCAGGGATCATGGCGGGCGTGGTGATCAGCGTGCTGGCCGGTTGGCTGCCTATTTACATCGCGGCCGTGATCGGCGCCACCCTGATGGTGCTAAGCCAATGCCTGACGATGGAGGAGGCGTACCGGGCCATCGATTGGCGCGCGATTTTTCTGATCGCGGGAATGCTCCCCCTGGGAACCGCCATGCAGGAAAGCGGTGCGGCCCAGTACCTTGCCCAACTGACCATGCAGTTTTTGGGGCCGCTCGGCCCCTGGTGGGTCATCGGGGGCCTATACGTCATCACCGCCGCCGGCACCATGATCATCCCCACCGCCGCGCTCGTGGTGCTGATGTCTCCGGTCGTGCTGTCGGCGTGTGCCGACCTGGGCATCGCTCCCCATACCGCGATGATGGCGGTGGCGATGGCGGCCTCGGCCAGCTTTACCAGCCCGATTTCCCATCCCGCGAATATTCTCGTCATGGGACCCGGGGGATACCGGTTCGGCGACTACCTGAAACTCGGCTTGCCGCTGACGGTTGTGGTATTCATCTTGGTCATGCTGCTGCTGCCACTGCTCTGGCCGCTCACCGCGGTGACGACATGAGAGCTGTCAGGGCAGGAGTATGGTCGAGC
>JAKZVH010000145.1:0-8751 GCA_047516145.1 Gammaproteobacteria bacterium
GCTTGTGGCCGGTCGTTCTGGCGGTCATGGCGCTGGGCCTCGGTTGCGAAACAGGCGCCCAGACGCGCCCCATCGTCGTCGGCGGCAAGTCGTTTGCGGAAGGCTATCTGCTCGCGGAAATGATGGCGCAAATCCTCGAGGAACGCGGATTCGAGGTTCGCCGCCGGACCGGTCTGGGCGGGACGCTGGTGGCCTTCCAGGCACTGCAATCCGGCGAGATCGATGTCTATCCGGAGTACACCGGCACCGTCAGCCAGGTCATCCTCGATCTGGACGGGAACGCGGATGAGGCCACCCTGCGCGACGCACTCGCCCCCCTGGGGTCGGAATTGCTGCCCCGGTTCGGCTTCAACAATACCTACGCGGTGGTGGTCACCGGCGAAACAGCCTCACGCTACGGGCTGGAGAGGATCTCGGACCTGACGCGTGTGCCCGAACTCCGGTTCGGATTCAGTCATGAGTTCCACGACCGCGCCGATGGTTGGCCCGGATTGCAGCGCGCCTACGGTCTGCCGCAGACCACCAGAGGGATTGAACACGGCCTTGCCTACCGGGCGCTTCTGGAAGGCAATATCGACGCAACCGATGCCTATTCCACCGACGGCGACCTGCTCAGATACGACCTGACCGTCCTGGAGGACGATCTGGGATTTTTCCCCGCTTACCTGGCGGCGCCGATCGTGCGAGTGGACCTGGATGCGGAGGTCAAGCGCGCACTGTCGGCGCTCGCCGGGCGGCTCGACGATGTAACCATGCGCGCGCTGAATGCGGAAGTCGTCGTCGCGGAGCGATCCTTCGCCGAGGTCGCGCGATCATTCCTGTTCGCGCAGGGACTCGCCGCAGCAGCCGATGCGGGGACCCGGACGTTCTGGAATACGCTGGCGCGCAATACCCTGACGCACTTGAAGCTGACGGCGATCGCCGTGCTCCTGGCCTGCCTGATCGGCATCGGCCTGGCACTGGCCGTCTATCGGTCCCCGACGCTCTCCGCGGGCGTTCTCTACGTCGCGGGGCTCTTGCAGACGATCCCCTCCATCGCGCTGCTCGCGCTGATGATTCCCGTCGCCGGCGTCGGCCAGGTTCCGGCGGTGATCGCCCTGTTCCTCTATTCGCTCTTGCCCATCGTGCGCAATACGATCACCGCGCTCGTCACCATCGACCCACTATTGCGGCGCGTCACCCAGGCCATGGGGCTCAGCGAACTGGAACAATTGCGCCATGTCTACGTCCCGCTGGCGCTGCCTCACATGTTGGCGGGCGTGCGGATCGCGGCCGTGGTCAGCATCGGCACGGCAACGCTGGCGGCCTTCATCGGTGCGGGTGGACTGGGCGAACCCATCGTCACCGGACTTGCGTTGAACGACACGGGGCTGATCCTTCAGGGCGCGATACCGGCCGCGCTGCTGGCGCTGTGTGCGGATTTCCTCTTCGAGGGCGTGGAGCGCTGGCTGGTGCCCCCGCACCTGGTTTCCCGACGGGCGGGCTAGCTATCCAGCAACAGCGAATTGACCCGTCGAACGAAATCCGCCGGGTTTTCCAGCGATCGCCCTTCCACCAGCGTGGCCTGCTCCAGGAGCACCCACGACAGGTCCTCGAAGCGACCCTCTTCGCCCGCGTCGCTCAGCAGGGAGATGAGCGGGTGGTTCGGGTTGATTTCCAGCGACGGCACCGTCTCCGGCGGCTCCTGGCCCGTGGCCTTGAGCAATTCCCGCATCTGGAAACCCATATCCTGTTCGCCCAGCACCAGACAGGCTGCCGATTCCTTTAACCGGTCGCTCACCCGGACTTCATCCACCTTGTCCCGCAGAACGCGCTTGATGCGCTTGAGCAGGTGCTTCTGCTCCTTGGTCGGCTCGGTCTCGATACTCGTTTCCGACGCCTCGTCACCCAGATCGAGTGCGCCCCGGGACACATCCTTGAAGGACTTGCCCTTGTACTCGGTGAGGTGCTGCATGACCCACTCGTCGATGCGGTCGGAGAGCAGCAGGACTTCGATGCCGCGTTCCCGCAGGGCTTCCAGATGAGGGCTGCTGCGGGCAGCCTCGGGTGTTTCCGCCGTCAGGAAATAGGTGGCGCCCTGATCATCGCCGGCGTCCTCGAGATACCCGTCCAGCGAGCGGTCCTGCTCCAGGCCCTCCGAGCGGGTGCTGTTGAACCTTAGCAGCGCGGCGATTTTCTCCCGGTTACCATAGTCTTCCGCCAGCCCTTCCTTGAAAGCCACACCGAATTCACGCCAGAACGTCGCGTACTTGTCCGAATCGTCCCGCACCAGGCGTTCGAGCATGTCCAGACTGCGCTTGGTGAGCGCGCTCTTCATCACGCCGACGACCGGGTCCTGCTGCAGCAGTTCGCGGGAAACGTTGAGCGAAAGATCGCCGGAATCCACTACTCCGCGGATGAACCGCAGGTAGAGGGGCAGAAATTGCGTGGCCTCGTCGGTGATGAACACCCGCTGGACGTAGAGTTTCACGCCTCGCGGCGTCTCCCGGTTCCACAGATCGAACGGCGCCGCGCCCGGCACATAGAGCAGGCTCGTGTAATCCCGCTTGCCTTCCACCCGGTTATGACTCCAGATCAGTGGGTCGGTGAAATCGTGGGCGATGTGCTTGTAGAACTCGATGTACTCGTCGTCTTCGACCTCTGTCCGCGGCCGCGCCCACAGCGCCTTGGCCTTGTTCACGGGTTCCCCGGAATCCTCTTCCTTGCCGGCGGTCTTGAGCCGGACGGGGAAAGCGATGTGGTCGGAATACTTCCTGATCAGGTTGCTGACCCGGTAGCCCTCGAGAAACTCCTTTTCGTCGGGCTTGAGCGTCAGGCCGATGGACGTTCCGCGCCCGCTTTTCCCGGCCTGTTCGAGTGTATAGCTGCCGTCACCATCGGATACCCAACGCACCGCGTCCTCGGCGGCGGCGCCGGCCCGCCGGCTCAGAACCTCCACCCGCTCGGCGACGATGAAGGACGAATAGAAGCCCACACCGAACTGGCCAATGAGCGCGGAATCCTTCCGGGCCTTGCCGTCGAGGCTCTCCAGAAATCGCGCGGTACCCGAGTGGGCGATGGTGCCCAGTTGCTCGATGATCTCCTCGCGGCTCATGCCGATGCCGTTGTCGCTGACGGTCAGAACTCCGGCTTCGGAATCCAGCGCAACCTCGATGGCCAGTTCCGGGTCGGTTTCCAGGAGCTGCGGATCGGACAGGGATTCGAAGCGCAGCCTGTCGTTGGCGTCGGACGCGTTGGAAATGAGTTCGCGGAGAAATATTTCCTTGTTGCTGTACAGCGAGTGCACCATGAGGTGCAGCAACTGCTTCACCTCGGCCTTGAAATCGAATGTGGTTGATTCGTTCGCCCCGCTCATCGGTGGCCTCCCAAGTCGCCCGATATGGGCTAGATGGGGGCCAAGCGGCGCATTTCAAGGCCGAATTTCGATGGGAAGTCCCGCGGAGGTCATCAACCAGATGTCCACCATGTCCGAGTTGGACACCGCGATACAGCCATCCGTCCAGTCCATTCCCTGGCTGCGCAACGCCGACCACCGGCCTGCGTTGGGTTGGCCGTGGATCATGATCAGCCCACCCGGGTCGACGCCTTCGGCCTCGGCCAGGGCCAGGTCGTGCTCATTGGGGTAAGACACCTTGAGCGCCATGAAATAGTCGCTGTCGGGATTCTTCCATTCCAGGTAGTACTGACCCTCGGGAGTGCGAAAATCCCCGGATCGACGCTTCGGGCCAACAGGAGAAAGGCCCAGCACGATGTCGAATGTGCGCAAGATCTCTCCATCCTTGTAGAGATGAAGCGCGCGTTCGGACTTGACCACGAGAATGCGGTCGGCCTGCACGTGTTGCGGAGAAAGCTCGTTGGCAAAACCGGTGCCGAGGTGCATCCACGTCAGCGCGAGCAGCAGGGAGGTACGAATCAGTCGGCCCATGTCGCCGCAACTCTATAGCAAACCGTTCAACCGGATCAATGCGCGGGTGCCAGCGAAGAGCGATCGGCGGTGACGACGTCGGACCGGTCAGGCTTCGGGGTCAGAACCGCTTCGAGTTCGCCGCGCTGAAGCCGCCCGAGCAAGCCGGTGCTCCGCATTGATCGTGCGATTGACAGGGAAAATAAGGATAATCCCCATTATTTCAAGTGCCGGGACATGCCAAACCAGGTATCGCCATCGCTGCTCAAGTATTGGAAACCGCGCAACTGGTACGTGTGGGTCTTTTACGGCTGCCTGCGAGCGGCCGCCCGGGTGCCGTTGCGCTGGCAGATCGCGCTGGGCAAGCCGATGGGACGGGTGTTGTGCCTGCTCTTCGCGGGCAAACGCCGCACGATCCGGCGCAATCTCGAAGCCTGTTTTCCGGAACTCTCCGCTGGCGAACTCGGCACGCTGTGCAAGCGTCACCACGAGTCGGTCGGGATCGGCCTGTTTGAGCTGGCGACATCGTGGTACGGCTCCGCCGAGGCCGTGCGCAACCGGGTTCGCGTGGAAGGACACGAGCATCTGCAGGCCGCGTTGGACAAGGGACGGGGGGTGTTGCTGTTCTGCGGGCACTTTTCGGCCATGGAGCTGGTTCACCCTGCCCTCAGGCCACTGTGCCCCCGGCTGACGGCAATGTATCGCCCGATGCGCAACGAATTGATGGATCAACTCATACTACGGGGCAGGCTGCGGCACATGGATACACTTTTCTCCAAGTACAGCGTCAAGGCGCTGTTGAAGCACCTGGCCGGGAACGCCGTGGTCTATTATCTCGCCGATCAGAGTTACCAGGGGAAGTACAGTGCGCTGGTGCCTTTCTTCGGTGTGCCCGCCAATACCAACACCGCGATCACCCGCATCCTGTCGATCAGCGGCGCCGCCCTGCTTACCATTTTCCCCACGCGCCTTGCGGACGGCTCGGGCTATGTCGCGACGATCGCGCCGCCACCCAACGACCTGCCCAGCGACGATCCGGAAGGAGACATGGCTCGGCTCACCCACTTGATGGAGGATCACATTCGAACCTGCCCGGAGCAGTACACCTGGATGCACAGACGGTTCAAGGACCTCCCCGACGGCTATCCGGACGTCTACGCCTAGCCGAGACTCCATCCGGCCATGAATTCTCGCTCCGCTCCGCAATCGATACCCTATCGGCGCTTTCTGGCTCCAAGGTTCTGGCCCGCGTGGGTGCTGCTCGGGTGGATGAAACTCGCCGTTGTCCTGCCCTTTCCCTGGCAAATCACCGCCGGCAGGTTTCTGGGTCGCGTCGGGCGCCACCTGGCACCCAGGACCCGCCGCGTGGTCAGGCGCAATCTCGAGGTTTGTTTCCCCGAACTCAGTGACGAGCAACGGCGCCGGCTCAGCCGCGAGCACTTCGAGGCCGCCGGCGCGGCGTTCTCCGAAATGGGACTCGGCTGGTTCGGTTCCACCGAGCGGCTGCTCGGGCTGATCAGGGTCGAAGGCCGCGAGCACCTCGAACAGGCCCGAGAGGCAAACAGGGGCGTCATCATCCTGCCTGCCCACTTCACCAGTCTCGAAACCTGTTCCTCGATTCTCGGCAAACTCGTCCCGGGGATGAAGGCGGTCTACCGGCCGCAACCCAACGCGATGCTCGACGCCATGATCTCCCACGGCCGGCGGCACTTCCTTGCCGAGCAGATCGCCAAGGACAACATTCGCGCGATGGTACGGGAACTTCGCAATCGCGGTGCGGTGGCCTACCTGGCGGACCTGGCGCCCAGGGGCCGCAGCCGGGAACTCATCCCGTTCTTTGGCGAGCCGGCCATGACCACCACCACGGTCAGCAGGCTCGCGCGCATCACGGGCGCCACGGTATTGACCTACTTCTTCCGGCGGCTGCCCGGAAGTTCGGGATACGTCGTCAACATCGGCCCGCCGCTGGACGATTTTCCCAGTGATGATGAAGTCGCGGATACGCGCCGCCTGGTGAAACGTCTCGAGGACTACATCCGCCTCGCTCCGGAGCAGTACATGTGGACCTACCGGCGTTTCAAGGGCCGCCCCGAGTCCTACCCCGACATCTACCGACGCGACCGGTAACCGCGCAGCAGTCCCCGCCAACCCCGTTCATCGAATACCGCGCCCGTCTGCCGCGAGATCTTGTGCAGCGAGCGCCTCAACCGGTCCAGGTTGCGCTGCTTCCAACTCCCCCCGGCGCGAATCGCGCCACGATCGAAGTCCACGAGAAAGACCCGCTCGGCGCGGCCGAGCAGAACATTGTGCGCATTGAGGTCTGCATGATCCACGCCCCGGTCGTGAAATCTCCGCAGGACCGCGCCGATGACCTCCCAATTGCGCTCGTGCATCTCGCCGGAGACGATTTTCGACGCCAGCGACCGGGCGTTGGCGATTCGTTCGGTAATGATGTCCCCTCGATAACTCAGCCCGTGCCTGGCCACGTGCGCCGCCACGGGATTCGGCACGGGCAACCCTTCCTCGTGCAATTCGAGCAGCAGGCGCAACTCCCGAAAGGCCCGGGTGCGTTCCAGGCCGGTCCACAAGTAGCGGTCCGGGGTGAGCCGCGCGATGACTCCGCCCCGGCGATAGTGCCGCAATGCCCACACGCCATCCCCCTGGCTGACGAACAGGACGGCGCCTCGGCCGGCCTCCTCGCCGACCACGAGATTCCGCTCTTGCCAATGACTGTTGCTGAACCAGTACGGGGTGATCCGCGCCGCCTCCGATTTGCGGACAAGGATGCTGCGGCCACCGTAGCGATCGACCCGCCAATCAAGCACTTCGACCATCCGCCACGGTTTCCGGTGAGGGCTTGCCAGCGTCCAGGCTCGGCCGCCGCCCAGGCGCAAGGGCGGTCAACGCCGCGCCCAGGATCGTATCCACCGATATTTCGGTCATGCAGCGGAAGTGCCCCAGCGGGCACTCGCTCTGAAAACACGGGCTGCATTCCAGTGCCTTGTAGATGATGTTCGCCCGGCTCGTCAGCGGGGGCGTAAAGAGGGGCGACGAAGGTCCGTAGATGCCGATCACGTGCGTATCCACCGCCGCGGCGATATGCATGAGGCCCGAATCGTTGGTCACGGCGACCCTGGCCGCCCCGAGGAGATCGACCGCGTCGGTCAAACTGGTCTTGCCGCAGAGATTGGCCACATCGGGATGGTTGGCGGCCGCGCTCACTGCATCGCCCAACTCGCGCTCCTTGGAGGACCCGACGATCCACACCTGCGTACCCTCCCCGGCGAGCCGGCCAGCCAATTCGCCGAAGCGCGACGCCGGCCAGCGCTTTGCCGATCCATGCTCCGCGCCCGGCACGATCGCAACTGCATCGGCCGACAACTCCAGGCCCAGGCGGCGCGCTGTCGCGCGCAGGTTGTCCGGGTCCGTACGCAACGATGGCTGCGGTGGCGGGGGCAGCTCGTCGTCGCCGCCGCGCAAACCCAGCGAAATGTAGCGTTTTACCGTCTGGTCCAGTCGCACGAGATCGTAGGGACGGATGTCGTTGACCAGTCCGTAGCGCCACTCGCCACGGAAACCCGTGCGTATCCGCGCGGCGGCGAAGTAGGGTACCAGTGCGGCCTTCAGCGATCTGGGCAGCACGATCGCCCGTCGATAACCCTCGCCCCGCAGACTGCGGCCCAGCTTCCAGCGAGCGCCGATACCGGCCTCGCCGTGCCCGACGGAAAATTCCATGGCCCGGCTTACCTCGGGCATCCGTGCCAGCAACGGTCTGGACCAGGCGGGCGCGACCACGTGAATCTGCAGCTCCGGATCACGGTTCCGCAACAGCTTGTACAGCGACTGGGCCATGACCATGTCGCCTACCCAAGCCGGGCCGACGATGAGTACCTTATCGCCGGACAACGCTTTGCGTATCGGTTGCCTCGACGAAGTCCAGATACGCCTCCACCCCTTTCCCGACGCTCCTGAAGGGACGATCATAGCCCGCGCGGCGCAGCTTGGCGATATCCGCCTGCGTGTAGTTCTGGTAGGCGCGCTGCAGATCCCCGGGGATGGGAATATAGCGTTTGCTGCCCGCACCGTGCCAGCGGATGACAGCATCGGCCAGCTCGTTGAAACTGGCCGCCCGACCCGTGCCCACATTGAAGATTCCGGAGTGTTCGGCGTGCCGCCCGAACCACAGGTTAACCTCCACCACGTCATCCACATAGACGAAATCCCGCAACTGTTCGCCGTCAGCGTATCCACTACTGCCCTGGAACAGCCTTGCCTCGCCGTCTTCCCGCACCTGCCGGTGCAGGTGGAAGGCGACGCTGGCCATGGCGCCCTTATGCGCTTCCCGAGGCCCGTAGACGTTGAAATACCGCAATCCCACGACCTGGGATCTGGCGCCGCGCAGCCGGCGCCGGACGTAGCGGTCAAACAGCAGCTTGGAATAGCCATAAACGTTCAACGGCTGCTCCTCGCCGCCGTCTTCCGTGAAACTGTCGCCCGCACCGTACACGGCCGCGGAGGAGGCATAAATGAGGGGCACCCGGTTTGCGCGGCAGAACTCGAAGAGTTCCGTGGAATACCGGTAGTTGTTCTCCATCATGTAGCGGCCATCCCATTCGGTGGTGACCGAACAGGCGCCCTGGTGGTAGATGCACCTGGGAACGAACCCCAGGTCCGTTCGAAGACGCTCCAGCAACCGATCCTTGTCCCAATAATCGGCGATCGAGCAGTCCGCCAGATTGCTGAACTTGCGGCCGTCGCTGAGATCGTCCACCGCAAGAATATCCCGCTCTCCGGCACGATTGAGCCCGCGCACGAGGTTGCTGCCCACGAATCCAGCGGCTCCGGTG
>JAKZVH010000146.1:0-2546 GCA_047516145.1 Gammaproteobacteria bacterium
GGTTCTCAATGTCTCCCCCCACATGCTGGAGCGCTACCTATTAGCAGCCTTGAAAATAAGCCGCGTCGCGATCGGGGATCCGTCGATGTCGCCCACGGGCGTGACCTACAGTGTTGTCCCCGATCTCTCGCAGGACCGCCACATTGAAGGGCTGCCGTTCGGGACGCGTGGGGGCACCGTTATTCGCCACACGTTTCCGGTAGACGCCGAGTACGGCATCCGGGTCCGATTCGGGCGGACCACTTGGGGAACGGTACGGGGCCTGGCGCGCGTTCATCAGCTGGATGTCCGCCTCGACGGGGAACTGGTCAAACGGTTCGAGGTGGGCGGCATCGGCCGGTACGGGGGCCAGGACGTTAGGGGTCACGATCTGGACGCACATTTGGTGGTCCAGGTGCCCGTGACGGCTGGTCCACATGAGATCACCGTCGCCTTCCCAAAGAAAAGCCACGCGCAACCCCAACCGGGAGAACGCAAACCATTCATCAAGAGCCTCATCAGCTATGGCAGCGTGTCTGGCCTGCCGATCGTCCACCGGGTGATCGTCGAGGGGCCGTTCGGGGTTACCGGACCTGGAAACACGCCCAGTCGGCGCCGCGTTTTCGTTTGTCATCCGTCAAGGCCTGTTGACGAAGCGCCCTGCGCCGAAGAAATCATTTCGACATTGGCCCGCCGGGCGTACCGACGGCCGGCAACCGACGCCGAGGTTCAAGAGTTGGTACGTCACTACGAGGCCAAACGCCAAACGGCTGGCTTCGAATCAGGGATCCAAATGGCTCTGCGCGCGCTCCTGGTGCAGCCGGAATTTCTCTTCCGTATCGAGCAGGATCCGTCCGGGTTCACACTGGACACCGCCGCTCCGGTGAGCGACCTGGAGCTGGCTTCGCGGCTCTCGTTCTTCCTCTGGAGCAGCATCCCAGATGAGGAGCTGTTGACGCTTGCCGAATCCGGACGGTTGCGCGAACCGGCTGTCCTGGAGCAGCAGACGCGCCGCATGCTGGCGGACCCCCGCGCGTATCAGCTGGTGAGCAACTTCGCAGCGCAGTGGCTGTACACGCGAAACATGGGCGCGACGTTTCCGAATGGGGCGTTGTTTCCCGACTACGACGACAACCTGCGGCAGGCGATGCGACGGGAGACGGAGCTGTTGTTTGAGAGCATCATGCGCGAGGATCGCAGCGTAGTCGATCTCCTGACGGCGGACTATACGTTCATCAACGAGCGGTTGGCCCGGCACTACGGGATGCCGAATGTATACGGGAGCCACTTCCGGCGCGTCACACTGGCGGATGACAACAGGCGGAGGGGGCTCCTGGGTCAGGGCAGCCTGCTGACGGTCACGTCGCACGCCACGCGGACGTCACCGGTGCAACGCGGGAAGTGGATTCTGGAGAATATCCTTGGCGCGCCCCCGCCTGACCCTCCCCCGAACGTGCCACCCCTGCCGGAAGCGAACGATCTGTCCCGTCTCACGATGCGCGAGCGGATGGAACAACATCGCGCAAGTCCCGTCTGCGCGGCCTGCCATGAACGGATGGATCCACTGGGCCTGGCACTCGAGTCGTACGACGCGGTTGGCCATCTCCGCACGGTCCGGGGTGCCTCCAGCGAGGCGATCGACGTCTCAGGAGTCATGCCTGACGGAACCACGTTCGATGGGATGGGTGGGCTACAGGAGGTCCTGGTGAGCCGGTCCGGCGAGTTCCTGCAGACGTTCACCGAAAAGCTACTGACGTATGCGCTGGGGCGAGGTGTCGAGTACTACGATATGCCGGCGGTGCGTGCAATCCTGCGGGACGCGGCCACCCACGACCACCGCTTCTCATCGTTCGTGCTGGGGATCGTTAGAAGCACCCCGTTTCAGCTGCGGAAGGCGGCGGAGTCGGACGCTGCCGCGCTCGCACAGCAGTGACGGCTGGACTGAGAGACGACCTATGTTCATCACAAAACAATCGCTACCGAGGCGGACGGTGCTCCGGGGTATGGGCGCGGTGGTGGCCTTGCCGTTGCTGGACGCGATGACTCCGGCGCTGACGGCGCTGGCCAAGACCGCGGCCAAGCCGGTGCGGCGCATCGGGTTCGTGTACATCCCAAACGGCTATGCGATTGATTCCTGGACACCCGTTGGAGAAGGGACGGGGTTCACGTTTTCGCCGACGCTCAAGCCGCTCGAGCCGCTACGCGATCGGATCGTCGTGTTGAGCGGCATTGGCCACGCCAACGCCGAGTCGCAGAACGATGGGGCCGGTGAGCACGCGCGGAGCTCGGCGGTCTACTTGACCGGAGTGCGTGCGAAGAAGACCGCCGGGGTCGAGGTCCGAGCTGCTACAACCGTCGACCAGATTATCGCGCAGGAGATCGGTCAGGACACCCCGCTGTCCTCGCTCGAGCTGGCGCTGGATTCCGCCGAGTTCGTGGGCAACTGCGATGCGGGATACAGTTGCGCGTACGTCAACACCATCTCGTGGCGGTCGCCGACGCTCCCGCTGCCGATGGAGGTGAATCCGCGTGTGGTCTTCGAGCGGCTCTTCGGCGTTGGGGGGAAC
>JAKZVH010000147.1:0-15474 GCA_047516145.1 Gammaproteobacteria bacterium
GTATGCGTATCGATTTGATACTCGCGTCCGAGGCCATGAGCGGGGCCTGTACCGGGTGCGCCATCGATGTGGCTCCGCGCAGGCTCACCCGTCCTTCCGATCACACGCCCGTCGTCGCCGAGTTCTCGTCAACCTGAGGCCGCCCGACAGCGCTTCGCGGCTCGCGGCGGCGGCGGCGCGCCGACGAAGCCCTCGCCCATGATTAACTACCGGTAACGGGCATGTTGCGACCTGCCATCCGATGTGGTTTATTCGCTTCGTCGGAACGCAGCATCAGGGGGGATCATGAAGCAGATTACCGGCATGTACCTTATGTTGGTCGCGGTATCGGTAGGCGTGCACGCCGTGGTGGAGCCGTTGTATCACGTGTCGAGCGCCGCGCAGCCGTACAGTGCGGCATGGAACATTCTAAATCCGATGATGGTCCTGGCCATTGTCCTTGGCTTGATATTCGGCTATATCCGCAAAAGCGGCGTGGATGGCGATGGTGGCGCGCTTTCGCGCGAGTACTTCGTCGCCAACACGCTGTTTTACGGCTTCCTTTTCGTGGGGATCCTGTTCTTCTGGAACTGGTTCAACCTCCACAGCCCGGCATTCACAGCCGTCGGGGATGAAACCGTGTCCCTGGTGTGGATCCTTATCGATGCGATTCTGCCGCTGGTGACCGGCGCAATGGGGATGCACCTCGTGCGCGGCAGCCGGGGCGGCGGCTGATCCGCGGGGTCCGGGCAAGTGACACACGCACGTCACGCTGAGGGCGACAACCACGCGCTTTCCCCGTTTCCCGAGGGGTGGTACTTCGTTGCCAGCCGCAAGGCCCTGGCGAAAGAACAGCTGATTCAGAACACCTGGATGGGAGAGGAAATCGTCGCCTGGTGCGACGGGGACGGGCGCGTCTGCGTGGCCGATGCGGTATGCCCGCACCTGGGATCCCAATTGGGCCCGGCCGCCGGCGGCCAGGTGTGCAACGGCTGCCTCGTGTGCCCGTTTCACGGCTTCGAGTACGACGCCACCGGCCAATGCGTCGCCACTCCGAACGCCCCGGCACCCAGAACCGCGAAGCTTGAGGTCTACGCGACACGGGAAGTACTCGGCCTGGTCTTCGCGTGGTGGGGAGAGGGCGGGCGGCCCCCGCAATGGAACCTTCCCGAGGATCCCTCCGGTGGGGACGAATGGAGCAATCAGGGGTTTCGATCCTTTCGATTTCCCGGGCATCCCCAGGAAACAACCGAAAACTCCGTGGACCTGGGCGCACCTGCAGCATGTGCACGGCTACGGCAACGTGGATCGGGTGGGATCGGTGTCGGTCGACGGCGCGTACTTGCTGAGCTGCTTCGACTTCAGGCGACCCCGCACGGTCGCGGGAATTGCGAAATTCACTTTCGACGTCTCCGTTATCACCCATATCCATGGACTCGGCTATTCATACGTCGAAATTCACGAGCACTCAATCGACATGCTCGCGCTTGTGGGTATTGGCAACGCCCGTTGACGGCACTGAGATCGAACTGACGCTGGTCAGCCAGATCCGCGACACCCGCAAACCGAAGCGGATGATCGTCGGCCTGGGCTTTCTTCCGATGCGGTTGCGTAGCAGGCTGGCGAACCACATCATGCTATCGGCCCAGCAGCGGGACGTTCTGCAGGACGTGGTTATCTGGGAACGGAAACAGTACCGCCCCCGGCCCCGTCTGAGCCGCTCCGACGGGGAGATCGGGTTGTTCCGCCGCTATTGCGAACAGTTCTATCCGGATCGTTACGGCGATGCGGGTCCGGATCGGCTCGAACGTCGCAAAATCATGCGTAGTACCCCTGGCGGCCCGTGGTAAAAGTCCCGCGTCGCACCGAGACCGGCAAGGCGCCCGGCTGACAAGCTTTCGGGTCAGTCGCCGGGCGCCCGATAAGGCACGCTCTTCTTGATGGCGCCGTCAATGGTTTCCGGCGACATCAGTACCGTGCAGGTAACCGTCAACGCACCGGCCGCACTGACGAACATCGAGAACGCCGTGGCGGCCTCTTCGTCGGGGAGATCGGCAATCAGCAACAGGTCATCTTCTCCGAAAGCGTAATAGAAGCCTTCGAGTGTGCCGCCGAGGCCTTCCACGGTTTGCCTGAGCGCTTCTCGGCGCCCTGTCCCACCCTCTCTGATCAGACCCGCAACGCCTGCCTGAGTGTAGCTCGTTCGAAACAGATACTTGGCCATTTCTTCTCCGGTTATCGGTGTGCGATGGGCAAATGATGGGCGCCTGCGCAGGTTCGGTCAAGATGCCTGCTGCCGTGCGGCTCATGGCAGATTGAGCGGTCCGATGATGGGTTCAGCGTGCGTGCGGTCGACCTCCGGGTCGTCGATCGGCAACTAGCCTGCGCCGGCCCCGGCGCTACCCACAAAGACGTCGACATAGGCGTCTTCATTGAATCCAACCACGAGTGTAGCGCCCGCGCGAACCGTAGGTGCTCGCAGGTTGCCGGTGGGCCCCAGCATGGCACTCACCGCTTCCTCGGATCGCGCGCTGGCGCCGGCAAATTCACTTACTCTTCTGCCTTTCGCAACGATCAGGCGGGATGCACTCTGCAGCAGCGTCGCGGCATCCGCCTTCTGCAGCTTTCTGCTCGCTGGAATCGTTTCCGCGATCCCGATGTGATTTGCCTCCAGAAACCTGGAGGCGCGGGCACAGGAAGTTCACCCCTTACGGTGGTAGTACCAATCGACCATGGCCATTCCTACAACTCCTTTCGTATTAACGATGCCGGGGGGGCGATACCGTTGCTCGCCAAATAGGCGATCGGTCCGCCCGGTTCCCCCATGATGCCGACGTTCCGGCTCATTGCCCTGGGGCGGACCCTGTACGTACGAGCATTCCGTTTGTGGCGAACTGAATGCCGCCGGCGATGGCCGGCCAACCGTCCCCCAGAGCACCGGTCACGAATATCTCATCGTCACCGCGCTGCAGGACGCGCACCGGGACGATGCTTACCGTCTCGTCATCCCGCACGGTCCAGATCTCGTTACCGGGTCGCAGCGCGGCGCGGCGCACCCTGAAGAATCTCTCGGGCTCGAGCCCCTGGATTTCCACTTCCACGAACTTGCCCACCAGGAGCGGCGGGCTGCCATCGAGCGCGATGGTCGACCCGGTCGGGACTCCGGAAGAGAAGGGATCCGGCACGCGCACGATCACGTCGATCGTTCTCGATTGCTCGTCGAGCAGCGCATTGGCTTCGGGCGGGGTATCGGAAGCTTGCCTGCCGGAGTACCGCCCATACTCTGCGCGGGCGATCTCAGCTTCTTCCTGAGCCTCCAGGAACGCCACCTGCCGGGCAGCCAGCTCCGCCTCAGCCTCGCGCACGCGGTTGACGTAGTCCGACTCTTCAATGCGAAAGAGTGTTTGACCCGCAGCGACCCGCCCGCCGCTCAGGAACCCCGGAGCCACCCAGACGACCCGGCCGCCGACTTGCGGGGCGATGGCGATTTCGGCGCTCGGCCGGACCGTGCCGGCGCCGAATACGGGGATGGCACCGAATCCGACCGCAACCGGCGCAGTCTGAACGAACGGTACCGGGGACGGCGGCTCCTGGCGCTCCGGCTCCGGCGCCAGCGACACCAGAAAGGTTGCCACCGCTACCGAGCCGACGAGGATGGCGGCGGCGACCAAAAGGCTCTTTAGTCTGGGCATATCGATCTACTCGGCGGATGCCAATGCGCGTGTCGGCTCCGTGGCGCGCACGGTGTCCCTGCGTCGGAAAGCGGTTGGTTCGCGGTCCGTCCACGCGCCCCCCAGGGCGCGGTGCAGCGCGAGACGCGCGAAGCCCAGGGCGCGTACCGCGGCCGCCAGCGCCGAGTTCGCACTGACGAGTGTCTGCGACGCCGCCAGGTAGGTCGCGTAATCCCCGACTCCGGACACGTAACGCCGTTCCTGGAGCGCGGCCTCGGATTGGGCCGCGTCCGCAATCGAAGCCAGCGCACCATGGCGGCGGCGGCCGGTCTCCCACCCGGCAAGCGCCGCCTCAACCTCGTTGACCGCGGTCACGACCGAGCGACCGTACGCGGCGGCGGCTTCGTCCAGTCGCGCCTCGGCGAGAGCAACGTTGCTTTGCAGCCGCGCGCCCTGGAATGCCGGCCCCAGCAGGTTCACCGTTAAATTGTCGAACCACTGATCCGGATCGAACCAGTCGTTCGAATCCGAACTCTGCAGCCCGATGGAACCGGCAAGGGACAACGACGGCAGCCGTTCCGCGCGACGCGCCCCGAGTGCGTAGCGGGCCGCTTCCATGCGTTGCCGGGCCGCGCTGACGTCGGGCCGCTGTACCAGGAGATCCGCCGGAATGCCGGCCGGCACGGCTTCGAGCGCGGCCCCCGGCGACAGCGAGTCGGGCAGCATGCTCGCCAGGTCCGCGCGGCACCCGCCCAACAGGACCCAGAGTCTTGCCTGCGCATCGGCCAGTCGACCCTCGGTCAGAGGCAATGCGGCTTGCGCGTCGCCAAGCATTCGCCGCGCCGAGTTGCGGTCGCGGCCCCAGAAGTCGAGCTCATAGGCGAAATCGGCGCCCACGGAGTAGGTAGTCAGGCCGAGTCGATCCGGCAATTCGAAACCGAAGTCGCCGAACGACTCGGCGTCCAGGCCCAGTTCGTCCAATTGCGCGCCGATACCCGCGTTCGTAGGCGTTTCGAAGTCGTTGGCGCCAACCGAGGGCTGAACCGCCGGCAACCGGGTGGCGGCATTGGCGATGCGCGCCCGAGCCCTGGCTTGCTCGACCCGGGCGACCGCCTCCGCCAGATCGAAGTTGGAATCGAGTACGGCTTCGACGACCCGATCGAGTACCGGGTCATCGAATGACTTCCACCACTCCAGCGACTGGTAGTCACCGGCAACGACATCGCCGGAAAAGTCCTCGGAAAGCGCCGTTACGCGTTCGCGAACCGGCGAAGTCGGCGCCGTGGAGCAAGCGGTGACGACGCTGGCGGCGAAGACTGGAAACAGGGCTAGCCCAGCGCGCGGTCGCAGCCCACCGGCCGTAAACGGTGAAATCGACGCCATATCCTGATAATTCACCAACGTCTGCTGCGAGAGCGTCCCGCGAAACGGGGCTCAAGTCTAGCCCGTGTGGTTCCCGTTGTTCAAATTGCCGTATAGGGTCGTCAACACCGTCAACTCGCGGCGAACCATGATGGCGACGGCCGCAGCCAAGCGGGTTGCGGAGGTTCCAGCAGCCTGTTGCCGTAGCAGGACAAACTGCCTGAACCACCGCTCGACCTGACTACTCCACCGTCACCGTCTTGGCGAGATTCCGCGGGCGGTCGATATCCGTGCCCCTCAACATCGCGACGTGATAGGCCAGCAACTGCAGCGGAACCGAATACAGCAACGGCTCCTGGATGGGCTGGACGTGCGCGGGCATTCGCAGGATCGTGGTGCCGTCGTCACCATCGCCGAATTCGACCGCCGGGTCGGCGAATACATAGAGCCGCCCGCCCCGCGCCCGGACCTCCTCCAGGTTGGACTTGAGTTTCGCCAACAACTCGTTATTGGGCGCCACGGCAACCACGGGCATATCGTCATCCACCAGCGCCAGCGGGCCGTGCTTGAGTTCACCCGCGGCATAGGCTTCCGCGTGGATGTAGGAGATCTCCTTGAGCTTCAACGCCCCTTCCATGGCCACCGGGTTGAGCGCTCCGCGGCCGAGGAACAGGGCATGATGCTTGTCGGCGAACTCCTTGGCCAGCTCGGCAATCGCACCCTCCAGCAGCAGGCTCTGTTCCACCAGTCCCGGCATTTCCGCGAGGTGGTTGACGAGCACCCGCTCGGTCTCGGCATCGGCGCCGCGATGCCGGGCAACAGCGATGGTCAGCATGAGCAGCGCGGCCAGTTGCGTGGTAAATGCCTTGGTTGAGGCGACCCCGATCTCCGGGCCCGCCCGGGTCATGAACGTCAGGTCGGCCTCGCGAGTGAGCGAACTCTCTGAAACGTTGCAGATGGCCAGCGTGGCCAGGTACCCGAGGTCTTTCGCCGCCCGCAGCGCCGCCAGGGTGTCGGCGGTTTCCCCGGACTGGGAAACGGCCACGAACAGCGTATTCTCCGGAACCACCGGGGAGCGGTAACGATACTCGCTGGCGATTTCCACGGTACACGGCAGCCGGGCGGTCTCCTCCAGTTGGTAGCGGGCGACGAGCCCAGCGTGAAAGCTGGTGCCGCAGGCAACGATGTGCACGCCGGCTGTTCGCGCCAGTATCGATCCCGCACCCTCCCCGAATACGGAGTCTGCGATTCCGCCATCTTCCAGACGGTTCTCCAGTACCCTGGCCAATGCCGCCGGCTGTTCGTGAATCTCCTTCTCCATGTAGTGGCGGTGCCGGCCCAGGTCCACCCGATCCGCGGTCCGTTCGCTCTCTCGAATCGGGCGCTTGACCTCCTGTCCGTCAGTATCGAAGATCCGAACCGAGTCTCGCCTTATCGCGGCGACATCGCCCTCTTCCAGAAACTGGAATCGCCTCGTGACCGGCAACAGTGCGGCGACGTCCGAGGCCACCAGGTTCCCGCCGGAACCCAGACCCACGACCACCGGCATCCCCGCGCGGGCGGCGATCAGCAGGCCGGGTTCCCGGGCGCTGATGACCACTATGGAGGCGTAACCGCCCTCCAGTTCACCGACCGTGCGGCTCACGGCCAGGCGCAGATTGCGGGTCGCCGCGAAATGGTAGCCGACGCGGTGGGCGATCACTTCGCTGTCGGTCTCCGAGGTGAACTCGAATCCCTCGGCCTCCAACTCCCGGCGCAGAATCGCATGGTTTTCGATGATGCCGTTGTGCACGACCGCGATCTCGCCGCCGGAAGTGTGGGGGTGGGCGTTGCTCTCGCTGGGGCTGCCGTGAGTCGCCCAGCGCGTATGGGCGATTCCGAGCGTGCCGCTCAGGGGATCATCGTCGAGCGCATCTTCAAGCGCTTGCACCTTGCCCAGGCGCCGCACCCGCAGCAGCTTCCCGTCCTTTACGACGGCGAGACCCGCCGAGTCGTAGCCCCGATACTCCAGACGGCGCAGGCCCTCCAGCAGAACCGGGGTCACGTCACGGTCCGCTACCATACCGACGATGCCGCACATTTTCTGTTAGCGCCTATCCCTGGCGGGGCGTTTCCACCCGCTGATCGAGGTCTGCCGCTGACGCCCCACGGCCAGCGTGCCGGGAGCGACATCCTTGGTAATGGTCGAACCGGCAGCGATGGTAGCGCCGTCCCCAACTTGAACGGGAGCCACGAGCATGGAACCGGAGCCCACGAATACCCGTTCCCCGAGTTGCGTGCGATGCTTGTGGGCGCCGTCATAGTTGCAGGTTACGGTGCCGGCGCCGATATTCGTGTCGCGGCCGATGCGGGCGTCGCCGACGTAGCTCAGGTGATTGACCTTGCCTCCGCGGGCCAGATGGCTGGCTTTCACCTCGACAAAATTACCCACCTTGACGCGCTCGTCGAATTCGGTACCGGGACGCAGTCGCGCGAACGGGCCGATTTCGCAGTTGGCGCCGGCGATGACCCCATCGATGACGCAGTGCGCATGCACGGTGCAATCGTCGCCGAGGCGGCTGTCGGCGATCACCGCATTGGGACCGATTCGAACCCGATCTCCAAGAACCACATCGCCGCTGAAGACCGCGCCGACGTCGATAAAAACGTCCCGCCCGACAGCCAACCGGCCGCGCAGATCGAATCGGGACGGGTCCGCGAGCGTCGCGCCGCGATCCAATAGTTCGCCCGCATAGCGGCACTGTATCGCGCGTTCGGCCTGAGCCAACTGGTGGCGGTCATTGATCCCCATGGCCTCGACGGCGTCGGCCACGGTCACGCACGCCACCGGTACGCCCTCCCCGACTGCCATGGCGATCGCATCGGTCAGGTAGAACTCGCCCTGCTTGTTGCCGGCGTTCAATGCGCTTAGCCAGCGCCGGGCAGACGCGGCCGGCAAAACCATGATGCCGGTATTGATCTCCTTGACGGCGCGTTCGTCCGGGGTCGCGTCGGCGTCTTCCACCACCGCCTTCACGTGACCCGCGGCACTGCGCAATACCCGCCCGTATCCCCGGGGCGCGTCCACCATCGCCGTGAGGAGGCCGGCCCCAGAGGGGCCCGCCGCGTCGAGCAGCCGCTTGAGGCTCTCCGCCGAGACCAGGGGAACGTCGCCGCAGAGGATCAGGATCCGATGCTCGTCCGGGATCGCGGGCAGCGCCTGGGCCAGGGCGTGGCCGGTGCCGAGTTGCTCGGCCTGGTGTGTCCAGTCTACATCGCGGCCGGCAAACGCCCGCCGCACCGCCTCCCCGCCATGCCCGTAGACGACATTGACCGTCGTCGGCTCCAAGGCCTTCGCGGTATCCAGAACATGGGAGAGAATGCTTCGGCCGGCCAGGGGTTGAAGCACTTTCGGAACGTCGGAGTGCATTCGCTCTCCCCGCCCCGCCGCCAGGACTACGACGGTCAACGCCACGGCCGCACGGTCTCCAGATGGTCAACGGTTGGCGAATACTACACCACCGCTGCCATCGCACGGAGTGCCGTCGCGGGACCAGCCCGCACCGCTCACCTATTTTCGTATCGCGGGCGCGCGTCAGCGCTTGCCCTTGAGCTTCTCGGCGGCGCGGTACCGCGCTTCGGCCTCGACGAGTTCCCGCTGCGCCTGCTCGAGGCCGATCTCGCCGTGCCGGCCCTCAAGCGCTTCCCGGGCCCGCTCGCGGGCCGCCAGCGCCGCGGCCTCGTCAAGATCTTCGGCGCGCGCGGCGCTGTCGGCCAACACCGTCACCAACCGCGGTTGAACCTCCAGTATCCCACCCGAAACGAAGAAGAGCCGCTCCTCTTCGCCGGGAGGCTGGACCCGGACTTCGCCCGGCTTGAGATTCGTCAACAGCGGTGCATGCCGCGGCGCGATGCCGATCTCGCCGAGCACGCCGGGCGCAAACACCATCTCCGCGTCCCCGGAGAATATCTCTCCTTCGGCGCTGACGATATTCACACGTATGGTAGCCATGCTCGCGACAGCCCGGACCTATTGCAGGCGCCTGGCCTGCTCTTCGGCCTCGCCGATCCCGCCGACCATATAGAACGCCTGTTCCGGCAGGTGGTCGTACTCGCCGGCGACGATCGCCTGGAAGTCCCTGACGGTGTCCTTCAACGGCACGTACTTGCCGGGCGTGCCGGTGAACGTCTCGGCAACCGTGAATGGCTGCGACAGGAACCGCTGAATCTTGCGCGCCCGCTGCACGGTCAGCTTGTCGTCCTCGGACAGCTCGTCCATGCCGAGAATGGCGATGATGTCCTGCAGTTCCTTGTAGCGCTGTAAAACCGCCTGGACGGAACGCGCGGTCCGGTAGTGATCCTCACCGATCACGTTCGGGTCGAGCAGGCGGCTGGTGGAATCGAGCGGATCCACCGCTGGATAGATGCCCAGCTCGGCGATCTGCCGCGACAGCACCAGCGTGGCGTCCAGGTGGGCGAAGGTGGTCGCCGGTGACGGGTCGGTCAAGTCGTCGGCCGGTACGTAGACCGCCTGGAACGAGGTGATCGAACCGGTGCTCGTGGAGGTGATGCGTTCCGGGAGCACGCCCATCTCGTGGGCCAGCGTCGGCTGGTAGCCCACCGCCGACGGCATGCGGCCGAGCAGCGCCGAGGCCTCGGTGCCGGCCAGCGTATAGCGGTAGATGTTGTCGATGAACATCAACACGTCCCGGCCTTCGTCGCGGAAGTGTTCGGCGATGGTCAGGCCGGTGAGCGCCACGCGAAGGCGGTTTCCCGGCGGCTCGTTCATCTGCCCGTAGACGAGGGAGACCTTGTCGAGAACCTTGGACTCCTTCATCTCGTAATAGAAGTCGTTACCCTCGCGGGTCCGCTCGCCCACGCCGGCAAAGACCGAGTAGCCACCATGCTCCTTGGCGATGTTGTTGATCAACTCCATCAGAGTCACGGTCTTGCCCACGCCGGCGCCCCCGAACAGCCCGATCTTGCCGCCCTTCGCGATGGGCATGATCAGGTCGATGACCTTGACCCCGGTCTCGAGCAGTTCCGTAGACGTCGCCTGTTCCTCAAAGGTCGGCGGATCCCGGTGAATGGGTAGCCGCTCGTCCTCGCCGATCTCCCCGGCCTTGTCGATGGGCCTGCCGAGGACGTCCATGATGCGTCCCAGGGTCTTCTTGCCCACCGGAACCGTGATGGGCGCCGCGGTGTTGTCGACCGCCAGGCCGCGTTTCAACCCTTCGCTGGAACCCATTGCGATGGCTCGCACCACCCCGTCTCCCAACTGCTGCTGGACCTCCAATGTGAGATCCCGGTCCTGCAGATGCAGGGCGTCGTAAACCCTGGGGATGGCGTCCCGCGGAAACTCCACGTCCACCACCGCACCGATGATCTGAACAATCGTACCCGTGCTCATGGAATGCTTAACCTTCCTCTAGTTCTGGAAACACTAGACGGCGGCCGCGCCGCCGACGATTTCCGATATTTCCTGGGTGATCGCCGCCTGGCGAGCCTTGTTGTAGACCAACTGGAGTTGATCGATGAATTTGCCGGCGTTGTCGGTGGCCGCCTTCATCGCCACCATTTTCGACGCCATCTCGCAGGCCACATTTTCAACGGCCCCGCGGTACACCTGCGCCTCGACGTAGCGATCGAGCACATCGGTCAGGAGATCCGCGGCGTCCGGCTCGTAGATGTAGTCCCAGTGGTCCTGGAGGTCGTCGGCGTCCACCGGTTCCACCGGCAGCAGCCGGCTGATTACCGGTGTCTGGGTCATCGTGTTGACGAAGACGTTGTGGACCAGGTACAGCCGGTCGATCGTCCCGTCCTTGAAGGCATCGGTCATGCTGGTGAGCGGGCCGATGAGGTCCGCTACCTTGGGCACGTCGCCCAGGTGTGTCGCTGCCGAGACGATATTCGTCTTCAACCGCCGGAAGAACGCCATTCCCTTGGCACCAAGAATGCAGAGGTCCACTTCGATACCCTGCTCCTGCCTCCGGCTGATATCGTTCAACAGCGCGCGGAACAGGTTGACGTTGAGGGAACCGCACAGGCCCCGGTCGGTGGTCACGACCAGGTACCCCACCCGCTTGACCTCGCGGACCTCCAGGTAGGGATTGTGGAAGTCGGGACTGGCCTGGGACAGGTGACCGATCACGCGGCGGATGCCCTCGGCATAGGGCTTCGCGGCGTTCATCCGGTCCTGGGTTTTCCTCAGCTTGGAGGCCGCGACCATCTCCATCGCGCGCGTGATCTTCTGCGTATTCTTCACGCTAGTGATCTTGGTGCGAATTTCCTTGCCGACCGCCATCCGGGGAATCCTCTAGCCGTGCCGATCCGTCTCAGTAGGCGCCCGACGCCCTGAATTCATCCAGAAGCGCCTTGAGTCCGGCCTGAATCTCGTCGTCGTATCCACCGGTGCTGTCGATCTTCGCCACCAGTTCTTCCGCGTTGGCGCGCGCGTGCGCGTGCAATGCCGTCTCGAAAGGCACCACGTTCTCGACGTCCACATCATCCAGGTAGCCTTCGTTCACGGCGTAGAGCGAGATCGCCATTTCAGCCACCGACAGCGGCGAATACTGTGCCTGCTTCATCAGCTCCGTCACGCGCTGACCGCGCTCCAGCTGGCGCCGGGTGGCTTCGTCGAGATCGGAGGCGAATTGCGAGAATGCCGCGAGTTCGCGGTACTGCGCCAGGGACAGGCGGATGCCGCCGCCGAGCTTCTTGATGATCTGGGTCTGCGCGGCGCCGCCCACGCGGGATACCGATAGACCGGCGTTGATGGCCGGCCGGATGCCGGCGTTGAAAAGATCCGTCTCCAGGAAGATCTGCCCGTCGGTGATCGAGATCACGTTGGTGGGCACGAAGGCGGATACGTCGCCCGCCTGGGTCTCGATGATCGGCAACGCCGTCAGCGAACCCGTCCGGCCCTTGACCTCACCCCCGGTGAACTCTTCCACGTAGCGCGCGTTGACCCGTGCGGCGCGTTCCAGGAGGCGCGAGTGCAGGTAGAACACGTCGCCCGGGTAGGCTTCGCGGCCGGGCGGCCGGCGCAACAGCAGCGACACCTGACGGTACGCCCAGGCCTGCTTGGTCAGGTCGTCGTAGATGATCAAGGCATCCCGGCCCCGGTCGCGAAAGTACTCGCCCATGGCGCAGCCGGCGTACGGCGCGATGTACTGCATGGCGGCGGATTCAGCAGCGGACGCCGACACCACGATGGTGTGTTCCATGGCGCCCTCTTGTTCCAGGCGGCCAACGACATTGGCAACCGTGGAATTCTTCTGCCCGATGGCGACGTAGATGCAGACGATGTCGCCGCCGCGCTGGTTCATGATCGTATCGATCGCGACGGCGCTCTTGCCGGTCTGCCGGTCGCCGATGATGAGTTCCCGCTGGCCGCGGCCGACCGGCACCATGGAGTCGATGGATTTCAGTCCCGTCTGCACCGGCTGCGACACCGACTGACGGTCGATGACCCCCGGCGCGACCTTCTCGATGGGGGATGATTCGGTGGAATCGATGGGTCCCTTGCCGTCGATGGGCGTTCCCAGCGAATTCACGACTCGCCCCAGCAACGCCTCACCCACCGGCACCTCGAGAATCCGGCCCGTGGTTCGAACCGTATCGCCCTCGCTGATGTGCTTGTATTCGCCCAGGATCACGGCGCCCACGGAGTCCTGTTCCAGGTTGAGCGCGAGTCCGAAACTGCCGCCCGGGAACTCGATCATCTCGCCGTACTGAACATCGGCGAGTCCGTGAATGCGAACGATTCCGTCCGTGAGCATAACGACGGTGCCGACGTCGCGGGCCTCGGCCCTGGCATCGAAGTTCTCGATGCGCTGCTTGATCAGTTCGCTGATTTCAGACGCTTTCAGTGCCATTTGATTTCCTCTCAACCGCAATCGTCATGCGGTCAACACCCCGGCGAGCTCGGCGAGCCGGCTCCTTACCGATCCATCGATGACCCGGCCTTCCGCGTGGATGACCGCGCCGCCCAGCAACCCGGGGTCTTGCTTCAATTCCAATTCCACTGCCCGGCCAAGTCTCTGTTCCAGGGCATTCCTGATTCTTTCCACGACCGGCTCCGCCACACCGGCGGCGGTGACCAGTTGCACCTTCACCGTATTCTCGGCCCGCGCCTTGAGCGCGTCGAAGCGCTCGGCTATTTCGGGCAGCACCGGCAAACGTTTGTTTTCAGCGAGCAGTCGCAGGAAGTTGCGGCCGCGTGTCGATTCCAGCACCCGCGCCTCGCCGGCACCGGCGCAAACCGACAGCAGGAACTCGACCCGGGCGCGATCGTCCAATTCCCGCCTGGCCAGGAAACTCCGCGCCGCCGGCTCGCTGACGATGGCCGCCGCGACATCCAGGGCCGCCGACCAGTCCGACAGGCTGCCTTCGGCGCTGGCCAGTTCGAATACCGCGCGGGCGTAGGGTCGGGCGAGTGTGCCGGTTTCAGCCATCGAAGTTATCCTCTTGCTGTCACCGGCTACAGTTCCGCAGCCAGGCGATTCAGAAGTTCGCGGTGGGCGTCGGCGTCGATTTCTCGCGACAGGACTTTCTCGGCGCCGGCCACGGCGATGACCGCCACCTGTCGGCGCAGTTCGTCGCGCGCCCGGTTGACTTCCACCTCGATCTCCGACTGAGCGGTTTCCAGCCGCTTGCGCCGCTCTTCCTCACCCAGCGAACGGCCCTCGTCGACGATGCCCGTCGCACGGGCCGAAGCCTTGTTGAGAATATCGCGCGCCTGCTCCCGCGCCGCGCCGATGATCTTCTGCGCTTCGGACCCGGCTGCCTCAAGGTCGCTGCGGCCCCTCTCGGCGGCGGCGAGTCCATCGGCGATCTCCTGTTCTCGTGTTTCCAAGGCTTGGCGAATATGCGGCCAGACCCAAGTCATCGTGAACCACACCAGAAGCACGAATACAAGCATCTGTGCGAATAATGTGACGTTGATGCTCACGAATTGCCTCCAGGAAAATTCCGTATTCGCCAGGCCGGGTCAGCCGCCCAATACCGCTTGCACGTTGTCCAATGCGATGGCAAGAAAAGGGTTAGCGACTGTAAACCACATAGCCAAGCCCAGGCCGATCATGGTGACCGCATCCAGCAATCCAGCGACGATGAACATTTTGATCTGCAGCATGGGGACCAATTCCGGCTGTCTGGCAGAGCCCTCCAAGAACCGTCCGCCGAGTACGCCAAATCCTATGGCCGTTCCCAGCGCGCCCATGCCGATCATCAACCCCACCGCCAGGGCCGTCATTCCCTGTACGTTGGAAACCAAGTTTGCGAGTTCCATAATTCCTCCTGAGTTCGGAAAAGCCGCTAAGCCTTCAAGCTAGTGTTCTTCGTGGGCCATACTTAAATAAACGATGGTCAACATCATGAATATAAACGCCTGCAAGGTAATGATCAGGACGTGAAACGCTGCCCAGATCAGCCCGAGGACGATCTGGAGAGTGAACCACGCGATGGTGGCGGGAGATGTCAGACTCAAGAGGCTTTCAGTCACCGAATCCCCCCCCGCCGAGAGGGTGAGAAGGGCGATCAGAATGAAGATCATCTCGCCGGCGTAGAGGTTGCCGAACAGCCGCAGGGCCAGCGAAACCGGCTTGGCTAACTCCTCTACCAGTTTTAGGAGGAAGTTGAACGGCAACATCCACTTGCCGAACGGGTGCAGGAACAGTTCCTTGGCGAACCCACCGACACCCTTGATCTTGATGCTGTAGAAGATCATCAACAGGAAGACCGCGATCGACATTCCGAGGGTGGTGTTGAGATCGGTGGTTGGCACCACCTTCATGTACTCGATGCCAACCTGCGTGCCTGCGGCCGGCAACAGGTCCACCGGCACGAGATCCATGAAGTTCATGAGGAAGATCCAGCAGAATATCGTGAGCGCGAGCGGCGCGATCAGCTTGCTCGAACCGTGAAAGCTGTCCTTGACCTGGGTATCGACGAAATCCACCATCATTTCCACGAAATTCTGCCACTTCCCCGGCACGCCGGAAGTGGCCTTGCGCGCCGCCATCCAGAAGCTTCCCGCGAACACCACGCCCAACAGCACGGCGTAGAACAGGCTGTCCAGGTGCAGGTTCCAGAACCCTTCGCCCAGGTGCAGGTTGGTCAGATGGTGAACGATGTATTCGGTGGCATTGGCCGGGCCGTCGTGAGTGTCTTCCATGCCTACCTCTTACTCACCGGGTTCTGCCCCGGACCCGGCAATGCGCTGGAAGACCACAGCAGGGCCGTCCAGTAGACCAGGAATGTCGCCGCAAACCCGCCGATCATCGCTCCGAATGCAACCTCCATACTCATCAACACGCACGCGAACAAACCCGCGGTCACCAGCAGCTTTAATGCCCCCCCTCGATACAACCGACCGACAATCCGCTCCGGCTCCCGGCTCGCCCCCGGCCGGAAGGTGCCCGCCACCTGGACGAAACTGGCCAGTGCCCCGATACCGCCGCCCATCAGGGAGGAGACAGCC
>JAKZVH010000148.1:0-5302 GCA_047516145.1 Gammaproteobacteria bacterium
CTTCGCCGTGGTCCGAAGCCAGTCGTCATCGTACCGTTTTCCCCGATAATCGCCGCAACGGCGAATTCACGCAACTTGCCTGTTCGCAGCGCTCCAGTGCGCGCCGGCAGCTCATGCGGCCCTACGACTCCTCGAGCGCACAGCCCTGCGGCGCCTCGTAGTCCAGCCCCAAAAGCCGAAAATAGTTCTCACCGAGGGCGATGTTTCGAAAGGCATCATCGTCGAGGTAGCGCAGGATCCACCTCGACGGCGCGCCTTTCGTTTGGGAAGACCGCCTGCTTTACCAGGTTGACCTCGCCCATCCAGCGGAACTGTCCCGGGCAGTCGAGGTAGTAGGTGCACGGCGAGTCCACCGGCAGCATCTGGCCGATCCCATAGACATTTGCAAACAGCACGCCGGTTTCTTCCGCGGCGGCCAATCCGTTCGCTACGCACGTTGGTGCGGCATCCAAACTAACCCATCCGCCCCACCAGCCACAGCGCCAGTTCCGGGAACAGGATCAGCAGCGCCAGCACGGCCAACTCGCCCGCGACAAACGGCAGCACGCCGCGGAAGATCTCCTCCATGGGAACTTCCGGGGCGACCCGCCGCATCACGAAGACGTTCGCGCCGATGGGCGGCGTGATCAGCGCCAACTCCGCCATGACCACCACGAAAACGCCGAACCAGATGGGGTCGATCCCCAATTCTCCGACCACCGGAAAGATGAAGGGGATGGTGAGCACCAGCATCCCGAAAACGTCGAGCATCGCCCCGAGGACAAAGTAGAGCGCCACCAGCAGCAGCAGAAAGCCGATCCGCCCCAGTTCCGCCGCAATGATGATATTGACCAACGCATCCGTCAGCCCGGTGACGGAAAGAAAGCGCGCGACGACGTAGCCGCCGATAATGATCGTGAAAATCATCGTGCTGATCAGTGCCGCGCTGCGAAGTGCGGCGCCGATCGCCGCGGCATTGAGCTTGCGGCGAACGAGGGCAATGAACAGCACGCCGGTGCAGCCGATACCGGCGGCCTCGGTCGGCGTGAAGATGCCGGCATAGATGCCGCCGATGATGAGCAGGAACAGCCCCGCCACCGGTCCGAGGCGGCCCAGGGCCCGAACGCGTTCAGACCAACCCGCCGACGGACCCTTGGGCCCGAGCAGGGGGTTGTGCAGGCAGCGCGCGAGAATGATTGCCGAGAACATCAGCGCGGTGATGACACCGGGGACGATACCGGCGACGAACAGCGCGCCGATGGACGTTTCCGTCATGACCCCGTAGAAAATGAATATGAGGCTCGGGGGTATCAGAATCCCCAGGGTACCCGATGCTGCCAGCGCGCCGGTTGCGAGACGCGAATCGTAGCCATAACGCCGCATTTCGGGCATGACGATGGTTCCCATGGTGGCGACCGTGGCGATACTCGATCCGGTGACCGCCCCGAAACCTCCGCAGGCTAGCACCGAAGATATCGCCAATCCGCCCGGGACCCGGCCCACCCACTTGCTCAAACCTTCGTAAAGGTCGCTCGCCAATCCGGCGTGGTAGAACAGTTGGCCCATGAGCACGAACAGCGGGATGGTGACGAAAATGAAATCCCGGCCGTGCTCCCAGGGAATGAGCGCGGCATGGGCCATGGCCGGCGCCGCACCCTCGACGATCCACAGCCCGAGGATGCCCGTGAAGGCCATGGCGAAGCCGATGGGCACGCCAACCACGAGCAGAGCGAGCAGGAGAATGACGCCGGCGACGCCAGCCAGCATCAGATCCATTGGCTGGACTCCGTTTCGCCGTCATCCGCCGCTGCTTCGGGATTCGACAGCAGTCGGGCGCAGAGTACGACGCCGCAGATGCCGACGAAAACCATGAACGGCCAGAGCGCCACGTTCAGATCCTCGCCCGTCTCGCTGGTGGCGGACATGTAACGGGCGAAGCTGAACGCCTGCACGCTCAACATGGCAAAGAACACGACTCCGGCCAACGCGGAAAGCGCATCGGCGGCGCTGCGCCAGCGCCCGCCCAGCCGCGCGTGGACGATTTCCATGCGGATGTGATAGCCGCGGTCCCAGGCGTGAGGCAGCGCGGAGAACAGCGTGATCAACAGCAGCAGTCCGTTGGCGTCACGACTCCATTCCAGGGGCGAATTGAAGCCGTAACGCAACACCACCTCGACCGTGACCAGCGTCAACAGCGCGGGTAACGCGGCCCATACGCCGATCCGGTAAAGCGCCCGCGCGGCCCGGGAAGACCAGCGGTCCAGAATCCTGAAGATCACAGGTCGATAATTCCCTGGACCGGCGACTGCCGGACCCGGGCGTTGATCTGCTCGTTGGTAAGCGACGCGTAGGACGTAGCCAATGCTTCCATGCGCTCTACCAACTCACGTGCCGGCAGTCCCTCGGCTTCGTAACGGGCAATGTAACGCTCCTTGAGCGGTGCCACCCGGTCGCGCCAGCGAGCACGTTCCGCGGCGTCGAGTTCCAGCACCTCGGTTCCCGATTCAACAAGCGTTTGCACCGCACGCTCGTAGGTCGGGCCGCTGTAGTAGCGTTGCACGGCAATCTGGCCGCGAACTCTCAGGAGTCTGTAGAACTGCTCGCGCAGGTCGTTGGGCAGGGCATCGAACGTGCGCCGATTCAGGCAGTAGTGCAGCAAGACGACGTTGGTGTCGCCCCGGGTGTAGTAGGGGCCAATTTCCTGCAGCCGATAGGCAACCATATCGGGCAGCGCCAGCGAAACGGCATCAAGGATTCCACGCTGGAACGCCGGATAGATCTCCGCCGCGGCGATGGACACCGGCACGGCCCCGAGTTCGCGGTAGATGTCGGCGGTCAGGCCCGCGGTGACCCGTATCTTCAAGCCACGCAGATCCTCCAGACGCCGTATCGGGGTTCTCGAAATGATGTTGTAGGGACTCGTGCAATCGCAGTGAGCGAAGTAAACGCCCATGCGCTCGAACTCCGCCTTGAAGAAACGCGGGTACAGTTCGTCCATGATCAGGCTGGCGACCTGGGGCGTGGGAAACAGAAACGGCAGTTGCGTTGCGTGAAGCAATTTGAAGCTGCCGGGCTGGTAGGTGATGTAGGAGTGCGTGTAATCGGTTATTCCTGTAACCGCCGCCTTGAAACCGTCGTTGGGGCCGTGGAGCATCCTGTCGGTGAACGCCTGCAACCGCAGTCGCCCCCCGGTCTCACGCTGGACCATCTCCGCAAAGGGCACAAACGCTTCCGTGTACAGGCCATGTGAGCGCGGCACGTGCGCGGTGTACCGCAGCGTGATGGGCTCCTCCATCCGTACCCTGCGACCGGCAATGAAAGGCGCCGCCGCGGCGACGCCGGCGAGGGAGGTCAGCAGAATTCGGCGAGTCGTGTCGATGGTGGTATCCGCTGGCTAAGAACCCGCTCCGTAGGCGTCGACGGTAGCAGTCATCGGGCCGCCCCCAAGCCTAACCGAGTAATTGGTGCCGGTGGGCGGATTCTAACAAACTATTTAAGTGATCCTTATATAACGATTTTTTAACGCATGAATTGACGCGTACCCAACGATTTGCACCACGAGCGCAATATTATTTTCCAGCCAGCAACGCGTATCCCGTTCGGAATCTGTCGAGAAATTACTCCGCCTCGTGGCGAGTGCGCGGCGTGTCGAAAACGCCGTCCTCGATACAGAAGTGCGTCATAGCCGCATCGAACTTCTGTTTCGCCTGCATATCGCGCTGCTCAGCGTCCTATAGGCCGATTGTTGACGCAATTGGTAGTTTTAGCGAGTTTCTCACGCAATAGCGCAGGTTACAGCTCGCACGGTTGACGGGATTCAGCGGGGTACACGGTACCTGCGGTATCGTTGAAGCGCGGGAGGAAGACACATGAGCCAGCAGCTAGCCTTCGCTGTAGCGAACGCAGCCCCGGTGCTCGTCATCGTGCTCGTCCTGCTACTTCGCTCCGAGGAAAAGTCCCAACACGACCCCGACGATCGCCGCAATCCGGCGCCCACCCACTGCCGCCGGCACCCCGCAAAACCCTCACACCTGGCGTTTCGGTCGAGCCGTTTCGACCGGCATCCGGGCAATTCCCGCCGGACCCAACGATGTTGTACCGGTCCGGCCAGCTCGCAAGGTTGACGGTACTACGGAGGTAGATGATGGGTAAATACGGACTAGGAATTGCGTCATTGGCAATACTCGCAGTCTTCATCGTCGTTCATTTCTTGATCGAACGGCAATACGCCAAAGAGGAAAGAAAGCCCCCCGAGTCATAAGCCGTCACCTTTGGCGCCAACACCCCAGAGAAGCCAGCCCCCCGGCTTCTTACATTGCTACCCTTTTCCCCGTTCGTCCCAGCACGCACCGGCGCGTTCAGCGCCACATGCGCCTGGCCAGTTCCCGCTCTTCCTCGTCGCGGGCATCCATGTAGATGGCGGTGGTGTCGAGCGAGCGGTGCCCGAGCCATTTCTGGACCAAGCGCGGCTGGCGGGTCGCAGTGGCGGCCTTGACGCCGAACCCGTGGCGAAGTCCCTTGGGGGTGGCGTGAGGGCCCTCGATGCCGGCGGCGCGCATGGCGGCCTTGACGTGCTGATAGGCCTGGGTGCGGCCCCAGCTCCAGAGCCGCGGCGCCTTCTGGCCGGTGCCGATGCGCCGGCGCTGTCGGCGGATCCGGTGCACGAGCTCCAGAGCATCAAGGAGTGCGGCGGGAATCGGCACGCTGCGGTGGCGGATCGCGTGGCGTTGCTTCAGCGTCCGGAACGTGAGGGATTTGCGTTCCAGGTCCACGTGCCGGGCGGTCAGTTCCAGCGCTTCTGTGAGTCTGCAGCCGGTGTGCGCGAGCACCAGGCAGAACGTTCGGACCTCGGCGCGCTCATGCGCGTTGGCGGCGGCCACGAAGCGGTCGACCTCGTCCGCGGTGAGGTATTTGCGTTCGCCGGCCGTGGTGTGCAGCTGCATCCGGAAACTGAAGAGTTGTCTTGAGAACTGTTCGGAATATACCGGGTTCAGGCCCCAGGAGGAACGCGAAATCTGCCGCCCGCAGGGCAGAAGGTGAACGGAATGCATCAATTCTGTTCATCGGATGTACGAACTCCAACCAAAGCGTTGCGGTTCGGTGGTAACGCCGCCAGACCGCAGTTGTGATCTGGGAGAGGTTCCCATGAGCAACCATCAGGCCGTCGATATTGAGCCTGTAGCGAATTGCACCATCGCAACGTCGAGTACGTAGGGCGCGTCGACTGTAGCAAATGAACGAGGCGACGCGGCATTCGTTGAGACGCTTGCCTTCACGCGGCGTAGCGATCCTGATTGCTGATCTCAACGCAACTGGCCCACAA
>JAKZVH010000149.1:0-2821 GCA_047516145.1 Gammaproteobacteria bacterium
GGTTCATCCACTCCAGGGCCGCTCGCCGGGAGGGCGTCTCGGACGAGATTCTAGAGGTCGTCCGAACTCAAAAGGAGACCCGTGGCCTCGATCCGAAAGATGCGGCCGTCATTGAATTCTCGCGAGAAATGGTGCGGGGCCCGAAGGTGACCTCCAAAACCTTCGCGGATACCGAGCGGCTCTTCGGCAGGCGGGGGACGCTCGTGATTTCGTTCCAGGTCGCTCGTTACGCAGGACTGGCGCTGGGGACCCGCGCGTACGACATCCAGTTGCAGCCTGGCCAGACGGCCCCGTGGCCCGAGCCGTAGGTGCCGGAGAGAACCGGAGTCATCGACGGCATCGCCATCGCCGACGCGGTTTCGTTGACGGCCGGCTGCAAGCGAACTCCGCCGCGACGTCCACAAAGCGTTCGTGACCTTTGTGGTCCTCGTGGTCTACACTCCACCACAGTTGGAGGCGCGTGATGGCCAGAGGGCATTCCGTAGACCGTCGATCCTTTCTGAAGGGTGCAGCGATCACCGGTGCGGCTGCGGTGACGCCTGATGTGGTCGCGGGAGCCGCGCCACAGGAGCCGGTCGCCCAGGCATCCCGGCCGGCGACGGCGCCCGTCGCGGCTCGCGAGGTCGATCCTGTTGTGGAGGTTGAGGCGCTCACAACCGATCGCCCCGGCGGCGATTTCATGGTGGACGTCCTCAAGTCGCTGAACCTCGAGTACGTCGCCTCCAACCCGGGTTCCAGTTTCCGCGGCCTCCACGAGTCGATCATCAACTACGGCGAGAACCGGATGCCGGAGTTCCTCACGTGCCTCCACGAGGAGTCGTCCGTGGCCATGGCGCACGGCTACTTCAAGGCCGAAGGAAAGCCGATGGCGATTCTCTGCCATGGCACCGTCGGCCTGCAACACGCCGCAATGGCTATCTACAACGCGTATTGCGACCAGGTGCCGGTTTACATCATCGCCGGCAACACGCTCGACGCAGCCCAGCGACGCCCCGGCGTGGAGTGGGCGCACAGCGTGCAGGATGCGGGGGCCATGGTCCGCGACTTCGTCAAGTGGGACGATCAGCCGGTGTCGCTGCCGCACTTCGCCGAGTCAGCCGTTCGTGCCTACAAGATCGCGATGACGCCGCCGATGATGCCGGTGCTGCTCGTCGCCGACGCGGGCCTCCAGGAAGATCCGATTCCAGCGGAGATGAGGCCGCGACTTCGCGTGCCCAGGCTGACGGTGGCCACGCCGCCCCAAGGCGATACGGGAGCGGTGGCCGAGGCGGCGCGGCTGCTGGTGAATGCGGAGAACCCCGTAATCGTGGCCGGCCGCGCTGCACGCACACCGGCCGGGATCGCACGGCTCGTCGAGCTCGCAGAAACGCTGCACGCCCCGGTCATCGACCAGCATGGACGCATGAACTTTCCGTCGCGGCATCCGCTCAATCAGAGCGCGACCGCCCGTCAGTTCATTTCCAACGCCGATGTGATTCTGGGCCTCGAGGTGTGGGATTTCTGGGGCACCGTGTCCACGGTCCGCGATGTGCTCCACCGGAATTCGAGATCGCTCACGAAACCGGGAACCCGGCTCATCAGCATTACGGCCTCCGATTTGTACACGAAGAGCAACTTCCAGAACTTTCAGCGCTATCCGGAAGTCGATGTCGCGATGGCCGCTGATGCGGAGGCAACGCTTCCGGCGCTCACCGAAGCGTGTCGAAGACTGATTACCCAGGACAGGCGCCGGACATTCGAGGAACGGCGCGCCCGACTGGGCCAGACGTGGACGCGCACACGAGAGGCGGCGCTCGCCGCCGCGGCCTACGCCTGGGATGCCTCGCCGATCACCACCGCGCGCCTGGCCGCCGAAATCTGGGAGCAGGTCAGGCGCGAGGACTGGTCGCTGGTGGTGGAAGGGAGCCTCACCACCGGCATCGGTTGGGTGACTCGCCTGTGGGATTTCGAGAAGCACTATCAACACCTGGGCGGGTCCGGCGGCGCAGGCGTTGGCTATGGAGCTTCCGCCGCAGTTGGCGCGGCCCTCGCCAACAAGAAGCACGGCCGGCTGTCGGTGAATATCCAGTCGGACGGCGATCTGTTGTACGCACCGGGTGCCCTGTGGACGGCGGCGCATCACCGGATTCCGTTGCTTTCGGTGATGTTCAACAATCGCGCCTACCATCAGGAAGTCATGCACGTTCAGCGAATGGCAAACCGCCACAACCGCGGCATCACGCGGGCGAACATCGGAACGATTATCGACGATCCGAACGTTGACTTTGCGAAGCTGGCGCAGGGGTTCGGCGTGTACGCCGAAGGACCGATCACAAATCCCACCGACCTCGGGCCGGCGATTCGGCGTGCCCTTGCGGTGGTCAAGCGGGGGGAGCCGGCGCTGGTCGATGTCGTCACGCAGCCAAGGTAGGACAGCGGGGAGGAATCGATGAAAATGTCGTGGCTTGGAGCACTGCTGGCGGCGGGACTGACCTATGTCTCGTACGCAAGCGCTCAGGCGCCGGCAGCCCAGAGGCCGTCAGCGCCAACGGCCGTCGCCGGCAACGTCGACGCCGGTAAGAAACTGTACGTCAGCTACGGCTGCTGGCAGTGCCACGGGTATGAAGGTCAGGGAAGTGGTGCCGGACTCCGGATTGCGCCGCGCCCTCTCCCTCTTGCCGCGTTTACGGCGTCTATCAGGCGGCCGACCAATGTGATGCCGCCCTACACGGACAAGGTTGTGTCGGATACGGATCTGGCGCTTATTCACGCGTACCTTCAGTCGCGTCCCGCGCCGCCGCCGGTCCAAAGCATTCCGATTCTCCCGAAGTAACTACAAAGC
>JAKZVH010000150.1:0-2649 GCA_047516145.1 Gammaproteobacteria bacterium
GACCGGTGAGCACCGTGCCGAACTGGTTGCGCCGCAACGGCGGCGTGTCTTCGGCGAAGAAATTCCGCGCGTCAAACACATCGTTGCGTACGAACTCGAAGAACGTCCCATGGAATACGTTGGTTCCTGATTTCGTCTGGATGTTGAGCACTCCGCCGCCGGAGCGGCCGAACTCGGCGCTATAGGTACCCGCCATAAGCTTGAATTCCTGAATCGCGTCAATAGAGGGAGTGATCGTCAGCTGTTGTGTTCCGGGGTCCGTGGCGCTCACGCCGTCGAGCAGGAAGTTGTTGTCGCGTTCGCGGGAGCCCATCGCGTGGAAAGACAGATTCTGCGTGGTGAGATTCGAGCCTTCAACGAGCGGCATCACTCCCGGCGTCAATATGGTTAACATCATGACGTGCCTCGCGTTCAGCGGAATGTCGGTCATCTTTCGGCCGTCCATCACTAGGCCTAGGGATGCTGTCTCACTCTGCACCAGCGGGGCGTCCGCTGTCACCTCCACGACTTCGCTCACCTGCCCAACGACCAGGGCGAAATCCACACGGACCACCGCGTCCACCTGCACTGTGATGCCTGCGCGAACCTCCCGCCGGAAACCCGGCAACGACACTTCAACCTCATAAACGGCCGGTGGGAGCAACGGCACCGCGTAGGTGCCCGAGTCGTTGGAAATGACAGTGCGCGATAAGCCTGTCGCCGGATTCCGAACCGTTATCTCGACGCCCGGAATCACGGCCCCAGTCTGATCGCCCACCGTGCCGGTAATTCTCCCCGTTGTCGTCTGGGCATATAGTGGTCCACCCCACGCTAGCAGCAACGCGAACGCGACGATGGCGATTTTTGTAAACACTACAACGCCAAATGCAAAGCGCTTCATAGAGCCCTCCCCAGCCTGTGCGGCCGAAGGTGTCAACGATTAAACAGTCGTTTTCCGCGATTGAGGAAGATCCAGCTGCAAGCCACTGGTTTTCCTCACGCCTTCCCAAGGAACAAAGAGTGAAAATGCTTCATGCATACGAGCTGCATGCGATATTGTAAACCATAGCGCGATGCATTCCGGTCGACTGCACGCCATCAGCTTTTGATTCGGCGCGAGGAACTTCTCTGAGGCCGGACTCCTAAGCGCTTGAGAGCAGTAGGTGCATGAACTTGAGGCGAGCCTGAACTCCGATGTTGTAGAGCAACTTCAACAGGTGCTGGAGCTTGTGTGTTCTGAAAGAATTTGTAGGGGTGATTTTATGTAATTCGCTGCCAAAGTCAAAGTATTTTCCGGAGGCGTGAAACCCGTTCCTGCTGCCCAAGACGATGCCGGGCCGCAGGTCCCAGCCCCTCGGCCTCGATCCCTCCACCGCCTGTCGGGGAGGAAACATCGGCGGATCCGGTCACGTGACGCATGGAGACCCAGCCGTCGACATTCTCGCTGAAGGCGGCGTTCAGCCCGCCTTCCATTCCGAGGCGGTCGAAGTCATCGCCACACCCACGGTGGAACGCTCGGACGCATACGATCCTGTCCCGCCGAGGAACCGCCCCCAGACGGAAGACCTGGGACTCTCACTTTCCAGGGCCATGGAGTTGGGACGCTCCCTGCCAAGGCCCAGACCGGTCAGGCGCAGCTCCATGCCGGCACCCACACCTCCATCGTCGAACGGCTCCGGCACACCTGATCATCGAGGCTCTACGTCGGAGCGGCGTCTCCTGGAGCGGGCGCGGCGGGGTAATCGAGCGGCCATCGACACGCTGTTCACACGGTATGCGTCCTGGCTCCGCGTATGGGCGCGGGGCCGCCTGCCGCGGTGGGTACGCGGCGCCGTCGACACCAGCGATCTGGTGCAGGACGCGCTGCATCATACGTTCGCACGGCTCCGGTGGTTCGAGTCGAAGCACGCCAGCGCGTTACGGGCCTATCTTCGGCGCGCCGTCGAGAACCGGGTCCGGGACGAGTTGCGGCGCGCGCTGTACCGCCGGGACTCCATCATGCCGGCAGACCCGGTGCGGCCCTTCGAGGACGCCGCGCCGCAGTTTGAGCAGCTCATGGAGGCCGAGACCTGGGGGCGCTACCTGGAAGGTCTGAAGCACCTCACGGCCCGCGATAGAAGGCTGATCGTCGGCCGCGCGGAACTCGGGTACAACTATCGACAGCTATCCTTCATCGAATCCCTGCCGAGTGCGGACGCTGCGCGCAAAGCCACACGGCGGGGGGTTCTGGTGCAGACAGCCAACGGGGATCGGCGATAATGGGTTATGGCGCATCAGAAAACTGAGCGGAATCCTCTATTTGCCGGACGTTGGTTCGATGACGACATCATTCTCCTCTGCCTGCGCTGATATTTTCGCTTCAAATTGAGTTACCGAGACCTGGTCGCGATTTTAGGTGAACGGGGTTTATCGATTGCGCACACCACGATTTTGCGTTGGGTCATTCGCTATGCTGAAACTTGCGAGAAGCGCTGGAACCGATTCGAGCGACAGGTGGGTGGGAGCTGGCGAGTTGATGAAACATTCATCAGGTGCGAGGCCAGTTGATGTCCCTGTATCGAGCCGTGGACGGACAGGGCAACACCGTGGAGTTCTTTCTCAGTCGGACACGTGGTATCGCGGCGGCGAAGGCCTTCTTTCGCAAGGCACTGAAGCATCATCGGGAGCCAC
>JAKZVH010000151.1:0-15421 GCA_047516145.1 Gammaproteobacteria bacterium
ACTACTATCGCCTCCCCGCCTCCACGACCCATACCGATCAAGCCCTTACAGCACCAAAAACGGCTCCGACCAGCCAAATCAGCCCCCCATCGGCTACGTTCTTGGTAAAGATGGGCTAAGGTAACGCCGATTTTCCGGGCCGGTTTCACGGAGATTGAATTGTCGAAAAAAGTCACCTTCCTTGGCCTGGGCGTCATGGGTTACCCCATGGCCGGATGGCTGCGCGGCGCGGGCCACGACGTCACCGTCTTCAACCGGACCGCCGACAAGGCGCGGCGCTGGTGCGAGCAGCACGGCGGGACCCGGGCCGACGCGGCCGCCGAAGCCGTTGCCGGAGCCGAGTTCGTCTTCAGTTGCCTGGGCGATGACCCCGACCTGCGTGAAGTGATCCTCGACCAGGGCGTGATCGATGCCATGCAGCCGGGATCGTTGCTGGTGGATCACACCACCGCCTCGGCGGACATCGCCAGGGAGATTGCCTCCGCCGGCGCCGAACGGGGTGTGCAGTGCCTGGACGCGCCTGTTTCCGGCGGACAGGCCGGCGCCGAAGGGGGCCGTCTGACCGTGATGGTGGGCGGCGATGCCGACGCGTACCGGCGCGCCGAGCCGCTGATCCGCTGCTACGCGGGCGCCGTGCAACTCATGGGCGGCGCCGGCTGCGGCCAACTCACCAAGATGGTCAACCAGATCGCCATCGCCGGCCTCGTTCAGGGTCTGTCCGAGGCGTTGAATTTTGCGCTGCGGGCCGATCTCGATCCACGCCGGGCGGTGGAGGTGATCGGCAAGGGCGCCGCCCAGTCCTGGCAGATGGACAACCGCTGGGCAACGATGGTCGCCGGCGAATTCGATTTCGGGTTCGCCGTGGAGTGGATGCGAAAGGATCTTCGGATTTGCCTGCAGGAAGCCCGGCGCAACGGAGCGGAGTTGCCCGTTGCCGCACTGGTGGATCAGTTCTATGCGGATATAGAAGGTATGGGCGGGAATCGCTGGGACACCAGCAGCCTCATTGCGCGTCTGAACCGAAACCAGCCCCGTTAAACCATGAAGCCAATCCTGGCCGATACCCTCAAGCTCCTTGAGCTGGAGCGAATCGAGAGGAATTATTTTCGTGGCGAGAGCCGCGACATCGGCAGTAGCCGGGTATTTGGCGGACAGGTGCTGGGGCAGGCCCTGAGCGCGGCGAACTGCACAGTGGAAGACCGCGAGGTCCATTCGCTGCACGCCTACTTCCTGCGCGCCGGGGATGTCGGCGCACCGATCCTCTACGAGGTCGATCGGGCCAGGAATGGCCGGAGCTTCAGCAACCGCCGCGTGGTGGCCGTGCAGCACGGTCGTCCGATCTTCAATATGACCGCATCGTTTCAGATGCCTGAGAAGGGCCTTGAACACCAGAGCCGCATTCCGGACGTTCCGCGCCCGGACGAGCTTGCGGATATGGCCGATATCCCCGACGCAATCATGCGGAAGATCCCCGTGAAGATGCGCCGGTTCCTGCAACACAAGCGGCCTGTGGAAATGAGGCCCGTCGAGCCGGTGGATCTGGTGTCCAGGACACCGCGAGAACCGTTTCGCCATATGTGGATCCGTGCCATCGACACCCTGCCGGACGATCCGGATCTGCACCGAAACCTGCTCGCCTATATCTCCGACTACCAGTTGGTGGGCACGGCAATCCTCCCTCACGGGGTTCGCTGGGAAGAGGACCACGTGCAAATGGCCAGCCTGGACCACGCCATGTGGTTCCATCGTCCGTTCCGGGTCGACCGCTGGCTGCTGTACTCCATGGAAAGCCCCAACGCCTCGGGCGCCAGGGGACTGGCCACCGGGCGGTTCTACGACGAGAGCGGCGCGCTGGTGGCTTCCACCGCCCAGGAAGGACTGATTCGGATCTGGCCGACGCACGAGGATTGAGCGTCAACGTCCCCGAATCTGCGCTGGCGATATCGGGGTGACCGCAACGCCATCGCAACGACAATCTCCTGGCGTGTTGCCGCGCTCGGACAAGCTGAAGTACGATTTTCCAGCGCCGTTCGTTAAACACGGCCAGGAAGGAGAGATCATGACACGTTGCATATTCCGGATTTTGGTGATTGCCGCGGCTCTGCTGACCGGGCTCTCCGCTTCCGCCCATCACAATCCCGGGGTCTATTTCGATATGGGCGCGGAAGTCGTCCATCGCGACGCCCGGGTCGTGGAGTTCACGGCTGCCAACCCCCACGGCCGTCTCGTCTACGCGATGGCGGACGAGGACGGAGTCGAGCGGGAATGGGTCGCCGAACTGCCCGCCAACAACATGATGCGCGTCACCCACGTGCTTCTGCCCGGTGGTGAAGTGGCAACGTTCTACGCTCCGCAAGGGAGCGGTTCGCCCGACGACCTGGAGTAATTCGGGCGACGCGCAGGCCGAATAGCTTCGATCACTTACGCATAAGGCGCCGACAACTTCTCGCGATAGTACTTTCCGCGCTGAACGTAATGTTCTGCGCTCCACTTGAGGTACTCGATCTCAGCGTCGGTCACTTCGCGGATCCGCTTGCCCGGCGTGCCGACGATCAACGAACGGTCGGGGAATTTCTTGCCCTCGGTAACCAGCGCCTGGGCCCCGACGATGCAGTATTTCCCGAGCACCGCATGGGTGAGGATCGTTGCGCCCATGCCGATCAGGGATCCCGCCCCGATGTAACAACCATGAACGGTCGCCGAGTGACCCACGTTTACCTCATCTTCAAGGACCACGGGTGCGCCTGCATCCACGTGGAACATGGAGCCGTCCTGGATGTTGCACCGATCCCCGATGATGATCTTGTCGTTGTCAGCCCGCAGCACCGAGCTGAACCAGACGCTTGCGTCCTCTCCCAGAACCACCTGACCGATGACCGCGGCATTGGGCGCAACGAAATACCGCTCGCCGACGGTCTGTACACGAAATTCGTCCAGATCGTAGAGCATGTTCAGCGGTCCTCCGCGTAACTGTAGTTGACCGCAGATGCGGTCCGGTTCATCCCTTTGCCTGATCGGCCACCGCCCGGGCGGCCGCAGCGATGGCATCGGGGTCGCCAAGATACTCCGCCCGCAACGGGCGCAGTTGTGGATCGAGTTCGTAGACCCGTGGCACGCCGGTTGGAATGTTGAACTCCGTGATCGCCTGGTCGGACATTCCCTCGAGCATCTTTACCAGTGCGCGCAGGCTGTTGCCGTGCGCCGGGACCAGGACGTTGCGGCCGGCCCGCAGTTGCGGCGCGATTTTCTCTTCCCAGCACGGCCGCACGCGCTCCAGCGTGGTCGCCAGGGATTCGGTAGCCGGCAGGCTCGTGTCGGCGAGCCCCCTGTAACGAGGATCGTGCCGGGGATGCCGGCTGTCGTCCTCCATCAGGGCGGGAGGCGGAATGTCGTACGACCGGCGCCAGATCTTCACCTGATCGGCCCCGTGGCGCGCCGTCGTTTCCGCCTTGTCGAGGCCCTGCAGGGCGCCGTAGTGGCGCTCGTTCAATCGCCAGTCGCGGTGCACCGGAATCCACATGAGGTCCATCCCATCAAGGATCAGCCAAAGGGTGCGAATTGCGCGGGTCAACACCGACGTAAAGGCGATATCGAAGGATATGCCTTCCTCCTTGAGCGCACGCCCCGCCGCTTGCGCCTCGCGCGCACCCAGGTCGGTCAGGTCCACATCGGTCCAGCCTGTAAACAGGTTCTTCAGGTTCCACTCGCTCTGGCCATGGCGGACCAGAACGAGTGTTCCCGGGTTCCGCGAAGTGTCGTCTTTCATGTCGGCGGTATTGTTCGGTCAACGCGGCCATAGATCAAGCAAATGACTGTGCGTCGCCGCAACCGGGGCGCCCAGCCCGGTCCGAACCACGGACTTGGCGAAACCGCCGCACAATGTCCCAGTCTCAGCGCTTCCGACCTGCAAACCGTGGGGATGCCTGCCTGTATACGATGGTAATATACATTCATGACCGACTGGACCAACGTATCCGGCTTTGAGTGGGACAAGGGGAATGCTCGCAAGAGCGTGGACAAACACGGCGTTAACCAATCCGAAGCAGAGCAGGTTTTCTTTAACCAACCACTCCTGGTACTGGAAGATTCCCGGCATAGTCAGGAAGAGAGGCTATTTCATGCTCTTAGTATGACCGATGATGCCAGAAAGTTGCATATCGCCTTTACCCTCCGGGACGCCAATTCCTTGATACGCGTAATTTCCGCGCGCGACATGCACCGAAAGGAGAGAGTCATTTATGAGCAAAACCAAAAAGACACCTGAATTTCGATCCGAGGCGGAAGAGCGGGCGTTTTGGGAAAGTCACGACTCCAGCGACCATGTCGATTGGAGTGAGGCTCGGCCTACCCTCTTGCCGAGATTGAAGCCGTCTACAAAATCGATATCGCTCAGGCTTCCGGAGATCTTGCTGGATCGCATTAAAATCGAAGCAAATAGACGCGACATGCCCTATCAGTCCTTGATTAAGGCGTGGCTCGCGAAAGATGTGGAGAATAGCCGCCGCTCCCCATGGCGCGGGTAGTGGTAGCGGGCAACGACGGTGACCGTCGGCGGGCTGTCCGTTTCAGGAGGCCAGTTCGACCCGGTTCCTGAAGAAATCCAGCGCCTCCGGATTGGCGAGCGCGTCGGTGTTGATCGCGGCGCGGCCGTGGACCGCGTCCCTGACCGCCAGTTCGACAATCTTGCCGCTACGCGTCCTGGGAATATCCTCGGTCGCGAGAACCTTTGCGGGAACGTGCCTCGGGCTGGCCTGCTGCCGGACCGCTCGGCGTATGCGCTCAATGAGATTCGAATCAAGCTCGTATCCGGGCTGAAGGCGAACGAATAGCACCACGCGCACATCATCCTCCCACGCCTGACCCACGGCGATGGCTTCGGCGATCTCGTCGAACTTCTCGACGATCCGGTAGATCTCCGCGGTACCGATGCGCACGCCGCCGGGATTGAGCATCGCATCGGAGCGACCGTGGATGATCAGGCCGCCGCGCCCGGTCATTTCAGCGTAATCGCCGTGGCACCAGACGCCGGGAAAGCGCTCGAAATAGGCGGCCCGGTACCTGGCGTCGCCGGGATCGTTCCAGAACGACACCGGCATGGACGGGAATGGCACCGTGCAGACCAACTCGCCCTTCTCCGCGACGACCGGTTCCCCCCGATCATTGAAAACGTCCACCGCCATGCCGAGGCCGCGGCACTGCATTTCACCCCGGTAGACCGGCAGCATGGGATTGCCCACCGCGAAGCAGGCGATGAGATCCGTTCCACCGGCAATGGAGGACAGCTGAAGGTCCTCCTTGATGTGCTCGTAGACAAAATCGTAGCTCGAGGGCGCCAGCGGGGATCCCGTGGACAGCACGCTGGCGAGGTCGCCCAAGGAAACGTTGCCGGCCGGCCGGTAGCCGGATTTCTGCAGCGCGTTCAGATACTTGGCGCTGGAACCGAAGACGCGCAGGCGCTCGCGCTCGGCGATCCGCCACAGGACGCCGGGGTCCGGGTGAAAGGGCGATCCGTCGAAGAGCACCAGAGTGGCGCCGCTGGCCAGCGCGGATACCAGCCAGTTCCACATCATCCACCCCGTGGTGGTGAAGTAGAACACCGAATCCCCGGCCTTGATGTCGCAGTGGAGCTGGTGTTCCTTGAGATGCTGGATCAGCGTACCGCCGGCGCCGTGGACGATGCACTTGGGAATGCCCGTCGTACCCGAGGAGTACATGATGTAGAGGGGATGCGCGAACGGCAGCGGCCGGTAGCTCGGCGCATCGGGCCCGTCGGCGATCAGGTCGTGAAAGGGCTTCGCGCCCGGGACCACCGCCAGATCCGGCTCGGGATCAACATAGCCAACGACGACCACAGCCTTGAGTGCGCCGAGCCGGCTGACCACCTCGGCGACCGTGGGCAGACAGTCGATGGTCTTGCCGTTGTAGAAATAACCATCGGTCGCGAACAGGACTTTGGCGCCGATCTGCCCGAACCGGTCGAGCACGGCATTGACGCCGAAATCCGGCGAACAGGACGACCAGACCGCACCGATACTTGCCGTCGCAAGCATGGCCACCACCGCTTCGGGACGGTTGGGCAACAACCCGACGACCCGATCCCCCACGCCGACGCCGGCGGACTCCAGCGCCCGGGCGAGGCTTGCGACCTGGCGGCGCAATTCGTCCCAGCTCAATTCGATGCGGTCGCCGCGCTCGCTGTAGAAAACGACGGCCGTCCCCGAGTACCCGGGGCACAGCAGATTCTCGGCGTAGTTCAGCCGCGCGCCTTCGAACCAGCGGGCGCCGGGCATGCGTTCGGGACCGGTCACCACGCTCCGGTAGGGCGTCGACGCACGAATCCCGCTGAACTCCCAGAATGCGCGCCAGAACTCCGCGCTCCGCTCGACGCTCCAGCGGTAGAGGGATTCGTAGTCGGGCGTATCGAGCCGGTGGGCATGGATCTGCAGGAATCGCTGCAAGTTGCTGTCGGACGCCCGTTGCGCCGATGGCCTCCAGATGGGATCGCTCATGCTGTTTCCGCCTCCGGCAGAGCGGGCTCTCCCAAGTGCTCGAGCATGCGCTGCCGAGTTGCCGATGCCAGTTCAGCGGCCGACGTCCGGGCATCGGACTGAACAGGCTCGCAGATATTGATCGACAGCGGCCCCGGGGCGCACAGCCACACACCCGCCGGCAACTTGCGGCGGGAACCCTTGATGATGATCGGTACGACCGGCAACCTTGCCCGCCACGCGGCGCTGAAGGCACCCGGCAGAAACGGTTTCAAGCCGGGGTTGCGGTCGAAGGTCCCCTCGGGGAAGAACGCCAGGGATTCGCCGCTCATGGCGGACTTCAGCAGCCGTCTCGCGGTTCGGAGCCGATGCTTGCTGTCTTCGCGGTTCACGAACTCCGAGCCGATTCGCTTCAGCAGGAACCCGCCCAGCGGGAACGACGCCAATTCGTACTTGATGAGATAGGTGAACTCGGCGGGGAGGGCTGCGGTAAGGATGATCCCGTCCAGATAACTGGCATGGTTGGCCACCACGACGCAGGGAGTGCCGGGAAGCTTTTCGGCGCCCGCCACACGCACCGGGCTGCCGATGAGCCAGAAGACAACGCGTGCACCCCAACGGGCCACCCGGCGCCGCGCGCCGAGGTTCGGGGTCACGAGCAGGAGAATCAGCGTGGGGACCGCCGCCGCCAGCAGCATGGCCCAGGCATAGGCGCCGTAAGTGGCACGCACCAGCAGCGCCGCCGATTTCCCTTTCAATCCAGAGCCCGTGTCCAAGCTCACGCCTCCTGCAGTCGCTATTCGCTCGCACAGTACCCCCGCCGCACGCCAAGGGCAGACGCGGCGTTGCACAGGGCAATACAATAGCGGCCTGATCCGAATCGTACAGGCCGCCGACGCGGAACATAGCATTATTCGGCTATGGTGCAATCGGAGAAGCAGGTTGAGATCGACATGACGCAAGGCGTTTCACGCCCTATTGCCAAATGACCGGGCGTCCGAACGACCCGGAAACCGCGATTGACTGGTTCCTGGACGGCATCTGGGCCGAACGCGGGCTTGCGGAGAATACGCTGCGCGCTTACCGCACTGATCTCCTGGCGCTGCACCGGCGCCTGGTCAAACGTGAGGTCAACTTGTTGGAAACCACCGAGGCGGACGTCCTCGAATACCTGGCGTGGCGTGTGGGACAGGGTGTGAAACCACGCTCCACCGCGCGCCAGTTGTCCACGTTCCGGCGTTTTTTCAGGTATCTCCTGAGGGAGGGCACGATCACCGAGGATCCGGCCGCGCAGGTCGCCATGCCCAAGGTCGGCCGCGGGCTGCCCCACACGCTCACCGAGGACGACGTGAACGCGCTCCTGGCCGCGCCGGCAGTCGCCGATCCCCTCGGGCACCGGGACCGGACCATGCTCGAGTTGCTGTACGCCACCGGTGTGCGGGTCTCCGAACTGGTGAACCTCAGGCTGTCCCAGGTGAACTTGAACCAGGGCGTGCTCAGGATCATCGGCAAGGGCGATCGGGAGCGGCTGATACCCATGGGTGACGAGGCGCAGGATTGGTTGCACCGATTCGTCGTCGGACCTCGTGCCGCAATCCTCGGCAGACACCAGACCGAGTACCTGTTCCCGACGCGCCGCGGAGGTCCAATGACGCGCCAATCCTTCTGGTACCTGATCAAGCGGCACGCCAGAAGAGCCGGGATCCGCAAGAAACTCTCCCCGCATACCGTGCGTCATGCGTTCGCCACGCACTTGCTCAACCACGGTGCGGATCTCCGCGTAGTGCAACTCCTGCTGGGACACAGCGATGTCGCCACGACCCAGATCTACACCCACGTGGCCCGCGAGCGCATGAAGGAACTGCACGCCAAGCACCATCCGCGGGGTTAAGGCGTCGACTTTACCGAGCGTGTGGCGAAGGGCCCGTGCGGACACACACCCGTTGGATTTACGGGATAATTGCCGCCATGGCCCTGGAAATCATTGGCGCCGGTTTCGGCCGAACCGGGACGATGTCCCTCAAATTTGCCCTGGAGCACCTCGGGTTCGTCAAGTGCCACCACATGATGTCGCTGGCGGGCAACCGGAAGCTCGTCTACGCCTGGCACGATGTGGCGCTGAAGGGCTCCCGGGACTGGGACGCACTCTTCGAGGGGTTCCGCGCCACGGTGGACTGGCCCTCGACCGCCTACTACAGGGAGTTGATGGAGCACTACCCGCACGCCAAGGTGATCCTCACCGCGCGTGACGCGGAATCCTGGTACCGAAGCGCCTCGGAAACGATCTATGCGTTTAGTCGCGCGTTACCCGCATGGTTCAAATGGATACGGCCCCTGGCGGCCAACTCGGAAATGGTCGAAGCGACCATCTGGCAGGGCGAGTTCGGAGGCCGGTTCGAAGATTCGCAGGCAGCCAGGGAGGTCTTCAGAAAGCACGTGGAGAACGTCAAGGCGAGCGTCCCCGCGGAGCGACTGCTCGTCTTCAACGTCCGTGACGGCTGGGAACCGTTGTGCGAGTTTCTCGGCGTACCGGTACCCGAGGACCGCCCGTTCCCGCACGTCAACGACAGCTCGGTCATCAAGCGGGCCATTCGGATCATCAGGATCGCCGGGATGGTCCCGTACGTGCTGCTCGCCGCCGGCGTGCTGTGGTCGGGTATCGGATTCCTGTTGTGACGCACCGAGACCGACGCTCTCGCGACCGCCTGCTGCGGTCGGCGTTCAGACTTCGGGCGTGCAATCGAAGCGCGCGATTTCCACATTCGACGGTGCATAGTCGAGAGAAATCGGCAGGAAATTACGCGTATAGAACTTCGGATCCTTTCGCTCGATGAGCACATTGAGCGTCTGCGTCTGCGGATCGCCCTCGGTGCCATCGATATGCAGGTAGACGTGTGGATTGCGGGCCTCGAACTCCGTGATGGTTCCGGAGATGCTCAGCCTGTCACAAAGATCGAAATGCGGCGCAAAGCCACGGTGGGCAAACCCACCCTGCCCCGGTAACCCCGCGAGCAGCAACACGGCAACCAGCGCGGTCACGCAGGCGGCGCGACCGGGAGGTCGAACGGCTCTCGGTCCGTAACTTCAATCCATCGCGATTTCCCCGGAGATTTCTCAGGCGCCAATTCGAATTGGGAATATGCCCCCGGGCTGTCATCCGCGCAAGTCGAGATGATATTATTTCTTGTCTTACGATCGGATCGGGAGCGTTCAATGAAACTGAAGTGGGCATTTTGCATTGTGCCGTTCGTCGCCTCCGGTCCGGCCGGCGCCCAGGGCGTTGAATTGACAAAGGAAGAACTCGCCGCGACGTTGCCGGGGGTGCAGCCTGACGAGATTCACGATTCGCTGCTCCCCGGAATGTACGAAATCATCCTCGACTCCGACGTGGTCTACGTCTCCAGGGACGGCATGTACCTGATCCAGGGCGACGTTATAGATCTTCGCGAAAGACGCAATCTTACCGAGCGGCGGCGTGCCCAGGCCCGGTCGGACATCCTGGCCGCAATCGATCCCGAAACGATGATCGTATTCAGTCCGGCTCCGGAAGACGTCAAGCACACCGTGAGCGTATTTACCGATATCGACTGTGCGTTCTGCCGCCAGCTGCATCGGGAGATGGACGAGGTCAACGCGCTGGGGATCGCCGTACGGTACCTGTCCTATCCGCGCACGGGACCGGATACCGAGTCCTGGTCCAAGGCCGACAAGGTCTGGTGCGATGCCGACCGTCAAACCGCCTTTACCGACGCTATTCTGGTTGACACGGTACCTGAAGGCACGTGCGACGCCACGCCTGTCGCTTCCCACTTCGATATCGGCAAAAAGGTAGGCGTTCGCGGAACGCCCACGGTGCTCAACGGTGACGGCGTCCGGTTGGGCGGCTACCTGACCCCGGACGAACTTCTCGGCAAGTTGGAGGCCATGGCCGAGGAATACCAATAGCCGCGACGTCCCCGCATGGCCCGGTCCGGGGTCGGCGCGGGTCGCCAATCCGAACGGCAGACAAGGGAGTGGGCGGAATCTTTCGGTGGCGCACCGGCCGCACGGCGCGACCCGGGCTGATGACCCGGTACATCCTGGCCGCCATCTTCCTGGTGCTCACCTTCCTGGTTTTTGGGTTGGGATATCTGGCTCGTTCGCAAACGCCTCCCGAGCCCGATGTCATCATCGTCGGCGCCGGCATCTCCGGGCTCTCCGCGGCGTTGGAAGCGGCCAGTGGCGGCGTGCATGTCCAGATCGTCGATTTGTGGTCGGTATTCGGCGGGCACGCAGTCATGTCGGGGGGCGGGGTCGCGATTATCGATTCCGACAGCCAGCGCGCCGCGGGCATCGTCGACACACCCGAGCTTGCCTCGGGGGATTTCTTTCGCTGGGGAGTGGACCCCGATCCCTACTGGGTGGACTACTACACGCGCAACTCCAGGACCGAGCTGGGGCAATGGCTGGAATCGCTGGGGGTGCGGTGGGTGAGCGTAAACCCCCACCCCGGGAACAGCGTACGCCGCTTCCATCGCCCCGACGGCCGCGGCCTCGGTCTGGTGACCCCCATTTACCGGGAGGTGTTGCGGCATCCGAACGTGACCTTCCGCTGGAATTTCCGCGTCACGGAGTTGCTGGTTGAGGCGGGCGCCGTCGTCGGCGTTCGCGGCGAGGACGTGAGAAACGGCGAAACCGCCGAGCTGCGCGCGCCCAGGGTACTGCTGGCCACCGGCGGATTTCAAAGCAACCTGGAGATGGTCCGGCGTTTCTGGCCGGCGCATCTCGCGGAACCCGGCGATCTCCTCATCGGTTCCGGCCTCAACTCGGTAGGCTCCGGTCATGACCTCGCGGAAGAGCTGGACGCCGGCTTTCATCGCATGGACCACCAATGGAACTATCCCTGGGGACTGCCCCACCCCCACTATCCCGGAGAAGGCCGTGCCCTTGCCGCGAGAAACGAAGTCGCGCTCTGGGTCAACGGCGACGGCGAGCGCTTCGTCAACGAGCTCGCCGATACCAAGCAGTTGCTGGCCGCCGTCGTCGCCCAGGATCCGTCCAGCTACTGGGCGATCTTCGACGACGATGACAACGAACGCTTCTATGTATCCGGCAGCGGTTGGAACGATTTCCAGCGCATCCGTGAGGAGATCCTCGACAATCCAGCGCTGACGACACAGGCCCCCACCATCGCCGAACTGGCGGCGGCCATCGGCCTGGACGCCCCCGCGCTCGAAGCGACCGTTGCCCGGTTCAACTCCATGGTGGAACAAGGCGTTGACGAGGACTTCGACCGATTCTCCTCGGCTGACGAGCCCTCCCCGCTCGCCAAAGTCGATCAGCCGCCCTTCTACGCGATCCGGTTCTTTCCGATGACCCGCAAGAGCATGGGCGGTGTGATGATCGATCAGCAGTTGCGCGTCATTCGTACGGACGGCACGAGGATCCCCGGGTTGTATGCGTCCGGCGAACTCACCGGGTTTGCGGGCGTCAACGGTTCGGCAGGGCTTGAGGGCACCTTCCTGGGACCGTCCATCCTCACCGGCCGCGTCGCCGGTCAGACGCTGGTGCGCGACGTCGCCCAGGTCCGCGAACTGCAACCGTCCGAACGCGTGTCGGTGAACCCGGAGCCGGACGCGCGGGCCTTTTCAGACGCGGAAATGGTCAACTGCGAAACCTGCCATCGGCTGCAGGAGTTGACCGCGCAATCGCGACCCGGATATTCGCACTTCGAGCGCGTTCACCGCACTGTCATCGACGAGCAACTGAATTGTGGAACGTGTCACCAGGAGTTGACCCCCTTTGACGCCGCAGCCCATACGATCGACCGCATGGCGCAGACGCAGAACTGCGCGCACTGCCACCTTGCCGTGGAATAACCCGGATATCTCGCCAATGGGCGCGTGTGGACTACGCTTGAACGCCTGCCGACGATCGGCAACTGGAGGGATCAGGCATGGCAGCCTGACCCAAGCTAATGAGTCTCCGGTAAACCCGGGGCGATTCACGTTATATTTGAATTCGGGTATTTTATCGGCGAACTCGGCCAGGATCGAGTTTGCGCTTTGGTCAAAGGCAACGTCGAGAAGCCCTCGGACTATGATGGAGTCGTCTACATCCCGCGGGATGATTCGGATGGCTGAAATTCCGAGCTTCTTCGCGAGTTGGATAGCGCTGGATTCACAATGGATGCGAACTGGATAATTTAGCCATGAACGCAAGAATCGACAGGTACCAAGGCGAGATTGCCGACTTTTGTAGACGGTGGCAAGTCACGGAATTGGCGCTGTTCGGGTCTGTACTACGGGACGATTTTGGCCCTCACAGCGACATTGACGTGCTCGTGAGCTTTGCCCCGGGGACGCGGCGCACGCTCACGGACATCATTCGAATGCAGGACGAATTGAGCGGAGTACTGGGTCGCCCTACCGAGTTGGTCGAACGCTCCGCAGTTGAGGCGAGCCGAAATTACATCCGCCGCGCCGAGATTCTCCAGTCCGCCGAGGCTGTCTATGCGGCGTGATGACGCCTACCTGCTCGACATGCTTCTGGCCGCGCGAGACGCCGTGCAATTCGCTGCCGACTTGACGTTTCCGCAATTCGAGCGCAGCCGCCAGAGGTGACCTGGCAGCCTGTCGGCCGTCGCGTCTTCACCGGACGGAACAACGCCGCGCGCTTGGGCGTCTCGGGCGCGTCTGACGGAATCTTGGCGAGTCGAAGGGCGTGCGTCATGCGCCCCATATTGGGGGGTGGACGGGGAAGAGTGGCCCGAGCTGAAAATCCGACACCATGGCCGACCCAACAACGAGCGTCGAAATACGATGCGAACAGCGGTGTTCAGTGGGTGATTGAATAGATGACGTAGTTGATCCCGAAGCGGTAGGCAAGCGCGGTGAGCGGTTCCGGATACCACGGATCGTCGGCGTGCTCCCAGGCATCGCCCAGGTCCATGTTGAAGTTGATGGCGACAAGCAGTCTGCCGTCATCGTCGTAGACCCCCCGCCAGTGGGCCGGCACGCCCTGGGGGTGTTCCCAGGTGACGCCGCGCCAGACCGCCTGGCTCCCGGGAATCTGCACCCGCCGATCCAGGTCGTAGAGGACGTGGAATATCTCGTCGTCGCCGGGAATGTCGACGATCGGCCGGTCCTGGAATACCCGTTTCAGGGAATCCGAGAACTGGGCCCACTCGTAGGGCCCGTGGAAGTCGTCCACGATCAGGAACCCGCCGCGGAGCAGGTATTCCCTGAGCCGCGCGACTTCTTCGTCGCTCAGGCGCCAGTAGCCCACCTTGACCGCGTAGATGACCGGGTAGTCGAAGACCCTGTCATCGGTCAGATTGACTTGCCGGTTTTCGTGGGCCGCGTCGATTCGAGTCAGTCTGCGCACGCCCTGCATGAAGTGGTGTTCCGCTTCGGGCCAATCGCGCAACCAGGGTTCGTCACGTCCTCCGCCGTAACGTCCGCCGTGAACGCCGAACGCGACACGCGCGAAGTAGAACTCCGACTCCATGACCTCCCGGGCGATGTCTTCCTGTGCGGGGCTGGAGACGGCGCAGACCAGGGCACAGGCAAACAGCGGCAGGCTAATGCTAACGCGACGGGCAACCCTCACTTCGGTTCACTTCTCACCCCGACCGGCCGGGATTCACGACCATGATAGCCTTCAAACACGGTACTGGTGGAAATTTGCAGCGATTCAGCCCCATGAGTGGCTAGTCCACAAATCTCGTTGATCTCTTGGTTCAGCGGCCTCCCCGCTCGCGGGGAGGCGCTTGCTGGTAGTAGAATCGCGGGATAGCTCAAGATAAGGACAGGAATATGTCCCCTGGAAAGGGTCCGAGGGGGATCGGGCGAGCGGTAGCGATAGGCGCCGGTTTGATGGCAGCCGCCCAGTTGGCCGGCACTCCGGCGGCGGCGCAGGAAGACCGGGGCCCCCGATCCCAACCCGACACGCTCATGGGCCTCTACGCGCCGGAACAGCACGATCTGTACGACGGTCGCTTCATGATCTCGGGACGACGCATTTACCAGGCAGGCAGCCTGAACGACACCGCGCCCTGGGATCACATGGGCGACGATGCCTCCAATCTGCGCGCGGTGGCGGGCGAGGTGTCGCTGGATGTCAACGAGATCGATAACACCGGCACGTTCCGCGCGGAGCTTGAACTTCCCGAGGGCGTCTACGTCGTGGAGATGGACCGGGTCCATGAGTTCTCGCCCTGCCAGGACGGCGGCATCGCCGCCTACCTGTTCGAGCACGGCAACTCCGGTTGCGGGGACATGAACTGGCCCAAGAGCCTGCTCTACGTCGCCGGCTGGGGTTATGGGCACGCCACCCTGAACGGCGAAGTGCTGTACGAAAACCATGAACTGCACTTCATGGTGACTCAGGGGATGCGGCACCGGGAAACGTTGCAGGTCATGCTGGCGCCGGGCACGGGCGAGGCCGGTAGCGTCAATCCCGCCGCGCAGCAGTTTGATTTCTATATTCGGAGTCCCGAACGAAACGACCGGAATCATCCGGGGCGCGAGGTCTTCGATCATTTCTTTGCCATGGAGGTGACCTGGCATTGAGGTTTTATTCCGGAGAACGAAAAATGAAAAGCGAGTTTCGCGGCTACGCCGCTCTTTCGGTCGGAGTGCTCTGTCTGCTGCCGGTTGCCGGCATTGGCCATCACGCCTTCAGCGGCGTTTTCGACATGGATAACCTCACCGAGCTTGAGGGCGAGATCACCCGGCTCATGTGGCGCAATCCTCACGTGCGGTTCACCATCCGGACCGCGGAAGGCGAAACGTGGGACATCGAAACCAACTCCGTAAGCATCCTGAGCCGCATGGATGTGGACCCCGGTCTGTTGGGCGAGGGGGATCGGGTTGCCGTGGCCGGTTACCCGGCCAGGGATGGCGACTCCGAAATGTGGATCAACAACATCTTGCTGTCCGACGGTCGCGAGG
>JAKZVH010000152.1:0-2532 GCA_047516145.1 Gammaproteobacteria bacterium
GCTGTCCGAGCCCAGGCAACCCAACTCATCCTCGGCACTGCGTTCGAACGCATCCATCGTGCGCAAACCTCCCCATGGTGAGAGGGTCATCGAACGCCATCACCTTATAGATAGGAAGGTGGGCACCCCGCACCGCTTACAGTGCATCGGCTACTGCGCCGACTTCCGCGCACTGCCGGTCGCGATGCTCCCGGCACTCGTGCGGCACTGCCTCGCGCAGTCTGCTCCGCCCCGCCGTCCGTTCAATCGCCACGGCGGCTCCACCGCGCGTCCCGCGACGGTGTCGATTCCCCCATCGCTCATACAGCAGGTTTCACGGATTTGACCGCCCGGGGCGGCCTTGGGTCTCACACCCGACGCAGCAGGCTGCAGGGCGTCCCACCCGGCCCTATGTCATGCCTTTTTGGGGCCTTTCGAGGTCAAACACGGTCCGGAGATTGTTGGACCGAGCGTATATCGCACCGCTACACGCGAATCTTCATCGCCCTGTCCCCTCATGGCCGCGTCTGTCCGGCACCGCCATACGCTCGAACACGCAAAAAACACCGGCCGACATACGCCCGACATACGCGGAATTCGGCTGTGGCGAGGGCCAAGGCTCCGCTTGTCCACGACCGATATACGCCGGACACGGGTGCAGTTCGCCCCTCGACCACCATGACCGCCGGCGCGTCGATCGCGGCCGTGCGCAGCCGGCAAGTCAGCAACCCGGGCCAGGCGGAATGGATGCGATATTGGTCAGCGGCCCGAAAAATCTTCGATTGGGGTGCGCCGGCACCCCCGGATCGCCATCCGGCAAGCCGGCGTGTGGCCGAAAACCGCGAACGTCTTGATCCGCGACCGTCCCGCCGCTATTCCCGTCAGGCATCCTTTCCCTGATTTCGACCCGGCCTCCGGATACCGCAATTGGCCCCGACTCCTCCCGATCCCCGTCACGAGACAGCCCGGTACTCCGCCCCGGCGCCCACGGCCATGACCCCGCAGGCCGTGCTCCCGACACTGGCGGAGGCCTCGCGAGCGGCGGAAACCATCGAAAATCCACCCAGCCGCGTTGCGCTTATGGCCTCCATCTCCCGGCTCCTGCATCGGGCAGGCGACGTATCAACCGCCGCAACCACCCTGTCGGCAGCTCTTGCCGTCGCCCGGACGATCCCGGAGGACGGCGCCCGCGCATCCGCGCTCGCCGACGTCGCGGAAACCCAGGCTGCGATCGATGCCCCGGATGCAGCGCGGACGGCCATTGCGGAAGCTCTCGCGGCCGTCCCGACAGCGGGCGGCGGAAAGGAACGGACATCCGCCCAGGCCGCAACCGACGATATCGCCGCCGCCCGGGCGACGGCCGAGCGCGTTCACGAACCGTACATCCGCGACCGCGACCTCCTGGACATCGCCGACCGTGCCGAATCGGCGGGCAGGTATTGGGAAGCTCTGAGCGCATCGCGAGCAATCGTGAATTGCGCCGAACGCGCCCATTCCCTGGCCTCGGTCGCCAGGGCGCAAGGCAAAGGCGGTGACCTTCCTGGCGCAACACGATCATGCGCCGAAGCGCTCACGGCCACCCGGGGAATCGAGGATGAGGTGGAACGGGTCCTGGCGCTTGCTCACATCTGCGAGGTTCAGAACGCAAACGGCGAAATTGCAGCCGCCGCACGCTCGATGGCCGAGGCGCTTTCGGTTTCCGAAGCGATCGATGACGACGAATCATGCGTCTACGCTCTTGCCTTGCTCGCCCGGCACCAGCCGACACTCGACTATCCTTCGCGGGTTCCGCACATGATCGCCCGCGCGCTCGCGGTTGCCCGGGGCATTGCCGACACCCGCGACCGGGCCTACGCGTTTTGCCAAATTGCCCAAACGCAGGCCCGGACCGGCGATCGAACCGCCGCGTTGCGCTTGATCGCGGAGGCGTTCGAGGCTGCGAACCGAATGACATGCGCATCCGGATCGAACGACATCCTGTCCGCAATCGCCGAAGCGCAGGCCGCCGCGGCCGACAATCTAGCTGCCCTTGCAACCGCCCGGCGCCTGGCGGGCGGCTGCGAGCGCGATGCCCTGCTGCGCGTGATCTGCGAGGTGCAGTGTCGGGAAAACAATTTCCGGGAGGGCATTGCAACCGCCCGGGAGATTGCGACCACCTGGATACGATCCAGCGCCTTCGCCGATATCGCCAGGCTCCGTACGCAGGGCGGCGCCGTCTCCGAGGCCGCGCAACCGATCGCCCTGGCTGTTGAAGCCGCCGGGGCGATAGGGAACAGCTCAAGACGCGCCGAGGCCTGTCAGAAATCGCCCGGATTCAGCTCGATACCATCGCAGGCGGCGGTCCGGCCTGAGCTTTTGGTTCCCTGGCTTTTCCGTTTCCATGCAGTGGCGGCCCGGATTAAGCCCCTTTCAGGCCGGGCGCACCTTATTGTATGCGGTGGAATCGCCAACGCCCGCGCGATCAGGTAGCCGGAACCGGACAGGCCGACACCGAAATTGCCCGCGTTCTGGCCCGCATCCGGCTACGTGATGGAGCAGAAACATGACGGAACC
>JAKZVH010000153.1:0-32178 GCA_047516145.1 Gammaproteobacteria bacterium
TTTGGTTGGTGGCATCGGCATCATGAACATGATGCTCGTGTCCGTGACGGAACGAACACGCGAGATCGGCATAAAAAAGGCGCTCGGAGCGAAGCGATGGCACATTTTGATGCAATTCTTGCTTGAGAGCGTCGTGTTGTCCCTACTCGGCGGAGTGATCGGACTCTTGCTGGGATACATGATTGCGTTGTTGATGGCGGTACTGATTCCCGATTTTCCAGCGCTGATAGTTCCGACATGGTCCATTTGGTTGGCGATGGGTTTTTCCGGAATCGTGGGTCTTGTGTTCGGGGTCGTTCCGGCGGCCAAGGCGGCCGATCTTGATCCGATCGAAGCGCTGCGGCACGAATGAACGTGAAATCCCGACAGTCCGGGTCACCCCATCGTTGGAGTTCCCCAACTCCAAATAGAGCCGCCCGAGCTTGTCCGGTGCCACGTGCGTTATGATTTCGCGGATGATTACATGGAGGCGCAAATGAAGAAGTACACTTTTCTCGCCGCAATCCTGACCCTGTCGATGCTTGAGGGTTTCATGGCGCTTGCGCAGCACAACCTGCCCGGCGGCACGCCGATGACGTTCTTCGTCACCAGCCGCCCCATCGGCGACGGCGGCAACCTCGGAGGTCTGGAGGGCGCGGACGCACACTGCCAGATGCTCGCCGAAGAAGTCGGCGCGGGCGATCGAACCTGGCGCGCCTATCTCAGCACCCAGGATCGCCCCGGGCAGCCCGCCGTCAACGCGCGAGACCGCATCGGCACCGGCCCCTGGTACAACTTCGAAGGCGTGATGATCGCCCGGGACGTGGCGCACCTGCATGGCGACACGCTGGAACTTGCGCGACTCGGCAACAATCTTCACAAGCGCTCGGGCCTGACGGAGAAGGGCCAGATCGTACCCGGGCTGAACGACTACCCGGATTCCCGAGACGGGGATTGGGAGTACGTCAAGACGACGCCGTACAGCAACCGGCACGAGGTGTTGACCGGCTCCCAGACCGACGGCCGGGCGTATCCACCGGAATTCGATTACACGTGCAATAACTGGACGAGCAACGAAGACCCCGATTTCGATCAAAATGGAAGACCCATGGGAGCGGCCCCGGGCAAGCCCAATGCCCAGATCGGGTTCCCCGACCGCAACGGCGGCGGCGACGGCTCCTGGAACTCATCCCACGGCACCCGCGGCTGCAGCCAGACGGCATTGCCGATGACCCACGGCGTGGGCATGTTCTACTGTTTTGCCGTCGATACTACGCCCTAACCGGCTCGAATACGCTCTAACCGACATAAATACTAAGTATCAGTTGGTTAGATCATTCGCCAGGCGTCACGCGGCCAACAAGCGTGTCGTGGTTGGACGCTTCGGGCGCGACCCCTATACCTATAGCTCAGAGCTCCTCCAACATTCGTGTCAATTCATCGAGGTCGGGTGGCATATCTTTCACGCCCAGGTCGACACAGTTCCACGGGCGGATCGCCTCATCCGGTGCCCAGACGAATCTGCGGCCGAACGTGAAGGTTTCGGTGTAGTTCACGGGATCGTTGAAGCTCATCGAGTTGATATGAGTCGTATTGACGATGAGACTTCGATCTTCCCAGTACCCCACCGAGTGACCCAGCGGCGACGGCGTCACCTCTCCCGTCGGTCCCCGCAGGTGAATGGTTCGTACCCGGTCTAACTCCTCCGCGAGCAGGCGTATCACCCGGTTATTGAGTTCGGGTCTGAACCGCGAACCATTGACTTGGAATTGACCTGGGAGGATCCTCATATGGATCGGATAGTGGAGAACTCGACATGAACCGGCGATTACTCAGTCTGGCCATGCTGCTCCCGGCGTCCGCGGTGTTCGGTCATCACTCGGTCTCGGCCTACTTCGATACCAGCCAGGTCATCGAAGTCCAGGGCGAACTGACCGAGGTGCGATGGCGCAATCCCCATGTCGGCTTCTCGATCAATGTTCGTGACGAGAATGGCCAGGAGACAAGCTGGGAGATCTCCGGTACATCACTAAGCCACCTCGGTCGACTCGGGCTAACTGCTGACATGTTCACGCTCGGAGACGTCGTTACGTTTGCGGGCGCGCCGTCGAGACGACCCATCTCGGCCCTCCAGGCCACCAACATGTTGATGCCCGATGGCGGAGAAATTGCCCTTAACACGTCAGGTCGGCGGCACTGGTTGGAGGGGTCCGAAGAGCGGCTGAGGGTCACCCCGGCTGACGTCGCGGCACGCGATGACGGAGATAGTCCCGATCGTAGCCTGTTCAGAGTCTGGAGCACGCCGACGAGGACCACTGACAGGGACGCCATCTGGGAAAGCAGCTATCCCCTGACCGCGGAAGCACGCGCCGCCCAGTCCGCCTGGGATCCGCTTACGGACAACCCCGTCATCAACTGTGTGGGAAAGGGAATGCCCTCGATCATGAACCCACCCTACCCCATGGAACTGGTCGATCAAGGAGGTGTCATCGTCTACCGCCAGGAAGAGTTCGATTCCGTTCGCACTATCCATATGGACCCGACGACAACGCCCGCTCCGGAACCAGGCAACATGGGTCATTCAGTCGGGCACTGGGAAGGCGAGACGCTGGTCGTCAACACTGTCTTGAGTACCTGGCCCTACTTCGACGGCCAGGGCATACCTATCAGCGCGGGTGCGGAGTATGAAGAGCGCTTTACGGTGTCCGACGACGGCAAGCGCCTGAACTACACGGTCCTTGTTGCCGATCCGACGACATTTACCGAGCCCGTGCTGCTGGACCGTTTTTGGCTATGGGTTCCCGGAGTACAGGTAGAACTCTACGATTGCAGGCTTTAGCCGCACTCGTCGGCGTCACCGGCAGCGCGAACAGTGCCGAGAGAAGAGGTACTGCGATACGCATTGGATGTTGCCCGCCTACTCCCTAATAGGTCGGATGAACGCGGCTGATCACGAGATCCGGGTTCGCTCCCTCCCTGGGGACAAATTTCTGTGCGCGGCCGGTATTCACTTCCGAAATGTAGAAGTTACCTTCTTCGTCAACGGTCATGCCGTGGACTCCCCACATGCCGCCGGGAAAGGTACCCCAGGTACCCCAGGAGTCAAGGAAGTTTCCGTCGAGATCGTACTTGAGGAGCTTCGTCGTCCCCGCATCCATGATCCACACCGCACCGTTTGCCACGATCAAGTATTGAACGTCTGACGGAGGCTCGCCAACCCGCCACTGGTCGAGGTATGTACCCTCCTGATCGAAGACCTGGATTCGGTTGTTCTGCCGGTCGCTGACAAAGACGCGCCCCGATTCCAGATCGATATCGATGCCGTGCAGAGAATTGAAATAACCCGGGCGCACCTCAGTGGGCAATATTCCTTCCTGGCCCCACTGCAACAGGTAGTTACCTTCGTGGTCGAACTTCATGACTCGCGAATTCACGTAGCCGTCGGTAACGAAAATCGCGTCCTCTGAGAACGCCATGAAGGTTGGTCTTGCGAAGTGGCGCTCGTCCTGCCCGGGCTCGTTGGGTACGCCAAGCGTCTGCACGATCTCCTTACCGTCGTTGGTAAACTTGTAGATAGCGTGAGCGAAGTCATCGACGATCCAAATATGTTTATCTGGATCGAATGGATTGACATGAACGGCGTGCGGTTTGACCCACATGGAATCCCATTGGTCCCAGGTCTCGACAATATTGCCCTCGCGGTCGATAACGACGACGCAATGCGACCAACGCGCATCCACACCGCGTACATAGCCCGCCCCTTCCCACTGCGCCCAACCGTCTTCGTTGTTGTGATCGGGACTAGCCTGGGTTGCGTCCCGCCATGGCATAGTGTTATCTCGCCACGCATAGTTGCGGCCTACCGGAAAACTCAGGCGGGTTCCCTGATCTTCGATCAAGCGATTCTCGGGACGGTCGATCTTCTTCAGTACACCTCTCTGAATGACAAGGATCCGATCCGCACTTTCCGCGAAGATGCCCTGGATGGCACCCCACGTCCAGCCCTCGTTACCGGGCAGCGTAGAAATGTCACTTGGCCATCCCGGAGCGGGTTCGTACGGCCCGAATGGGTCCTGCCCGCCCTTTTCCGAAGCGCCATTCTGCGCAATAGCCGACGAGGCGACGAGCTGGGCGAACCCAACGAGACCGAGCGTGATTAAGGTCCTACGCATTATTCTTACTCCAATTCAGATCGATCGCCAGAAGCTAACAGGCCTCATTGCATGCGTCATCAAACTCCGCGGACCGGGCAGGCGGAGCCGGTCGCAGAGTGGGCGACGAACTGGCGCTGACTAGCGCCAGCGGCTCTCCCATTCGTCGACGAGCTCGTCCCTCAGACGAGGGAACAGCGCCGCCAGGTCCCGAGTCTCACCGGGGTCTTCGGCGATGTTGTAGAGCCGCCAGACCGTCACGCCCATTCCGCCGCCCTGCAGCCGGTCGTTGATGAGTTTGTAGTCGCCGCGGATCAACGCGCCGTGGCCACCGTCCGCGGACCAGCCTGCGGTGTCGTCAGGTGAATGCACCGCAGGAGCCGCGCCTTTCAGGTGCGGCCAGAAGGACCGACCCGCGATGCCATTGATCGTACGGCCGTCCTTGTAAGGACCGGCGCCCGGATGTTCGGTACCGGCGATCTCGATAAACGTCGGTAACACGTCCATGATCGTCATGAAGGTGTCGTTGACACCGCCGCCGGGAATTTCAGCCGGATAGTGGACAATCGCCGCGGCGCGTAGCCCGCCTTCGTAGATGCCGCCCTTCGTGCCCCTGAAAGGCGCCGTGGCGGCTTCGGCAAAGCCCCGGCCGTGATCGATGAACGAGCCGCGGCGGCCGAAGTTTTCAAAGCGATTGTCTCGATTGGCGACACTGCGCGGATCGACGTCCTCCTCATCCAGGCCTGCATCGCTGCTGGAGCCGCCGTGGTCGGATGAGAACATGATGATGGTGTTATCCAGTTGGCCGCTTTCCTCCAGATAATCGATCAGGCGCCCGACGCTCATGTCAAGGTATTCGACCATGCCCGCGTAGATCTCCTGGGCACGTGCGTGGCGGCGCTGCTGTTCCGGACTCAGGCTGTCCCAAGGCTCGGCCGTCGGTTTGTAGGATTCCAACCTGCCGCCTTCCGGGATAACGCCGAGTTCCTTGGCTTTCGAAAAGCGCACTTCGCGCAGCGCGTCATAGCCCGCGTCGTAGCGACCGGCGTAACGATCCAGCCAGTCGTCAGGCAACTGCAGCGGCCAGTGCGGCGCGGTATACGGCACGAATGCAAACCACGGCTGTTCACCGTCGTTCGAGCGCAGGAACTCGAGCATCTTGTCCGTGTAGTACTCGGTGGCATAGAAATCCTCGGGCAGGTCGTCAATCCCCAAAGGACGGCCATCTTCCTCGTACGGAAGCGGATCGTCCCAGAATTTCTCGGCAAAATGGCTCGCGGATGCGTCGACGGCGACGAAGGAGCGATCGAAGCCACGTGTGGCGGGCGTATAACCGTCGCCAGCGCCCAAGTCCCATTTCCCAGCCATGTAGGTCGCGTAACCCGCATCGCGCATTAACTCCGGCAGGATGACCCAGTCGCGGCTCAGCAAGTTACCCCGCCGTCCGCTCATCGGGTTGCCGATGATTTCCAACGCGGCGCCAGAACCGGCGCTCGCCATCAGCATGACACGGGTCTTCTGACAGTTCGCGTCCGTGTGGAAGTTGGTCAGCCGCACACCCGCGAACGCGAGCTCGTCCAGATTCGGCGTCGGAATTTCGCTACCGAACGGACCGGTGTCCGTGAAGCCCAGATCGTCGGCGACGATATATAGAATATTTGGCCGGGCATCGGCGGAATCACCGCCCGAGCAACCATAAAGCCCGCCCAAGACAACCAGCGCGAACGCGCATACGCTGTAGCGTTTCATCTCAACTCCTCGATGCAATCCTGATTAACTCACAAGAGCATTAGCGGCGCACGCCGCCCCAATACCCGGGCCGATGCTAATCGATCTTCACGTGATACAAATTGGTATTAGGCCCTTAGCGAAATAATCCTGCTCAGTATACTGCGCCGCTGCGAATGAGAAATACCACGTCGTCTGCATTCTGGCATGCGATGAGCGCGAGACTCGAAAAAACGATTGGGGCGGTAGCGATGCCCTTCATACGATCTCCCCCAAAAAGGACATGCGGACTCTTGTCAGAGCAAGCAGTTCGCGGACGGATCGCAGTTAAACTATTTCATTCAGCCACGCATACCCCGAGAGTTGGGTGTTCGGTTGGCGGGTTTTCAATAGTCGTTTGTCGTAATTCTTACGGGCTAGGCCGGTGGACTCCTCGGCGTCACACGAGCCGGTTCGGTTAGTATGCCGTGCATAAGAAAACGTTAATGGCAGGTACAAGGGGAAGCTCATGACTAAGCCGAAGGACGACGGATTCATCAGCCGTAGAGAGGCGCTGGCGCTCGGAATGACTGGTGCGGGCGTTGGAATTGCTTCGATGCTGGGCGCAGGCCTGGTACGTGCGCAACGGCCGAGGGCCTTCCCGCCGCCGCGAAATCCGCTATTCGGCGATTCTCCGAGCTGGGCTACGGAACTCAAGGAAATCGCACCCAACTGCTATACCTACGTTCAAGGCAACGGGCCGCCGCACAACGGCGGCGGTCTCAGCAACGCCGGTTTTGTTGTCGGTGACAATGGCATCTTTATATTCGATACGCTGAATGGGCCGGCGGCGGCCACACCGTTTCTCGCAGCGATCAGAGAGGTTTCCGACAAGCCGATCGAGCGGATCGTCTACACGCACCACCATGGTGACCACACCAATGGCACCCAGGTTTTCATGGGGCCTGGAGTTGAAGTCGTCTCTTCGGAATACTGTCGCCACCGGAACATGCAAATGGCGGCCAGCGTGGCGGGCGGTCCAGCCGACCCGGCCTACGGCAATATCAGCCCGACGTTCAACGACGGCGAGCCGCGACGACTGGTTCCCGCAACGACCGTCATCGCGGGCACGACGAGCTACCACTACGGCGGCACGGTGGTCGAACTCCTGCCGATCGAGCCGGCGCATACCTGGGGAGACATACTCGTTCACCTGCCGGAGCACAAGACGCTGCGGATGGGGGACAACGGTTTTTTCCACATGGCGCCGTTTCTTCATAATGGCAACCCGATCGGGTGGATGGCGCTTCTCGAGAACATCCTGGACATGGACCTCGACATTATCGTGCCGGGTCATGGTCCGGCCGCCGGGAAGGCCGAAGTACAAGAGATGCTGGATTACATGGCATTGTTGCGTGATGAAGCCAGGGTGCGATTCGACGCCGGCATGAGCGCTGGGAAAGCGGCTGCCGAGATCCGGATGGGCAAGTTCGATAACTGGATGGGCGCTGAGCGGGTTATCCTCAATCTTTTCCGCTGGTACGACGTGTTCGGCGGGACGCTGGACGATAATCTGGATCTGCCGCGATTCCGCGAAGCGACAGCCGAATACAACACAATTGTTGGTGGTACAGCCGAGGCTAACTCGCGCATCTACCGCCATGACCTGTCCCACAGTTAGTTGGTCGCCATGCCGGCCGGTGCCTGTAATGGCCTCTTTGTAAGGAGAAATAGACATGTCCACGCGATTAAATCGGCACCTGCCGCTGGCTCGCTCGTCGGTACTCGGTTTGTTTTTCGCGGCGGTGTTCGTCGCCGGCTGCCAGCAAGCGCAGACGCCCGCCGACAACGCGGCGGCCGATAGCGACGCTGCCGCGCCTATCGCAAGCGCGCAAGCCGCATTGACGCCCAGTACGGGCGCGCCGACATCGGGAATTACCGGCATCGTTGTAGATGGCGCAGAACTCGCCTTCGGTGGCAGAGAGTTCGGCGATGTGGGTCCCTACGAGTGGATCGACGGCGAACTGACGGCTGAGGTTGATCCTGACGATCCGCACAACGCGGTGATTGTCAACATTGATCGGGCGCCTCGCAATGCGAATGGTCGGGTGGAGTACACGGCCGAGTTTCGCATCTTGAAACCCGTCGATATGACCCGCGGCAACAGCACGCTTTGGTACGACGTCATGAATCGCGGCCATCAACGCGCGTTCAATTTAATTCAGGGCTTCCTGCCCGATTACGGGGATTTTCCCGAGACCGCCGAAGACATTGGTGACGGTTTTCATCTGAACATGGGTTACACGATGGTCTGGACTGGGTGGCAGACCAGCGCCACGGGGCCGGACCGCATCGGCGCCGTGCTGCCGATCGCCACGAATCCGGATGGTTCGCCGATAACGGAGTGGCGCTCGACAGAGATCAGGGGTAACTCGGGCTCCGCCGCTATCGAAGGCCGGCTCTATCCGACGGTAGCCGCGAGCATGCCGGACGCGAAGTTGTATCGAAGAGATACACCGCATGCGGAGCCGGTACTGCTACCGCGTGATTCCTGGTCGTTCGCGACCTGTAACGACGGCGGAGCACCGGTCCCCAGTGCTGTTGATGTCTGCCTGGACGGCGGATTCTCCGCGGACGCACTCTATTTTCTCTACCACGAAGTACAGGATCCCATCGTCATGGGTATCGGTCTCGCCGCGGTCCGTGATGCGGCGTCGTTCTTCCGCTACGACACGTCGACCGACAACCCGCTGGTCTCCCGTTATGGAGGCGACGGCGAAGCCCGAAATGTCATTACGACGGCGCTTGCATGGGGCCAGTCTCAGCCAGGCCGCTTCCTCCGCGATTTCATTTACCAGGGGTTCAACAGAGATCCTGCGGGGCGCAAGACCTTCGATGGTGTCGTTGCCACAACGGGCGGCTCACGCAAGACCAACACGAATTATCAGTTCGGGAATCCCGGCCGATTCGTGCGCGGCGTGATGGATCACTACGCCAAGGGCGACCAGTTTCCGTTCACCTACGCAACGATGCTGGATCCCGTTTCCGGTCGCATCGACGGCATCCTGGCACGATGCGGTATCACAGACACCTGTCCGAAGATGATGCACTTCGACAGCGCCAACGAGCTGTGGGCTGCACGCGGATCTCTAGTCACGACAGATCCACTTGGCCAGAGAGACGCACCGATTCCGGACAACGTTCGGATTTACCAATGGGCCAGCACACAGCACAACCAGTCGGGTTTCACCGGGTACGAGACGATCGACGAGTTCGAGGCTAAACGTGAGGCAGGTATCTGCGCGTATTATTCCAACAATGCGATACCGCGGGAGAATCGTCGCGCGTTGGTTGTGGCTCTGCAGGAATGGGTGACAACCGACAGGGAGCCGCCGCCGAGTGCGTACAACAGAATCGACGACGGCACGCTCGTGCCGCCGCTGCCGCAGTCCGGCGTCGGGTTTCCGGATATTCCGGGTTCGCCCTACACCGGCGTGGTCAACGACGGGCACCTTAACGACTACCTGGCGGACCCGGTAAAACATACCTCCGCGGAGTACACGATACTGGTGCCGAAAACGGATCAGGACGGTAACGACATCGGCGGACTTCGCGCGACCCACATCCAGGTGCCGCTGGCTACTTACACCGGTTGGAACTACCGCAGGGAAGGGCACATCGAGGGTGGCGGCTGCAGTACGACTGGTGCGTCCTTTGCATTCGCTACGACTGCGGCGGAGCGGGGCGACGATCCCCGGCCGTCTCTTGAGGAGCGGTACGGAACGCACGCGGGCTACGTCGAGCAGATTCGCCAGTCTGTGCAGCGACAGATGGACGCACGTTTAATGCTCCCTGACGACGCCGAGTTGCTGATTCGTAGAGCCCAGGAGCGAGATATCGGGTTGCCAGCGTCGTAAATTGCTACTACACGCTGTGTCCGTAAGCGTCTGCTCCCCCTGTTCCTCGGGCAGACGCGTACGGCGCCCGCCTTGCATATTGCTAATATCAATCTAATGAGAACCCTATGTCCGATAAACTCGTTCGTAACGAGCGACGCGAATTACTGAAGCTGGCTGCTGCCGGTCTCGCCTTGTCCGCCGTTGGAAGCCGCACAGCGCAGGCGCAGGAGAACCCGTTTCGTGGTCAGCCGGTCACCGATGCGCCGTTTGGGGTCAGACGCGTGATCACCGGCCACGACGACAACGGCAAGGCGATCGTCTCCATTGATGATTTTCTCGCCTTCGAGAACGGCGGCAGAGTATCGCAGGCCGGGACGGATGTTTGGTCGACCTCAACATTGCCCGCTGACATCAATGCAGAGGGTGATTTCGGCGAGGGGAATATGGCGGAGAATGCGCGCTCAAATGGCTCTATCCTTCGAATAACGCGATACGGGGTTGGCGTCGGACCGCGCATGCATCGAACAGCAGCCAATCTCGATTACGTATTTGTCATGTATGGCTCGATTGACATGGAGATGGATGACGGAGAGATTGTGCGACTCAAGCAGGGAGACGTCCTGGTGCAGCGCGGCACGATCCACAACTGGATAAATCACGGGCCGGAGCACTGCATCGTCGGGTTCGTGCTAATGGCATCCACTCGGGTTGAGATTAACGGCAACCCGCTCGAAAATTTTAACGCCTGAGCGAACAGACACTAATTAAAGTAAATACGTAGGGGATCACATGGACAGACGAGGCTTCTTGACGACCGCCGCGCAGCTATCGGCTGGAGCGATGATGATGGGCTCCGCGCTGAATGCGGCGGCACAATCGCGTCGAATCGTCACGCTTGGCGGCTTTCGGGTGAAAGTCGTCGACATTCATGCGCACTGTGACATCCTCGATGTGGCACCGCTGCTCGAGGGTACGAGCATGGCGGACGCCAACCTCAATCGGCCGTTGGGCCCTGAGTGGCTCGCGAGGATGGATAGCCGCGGTATCGATGTCGCTGCTATCAGCACCAACCGGTTCTGGTGGTACGAGGCCGAGCCCGATCTCGCGCGCCGGATCGTCCGGCTGCACGACGACAAGATTGCCCAGTGGTGCAATGCCCACTCGGATCGTTGTGTTCAGCTTTCATCTCCGGCACTGCAGTTCCCCGAGCTGGCCGCCGAGCAGCTCGAATATGCCGTGAAGGAGCTGGGCGCGAAAGGCGCTTCCGTTCTCGGACATGCCCGAGGAGAGGCACTGTCGACTGAGAAGTATGACCCGTTCTGGGCGAAGGTCGTGGAGCTCGACGTTCCGGTCTTCATGCACCCGGATGGATCCAGGAACATCATTCAGCCGGGCGCCTTCGACGGCCCGGGCGGCCTCGGCAATATCATGGGTAATCCGCTCGAGACCACGTTGTTCCTGGCCCGGCTGATCTACGGTGGAACATTGGACCGTTTCCCCGAATTGAAGGTTGTCGGCGCCCACGGCGGTGGCTATCTACCGCATTATCTGGGTCGGTTCGAGCAGGCATGCAACAGAGGCAACCCAGGCTGCATGAATGAGAAGAGCCCCGCTGAGTACCTCCGGACGCAAATATTCGCCGATACGATGGTATTCAACGATGAGGGGCTCAGGCACCTCGTCGCCGTGATGGGTGCCAGTCAAGTGGTCTATGGAACCGATATTCCTCATGGCTGGGCCGATACACTGGATCTCGTTCTCGACTCACCGACGCTCAGCAACGCCGAGAAAGAGGCGATTCTCGGCGGTAATCTCGTCAAGTTGCTGAAGCTGGAAGGCTGATGCGACTTGCCGCTGGAGGTGTTCCAGCGCTGGCGGTGCTATTGGCAGCTTGCGCGCAAGAGTCCGCCACGGATGTGCGGGCTGTGGCTGCGGAGCCTGCCGCTCACGCCGACAGTTCCGGCGAGGAAGCCTGGAACATGGCGCTGCTCGGGCATCACGACCTGCAGGGGCGGGATGCTTATCACGCGGTTCCTCATCGCTATGGCGATCGCTCCATTGTGTTCGTAGGGCACCATTCCGGCGAGGGCATGAACACGCAGTCCGGCGTCGTGGAAACCAACGGCATGCCGGTCGTCGATATAACCGACCCGACCGCACCGATTTACCTGCACCATGAGCCTGCGACCGGCGAGGCGCCAAACAGACAGCACATTCAAGTCTGTGACGGCAGCGACCTGCCTGACGGAGATCCGGCGAAAACCTATCTGGCGGCAACCAGCGGCGGTCTGGGAGCCGAACTGCTCGACGTTACGGACCCTGCAAACCCCCAGTTCATCAGTACCATCTACACGACGGAATTGACGGATACCGGGCGACGCGGCACCCACAATATTTTCTGGGACTGCGAATCCGGAATCGGCTATCTGAACGGTACCCCCGAGGGCTGGCGTATCACCCGCGTTCTGCAGGTCTGGGATCTCGGTAACCCTGACGAGCCAGGATTCATTCGCGACTTCGCGCTCGATGGCAGCCAGCCGGGCGCTACCGGACCGATTCCGACAGCGTTACATGCACCGTTCGCTTTCGGCGATCGCGTCTATCTGGGTTATGGCGCGAGCGACGGCGGCATCATTCAGATATTGGATCGTGACAAGTTAGTCAACGACGAATATCATCCGAACTTCGACCAGAAGCTCGTCGTGATGTCGTACTTCAACGCGGGAATTCGCGTCGCGGATATTCGCGATCCTTTCAGGCCGGCAGAGATTGCGTACTATGTTCCGAAGATGACCGAGACGACGCACGAGCTATGCGACCCGAATTGCGATATTCAAATTCAGACCAACAACGTCGACATCGATTATCGCGGCTACATATTTGCTGTAGATCGTGCTGACGTCGCGGATAAACGACCGCTACGTCGATATGGTCGGTACGCCGCAGAGTGACGCGATAGAAGTCGAGGAGCGCTTCACGATGAATGGGACCAAGGATCGGCTGGCTTACCATGCGGCGTCATGATGGACAGGCACGTCCCAGGCCCGCTACTGTAACGACACGTACATTCGACCAGGGGAAGAATGCCATGGCCCTTGCGCAACCCGCCGTGCTCGACAGGCCCGGCATGGACTTTGAGGACGAGCGCATCGCGCTTGCCTGTGCGTTCCGCTGGACGGCCCGCTTCGACATGCACGAATCGGTCGCCAACCATTTCAGTCTCGCCGTTGACGAAGCGGGGACGAAGTTCCTCATGAACCCGAGGGGGCGCCATTTCTCCCGTGTCAGGGCGAGCGAACTCTTGCTGCTCAATGCCGAAGACGAGGAGACGATGGCGCAGCCGGATGCTCCGGATCCCACGGCCTGGGCGCTGCATGGCAGCATCCACCGGCACGTGCCGCATGCGCGGTGCGTGCTTCATGTTCACGCGAAAAACGCGTCGGTACTTGCCTGCCTCGCCGATCCCAGGCTTCCGCCCGTCGACATAAACGCGATGCGGTATTGGGGGCGGATGAGCATCGATGACGGCTTCGACGGCATGAGTCTCGACGATGAGGCCGAACGCATCGCCCGGGTGCTGGGCGACAAGCCGATTCTCCTCATGCGCAACCACGGGGTGATGGCGGTCGGCGAGACGGTCGCCCGGGCATTTGACGATCTCTACTATTTCGAGCGCGCCTGCTCCACCTATATCGCGGCTCTGCAAACCGGCCGTGAGCTACGCATCGTCTCCGACCAGGTGGCGGCGAAGACGGCACAACAATGGCGCGACTATCCGGATTTGGGCGACGACCACTTCCGCGAGCTCCAGGAGATCCTCGACCGGGAAGACCCGTCCTATCGCCTCTGAGAGGCGACTCTTCGGCGGTTAGCCGCTCAAACCATTGCCACGCCACAACGAGGATGCCGGCGTCCGCTACGATAGGGTCCGGGCCAACGCGTTAACGAGTACCTCGTCGCCGGAATCGGCGTGCCTTGTCTGGATTGCGTACTTGACCGCCTAGTCGTAGCTCTCAAGCAGCAGATTGGTCTCCGTTGCCGTTACGCCGGCGAACAAACGTCCCTGGTATTGTCATACTAACAACAGATTGGATGAATCGGCATGACACGTTTCGTTGACGTTTCCACCCTTTGCCGGATTGTGAACCGCGTTGGCGCGGACCGGTTTCTGTCCGGCGTTGCAGGGGCGATGCGTGAAGATTTCCGGCGTTGGGAATTTTTCCAAATGAGCGCTCGGCTCGCCAGTCACAGCAAGGTCGGCGTGATCGAGTTGATGCCGATCTCGGATCGGGACCGGTATGCGTTCAAGTACGTCAACGGCCATCCCGCCAACGCAAACAAGGGCGTACCGACGGTTATGGCCTTCGGCGTGTTGGCCGACGTCGAAACGGGCTTCCCGACGCTGCTTTCCGAAATGACGCTGACGACGGCGTTTCGTACGGCGGCTGCCTCCGCGATCGCTGCCGAGGTTCTCGCCAGGCCCGATTCGCGTGTCATGGGCATGATCGGATGCGGGGCGCAAAGCGAGTTCCAGGCGATCGCGTTTCACAAGCTGGTCGGCATCGACGAAGTGAGGATCTTCGATATCGACGGCAGCGCCATGGAGAAGCTCGCGCGCAACCTGTCGCACATTCCGGATCTGAAGGTGACGCCGGTCGAATCGTCCGCCGATGCGGCCAGAAGTGCTGACATCGTTACCACATGCACCGCGGACAAGGCGCTGGCGACCATCCTGACGCCGGACATGGTCGAGCCCGGCATGCACATCAATGGCGTCGGCGGAGACTGCCCGGGCAAGACCGAGCTTCATGTCGATGTGCTCCGCAACGCCAGTATCTTTGTCGAGTTCGAACCGCAAACGCGGATCGAAGGCGACATTCAACAGCTTCGCGGCGACCACCCGGTCCACGAACTGTGGAGGGTGATCGCGGGCAAGGAAGCGGGGCGCGACAGCGACGAGCAGGTGACCGTCTTCGACTCGGTCGGTTTTGCGCTGGAGGACTACTCCGCACTCCGCTACGTACACGAACTCGCGGTCGAGTACGACGAGGGCGAAGACATCGAGCTTGTCCCCGAGCTTGAGGACCCGAGAGACCTGTTCGGGCTGGTGGTGGATGGCTTCGAGCCGTCCGTCGAACCGTCCGTCGAGCAGCCGGTCGAGCCGTCGGTCGGAAGAGTGTCGTGAGAGACCGTCAGGTACCGCTGCAACGTGCGGCACGAGGTTCCGTTCGGTGTTGTTGCATCGAGAGAGGAAGGCAATGATTCAGACCAGGAGATCCATTCACATCATCAACGTGCCGCTCGACCTGGGCGCTTCGCGCAGGGGAACAGACGCGGGTCCGTCGGCATTTCGTGTGGCGGGGCTCAGAAACGCGATCCGTTCGCTGGGGTATTCGATCGCGAACGAAACTGACGTTTCGATACCATCGATGGAAACGTTGCCGCAGGGAGATTCCACGGCGCGATTCAAGGACGAGATTCTCGCAGCGTGCACGCAACTCGCCGAGCACACTCGGGACGCTCTCAAAGCCGGTGAGTGGCCGCTTGTGATCGGTGGCGACCACTCGATCGCGATGGGTACCGTGTCCGGAGTTTCCGCGCACCTGAAAAGCACGGACCGGAAGCTTGGCGTCATCTGGTTTGACGCTCACGGCGACATGAATCTTCCGGAAACCTCGCCCAGCGGAAATATCCACGGCATGCCGCTTGCGCACTTGCTGGGCTATGGAGATACGGAACTGTCCGGCATCCTCGGCGCCAATCCCGCTATCGATGCAAACAACGTCGTCCTGATCGGGATACGCGATATTGACGAAATTGAGCGCAAGTTCATCCGTGAATCCGGCGTCACGGCGTTCACCATGCGCGAAATCGACCAACTCGGAATGAGCCGGGTAGCTGGCAAGGCGCTGGAGATAGTGAACCGCGGCACCGCCGGATTTCACGTCAGCTTCGACCTGGACGGCTGCGATCCGGAAGTCATTCCCGGCACCGGAACCGTTGTCCCCGGCGGCGTCAGCTTCAGGGAGGCTCATCTGCTGCTGGAGGAATGTGCAGCGGACGGTCGAATGATGTCCATGGAAGTCGTCGAGCTCAATCCGTTTCTCGATCACGCAAACATCTCGGCCGAACGCGCCGTCACGCTGGTTCAAAGTGCGCTTGGACGCAGCATCCTCTGATCCCGGTGTGGATCGATACCCATGATCGCGACCGCGACAATGCGAATGCGGTCTGCCCGGGCTACGGCCCGGTCTCAGGCTTGCCGTTAATGACCAGCCTGTTCAGCTGATTCAGCCCGATCCAATAAGTCAGCTCACGCGGATGATCGATGTCCCATTCGGCGATATCAGCACGTTTTCCCGCTTCAAGCGTGCCGCGATCGCGAGCCAGGCCCAATGCTTGCGACGCGTTTCGCGTAACGCCCGCGAGGCATTCCTCAGGAGTCAGGTGGAAGAGGCTGGTAGCAAGATTCATCGCCGATCTCAGCGAGCATATCGGGGAGGTGCCAGGGTTGCAGTCCGTTGCGATGGCAATCGGCACACCATGGTCACGCAACATCGCTACGGGCGGCGCCCGTGTCTCGCCAAGCGTCAAGAATGGGCCGGGAAGCAGGACGGCTACCGTACCGGCGTCGGCCAGCGCCCTTACTCCGGCCGCCGAGGTGTACTCGAGATGGTCCGCCGAGAGTGCGTCGAACGAGGCCGCAAGCTCCGCGCCGCCGCCGTCGCTGAGCTGATCTGCATGCAATTTTACGGGAATACCAAGAGCCCTCGCACTCTCGAAAAGTCTTGCAACCTGTTCCGCTGAGAACGCGATACTCTCACAATAGGCATCGACGGCGTCCGCAAGATTCCTTTCGTGTACGACGGGCAATACGTCCGAAATCAAGTAATCGATGTAGCCGTCTACTCGCCCATTGAATTCTATCGGGACGGCGTGGGCGCCAAGGAATGTCGTTACGATCGCCGCATCGTATTGCCTGCCGAGAGTTCGTGCGGCGTCGAGCATGGCGAGCTCAGTCTCCAGATTGAGGCCATAGCCGGACTTGATTTCGATTGTTGCGACACCTTCCCGCACCAGGGCGTCGATTCGTGAGCGGGCACTGTCGAGCAGCATTCCCCTATCGGCGAGCCGCGTGGCACGGACGGTCGAACGTATTCCGCCACCGGCACGGGCAATTTCCTCGTAACTCGCACCGTTCAGTCGTTGCTCGAATTCCATCGCGCGATCCCCGGCGAACACCAGGTGGGTATGGCAATCGATCAGGGCGGGCGTCAGCCAGCGACCGTGAACGCTTCGGCTCTCGGTAGCACCTCTGGCGGGGAGTTCGGACATCGGGCCGACCCACGCGATTCGACCGGCCGCGATCGCAAGCGCCGCGTTTTCGATCGTTCCATAGGCCTCCACACCGGCACGCATCGTCGCGATATTCGCATCTGTAAGTAACAGATCCCAGTCAGGCAAGCGTTATGGCCTCGTGTGGATTGCAAACAACGTTAGCATAGCCTATCTTGTATATACAACCTTGGGCAGGTGGCCAAGTGACGACGATCCTCGCGAAAAAGGCATTCTTGCATACGGGTTGGGCCGATGATGTTCGATTGCGAATCGCGGACGGCCTGATCGAGTCAATCGAGATCGGCTGCCCTGTCAATCCGGATGATTTTATTGCGGGTGTGGTAGTCCCGGGCATCGCGAACGCTCATAGCCATGCGTTCCAACGTGCGCTTGCCGGCCATGCCGAGCAGCGAGAGCCCGCCGACAGGGATACTTTCTGGAGCTGGCGCAGGCAGATGTACAAGCTTGCCGGATTGATCGACGCCGACGGACTCGCCGCCATCGCACGTCAGGTCTATTCGGAGATGATGACCTTCGGCTATACATCGGTAGCGGAATTTCACTACCTGCACGGGGAGACGGCCGATGGAGGAAAGATCGGCGCGATGTTCCAGGCCATCGTGGCGGCTGCGGCGGATACGGGTATCCGGCTGACTTACGTGCCGATTCTCTACGAGCGCGCCGGCTTCGATCAGCCCGAACCGACAACGGAACAACGCCGATTCGCGATGATGCCGGACAAATTCGTCGATCACTATGAATATGCACGCGCAACCGCGGGTTCGAATACCACGGTTGGGATCGGCGCTCACAGCTTGCGGGCCGTTACCAGGCAGTCGCTCGGAAGACTGGCAGATATTGCCGCTCGCGATGAATGTCCCATGCATATTCACATCGCTGAACAGACCGCCGAAGTCGACCAGTGCCTCGCCCGGCACAATGCGCGGCCCGTCGAATGGCTGTTGCAGGAATTTTCTCCGAATGATCGCTGGTGCCTCGTTCATGCAACCCACGCGTCCGACGAAGAGCTTGCGTCGCTGGGCAAATCCGGTGCGGTCGTTTGCCTGTGTCCCAGTACGGAGGCCAATCTTGGCGACGGATTGTTTCCCTTGCAGCCATGGCTCGATCGGGGAGGCCGGATTGCGATTGGCTCCGATAGCCAGATCACGATTAACCCGTTCGAGGAACTTCGCTGGCTCGAGTATGGGCAGCGCCTTGCGAGCCGTTCGCGAAACGTCGCAGCGGTCCACCACGGCCACACCGGTCGCAGTCTGTTCGAACGGGTATTGGAGGGAGGTGGGCTCGCCTGCGGTCACGGTGCAGGGCAGCTTCGCGCCGGCGGGCACGCCGATCTTGTCACCCTCAATGACGAGAGTCCGATGCTGGCCGGTCACAGTACGGAGTCGATTCTGGATGCGCTCGTATTCTCCGGAGTCGGGTTACCGATCGAGCGCGTCATGGTTGCGGGCGAATGGCGAGTGGTTGACGGCGTTCACGTCGCAACCTCCCAGGCTGGAAGCGACTTTCTGCGGGTCGTTCGCGACTTGTGGCCAGAGACGGTAGATTCGCCATGAATTCGCCTGTGAAACCACGCTATCAGCAACTCAAGGAGCTGATAATTTCTCGCATTTCCAGCGGAGATCTGCAGCCGCTGGATCGTGTTCCATCCGAGCATGAACTCGTCGGGTCAACCGGCGTGTCACGGATGACGGCCAATCGGGCGTTGCGCGAGCTGAATGACGAGGGTTACGTGGAGCGAGTAGCCGGTGTCGGTACGTTTGTAGCGGATCTGAAGGCGGCGTCTCATGCCCTTGAAGTACGAAATATTGCTGACGAAATTCGCACGCGCGGACACGAGCATCGGGCGACCGTTCTCACGCTGGAGGCGCGTCGCGCAGCGCCGGACATCGCTGAACTTCTTCATGTTTCCGCCGGATCGAGTGTCAACCATGTATTTCTGGTTCATTTCGAAAGCGATATCCCGATTCAGGTTGAGGATCGATACGCAACGGTGGATTTTGCGCCGAACTTTCTCATGCAGGATTTCCAGGCTGTTACGCCGAGCGCCTATCTGAGTTCTATTTCGCCGCTACAGGCAGCCGAGCATGTCGTCCGGGCGAAGATGCCGGGTCCGCGCATCCGACGGCACCTGAGAATGAAAGCCGATGAGCCTTGCCTTGTGGTTACCCGGAGAACCTGGGTACACGCCAGGCCGGTCAGCTTCGCGCGCCTCCATTACCCCGGAGATCGATTCGAGTTGACCGGGCACTATGCAACGGTCGGGTCCACCAAGAGTCATCCGCAGGGCACCAATATCGCTGAACTACAGAAGATGGATCGATGAATCCTTCCGGAAAACGGACCGTCAAGTCGCCTACCGGCACTACATTGCAGGCGAAGAGCTGGCTCACGGAAGCGCCATTGCGCTTGCTGATGAACAATCTCGACCCGATGGTGGCGGAGCGCCCGGACGATCTGGTCGTCTACGGCGGGATCGGAAAAGCGGCTCGAAACTGGGCATGTTTCGATGCGATCGTCGCGAAGCTCAAATCGCTCGAAGCAAACGAGACCCTGCTCGTGCAGTCCGGCAAGCCTGTTGGCGTATTCAAGACACACAAGGACGCGCCGAGAGTCCTGATCGCGAATTCGAATCTGGTGCCGGCGTGGGCGAACTGGGAACACTTTCGTGAACTCGACCGCAAGGGCTTGATGATGTTCGGCCAGATGACGGCCGGATCATGGATTTACATCGGAAGCCAGGGGATCGTGCAAGGCACCTACGAAACATTCGTGGAGATGGGCCGCCAGCATCACGCCGGTGACCTGCGTGGCAAGTGGATATTGACAGCGGGGCTTGGCGGCATGGGTGGGGCGCAACCGCTTGCGGCGACGATGGCCGGCGCCTCGATGCTGGCCATCGAATGCCAGTCCGACCGCATCGATAAACGCCTGGAGACCGGCTATCTCGATCGGCGGGCCGAAACGCTTGACGATGCGATGGCGATAATTGAAGACGCCATAAAAAGCGGGGAAGCGGTGTCCGTAGGGCTGCTGGGAAATGCTGCGGAACTGCTTCCGGAGATGTTCGAACGTGGCATCCGACCGGATGCCGTCACGGATCAGACATCGGCGCACGACCCCGCGAATGGTTACTTGCCGGCCGGCTGGAGCGTGGAGAAGTGGTTGGAGAAACGCGAGTCCGATCCCGATGCCGTGGTCGCGGCGGCGGCGGAATCGATGGCAGTGCATGTGCGTGCGATGCTCGAGTTCCACCACGCAGGCATTCCGACGTTCGATTACGGCAACAACATTCGCCAGGTTGCCAGCGATCGGGGTGTCGGTAACGCCTTCGATTTTCCGGGCTTCGTTCCAGCCTATGTGCGGCCGCTGTTCTGCCGGGGCGTCGGACCATTTCGTTGGGTCGCGCTGTCTGGCGATCCCCAAGACATCTACAAGACCGATCGAAAGGTCAAGGAGCTGATTCCGGATGATGCCCATCTGCACGCGTGGCTGGATGCCGCTCGCGAGCAAATTCAATTCCAGGGGCTACCGGCGCGTATCTGCTGGGTCGGACTGGGTCAGCGCGACAAGCTGGGTCTGGCTTTCAATGAAATGGTTAGAAACGGTGAGCTGAGCGCGCCTGTCGCGATCGGCAGGGATCACCTCGATAGCGGTTCCGTCGCAAGCCCGAATCGCGAAACGGAAGCGATGCGCGATGGCTCGGATGCCGTATCCGACTGGCCGCTGTTGAACGCGCTGCTGAATACAGCCAGTGGCGCAACCTGGGTTTCCATTCACCATGGCGGCGGCGTCGGAATGGGCTACGCGCAACATGCCGGACTTGTCATCGTATGCGATGGTACGGAAGACGCGGATCGTCGCATCGCTCGCGTTTTATGGAACGATCCTGCAAGCGGCGTCATGCGACATGCGGATGCCGGTTACCAAGTCGCCATCGACTGCGCCAGGGAAAACGATCTTGAGTTGCCGATGATCAAGTACCCGTCAAGGTGACGCGCAGACGCATGTACCTTGAAATTGACGAGCAGACTCTTTCGCTGGCTGAGCTCCGGCGCGTGTGGGAAGCACCGCTGCAGGTTCGACTCGGTGACGCCGCTCGCGCCAACGTCCGCAAGTCGCAGGCGTACGTAGACAAGTTCCTCGAGAGCGGCGACACGGCTTACGGAGTCAATACAGGGGTCGGGCAGCTCGCCAACATCGGCATCGGTCAATCCGAGCTGAAGCTTCTGCAGAAAAATCTTCTTCGCTCGCACGCGGTCGGCGTTGGCGAACCGCTTTCAGACGCCGTGGTGCGGCTTTCCATGGTCATGAAAGTCGTCGCGCTTGCCAGAGGGTACTCGGGCGTTCGGCCACAATTGATTGATGCTCTATGTGATCTTGTCAGCCACGGAATCTGCCCGATCGTGCCGTCCAAAGGCTCTGTCGGTGCATCCGGCGATCTCGCGCCACTTGCACATATCGCCGGAACATTGATTGGCGAGGGCGATACTTCTTGCAATGGCGAAATCGTCCCGGCATCCGACGCTTTGGACCGAGCGCAGCTGAAACCGTTGCAGCTTGCCCCGAAAGAAGGATTGGCGCTTCTGAACGGCACTCAGGTATCTACGGCATTGGCATTGGCTGCCCTGTTTCGAGCAGAACACATCCTGTCTGCTTCGGTCATCGCAGGCGCGATGTCGGTGGATGCCATAAAAGGCAGCGACACGCCGTTCGATGAGCGCGTTCACCGCGCCCGGGGACATCGCGGCCAGTCGGAAATCGGCGCACTGCTGAGGAAATTGATGAAGGGCAGTGACATTCGCGCATCGCACTTGTCTTGCAGTCGTGTCCAGGACCCTTACTCGATTCGCTGTCAGCCGCAGGTCATCGGTGCTTGTCTGGGCGTCCTGCAGCACGCGGCTGAAGTGCTTCAGATCGAGGCCAACGGGGTGACCGACAACCCTCTGGTGTTCGCCGACACCGACGCGATACTGTCGGGCGGTAATTTTCACGCTGAGCCGGTCGCGCTGGTGGCTGACTACGTTGCGCTGTCCGTTGCTGAGATCGGGTCGTTGTCTGAACGGCGCATCGCGTTGCTTATCGATTCGAACTTGAGCGGGCTACCGGCGTTTCTTGTCGAGGACGGTGGGCTGAATTCCGGGTTCATGATGGCGCAAGTGACGGCAGCGGCGCTGGCGTCGGAAAATAAATCGCTCGCGCACCCGGCCAGCGTCGACAGCATTCCAACTTCCGCGAATCAGGAAGATCATGTCAGCATGGCAACATTCGCGGCCCGGCGCCTGCACGACATGCTCGACAACGTCGCATACATTGTCGCGATCGAACTCCTGGCTGCAGCGCAGGGCATTGAGTTCCACCGCCCGCTGAAATCGTCGGAACCGCTTGAGAACGCCTTGAAGCAGGTTCGATCGATATCGCCAAGCTATTCCACCGATCGATCCCTGTCCGTCGAAATAGACGCACTCGCGCAGAAGATAAATGCGGGTATTTTCTGTGACGATGCCAGGGCGATACTGCCCAGTATGAACACGTGACGGGTATTTTCTTCTTCGAGCAAGGGGACTCGCCGCTCCTGATCAGTATTCCGCATGACGGCCGTGACCTGGCGCCGGGTATGGAAGAGCGAATGTCGGAGGCCGGCCTGTCACTGCCGGATACGGACTGGAATGTACGAAGACTATACGAATTCGCCGGTCAGTTGGGTGCGAGCGTTCTGGCTGCGCGTTTTTCCAGGTACGTGGTTGATCTGAACCGCCCGGCGTCGGACGCTGCTCTCTACGACGGGCAACCATCGACTGGACTGTGCCCGTCAAGAACTTTCGCCGGTGCGAAGATCTACGCCCATGGAAAATCGTGCAAGCGCCCCGAACGGCAGCAGCGAACTCAAGTCTACTGGCAGCCCTACCACGATAGGCTGGATGCCGAACTGACGCGAATGTGCCAGCGATTTGGCTATGCGTTGCTCTGGGACGCACACTCCATTCCCTCCGAGGTCCCTACCCTGTTCGACGGCGTGTTACCGCATATGAGTATCGGAACCGACGATGGCGCCAGCTGCGATCGCCGCTTGCAGCGTGCCGTTTACCGGGCCGCGGAACGGTCCGACTATTCCGTCGTGCTCAATGGCCGGTTCAAGGGCGGGTATATCACGCGAAATTACGGCAACCCGGGGAACAACGTTCACGCGATGCAACTGGAGCTCGCGCAACGTTCATACATGGATGAAGAAACCTTACGCTACGACGACGAAGCTGCCGGAAGGTTGAGCGATGTAATTCGGGCCATGTTGAGCGAGTTCATATCGAACGCGCGAGGAACCGCGCCTGGATACTGAATCCGGTCGCCAAAAGGGAATCGTGCTAGCGGTCGCTGGCGATCTGCCGGAATATTCCAAAACCCATATAAGCGAGGAGAATGGACAAGAGCGGATTGACGTAGTTGAAGAACGCCCACGGGGCGAACGCCAGCGGCGACAGGCCGAGAACGCCCATACAGAACGCGCCGGATGTCGTCCATGGGATCAACGATGTAGTCAGTGGGTCGCCTGACCAAGTTCAACCCCAGTGATTACTCCGCAAATTACCAGTCTTGGAAGATGAGCGCCGTAGTCGCCATGGACCCGGGGGACCACTACATTGCCGAGCTTGTCGGCGGACTGCAGGCGATCGACTCCGGCGTCACGTCAATCCTGGACTATGCGCACGGTCAAGACACTGAAGCCAAGGCCATGGCGGCAGCCCAGGGTCTGAAAGATTCCGGAATCGCCGGTTGGTTCGCCTACCAGATGGGCATTTCATACCCATTTGAACCTGGCGACACAGTCTCAAGAGCGAATATGTTCGCGGCAATTTTCGCCGCCCGACCAACAGAGCAGGAGTGGAATACGGCAGCGCGACTTCAGACGGACTTGTTCGATGACGGTTCTGCGCCGCTACGGCTCGCGCTCGGACCTCCCATGTGGCCTGGCTACGCGATTGACGACATCGGGGATTACATGGCGCGCGTTCGATCCAGCGGCGTCAAATTGCTTGTCGCACACTTGCACAAACCTGCGGCGCCGTTTCCTGCCGGAACCATGGGGCACAGGGACTCGGGAATTCCCGATCTTCACGAGGCCGGTTTGCTTGGCCCCGATTATCATGTCGCACACGCCAATCGGCTGACAGCGCAAGAGCTGGAAATGTTGCGGGAGACAGGCGGCATGATTGCCGCGACCACCATGGGCGAATTTCCGTACATGACACAAGCGCATCGCGGTCCTTCCGTTCATGGTCGTGCGCGGGCGGCCGGTGTTCCGGTCGGAATCGGTATCGACGTGCCGCTGGCGCTCACAGGCGACTATTTCGAACACGTAAGATCGTCACTCTGGAGTCACTATACTGACGAAGAAAGCCGGCAGATTGTTCGGGATTACCGATCGGAAGATACGTTGGATTTTGCCACCGCGATGGGCGCCAGGGCTATTCGCCTCGGCGATGAGACAGGATCGATCACTCTCGGCAAACGCGCGGATCTGGTCCTTCTGAATGCCGATCGAATCGGCTTCGGCACGCTCGGCAGCCTGGCCGACCGTGTGGTGACGTTTGCAAGTACAGCAGACATCGACAGCGTATGGATTGCGGGACAAGCCCGAAAACGCCACGGAGACATGCTGGGCGTTGACTGGCCATCGTTAAAGGCGCGTCTTCGCGAATCTCAAGAACGGGTCAACCGGAAAATAGCCACGGTGAGGTGGGTCTGATATGAGCGTCGTCGTTGGATTTCGGCGATGATGCCGCATGACAGCAAGTCACGGACACGTTATGTTCCGCTGCAAATACCGTCGGTTCTTCTTACGCCGACAGTCATCAACGCGATATTCGCGTACCGCGGCGTAGAGGTCCATAAGCAATGACAACCGAGAACAGGACAACCCCTCGCGTACGACGAAAGGCCGGCGAGCGCGACAATCTGCTGCGCTCCGACTGGCATTACATTGAGCCCTGCAACATGGACGACTATAGCCCCGAGGACTGGGCGACAATGAATCGACAGCGCACGGATTACCTCGCGGAGGAGCGTGCCAAACAGGCGCTGGAACTTCTTGCAGCCTCTCGAGACGCGCCCACATTCGGCTATCTGATCAATAACTACGAGCACTGCCTGCAGACGGCGACGATGCTGCACCGCGATGGCCACGACGAGGACACGATCGTTACGGGCCTGTTCCATGATGTCGGATTTATCGTCGCCCCCGAGAATCACGGACGATTCGCTGCTGACCTGATTCGACCGTTCGTCTCTGAAAAGAATATCTGGATGCTCGAACGCCACGAGATCTTTCAACGAATACATCTGCACGGCTTCTACGAGCCGGGGGATCCTGACTTCATCAATGCCCGCGAACAATGGCGAGGCCACCCGTATTTCGATTGGGCCGAAGAATTCATTGAGCGTTACGATATCGTGGCAATCGACCCGAGTGTGGAATGCTTGCCGATCGAGTTTTTCGAACCGATGGTACGGCGCGTGTTCTCCAATTCACCGTCGCTCCCATAGAAGCCCATTTGCTTGCGTCATTGCGATACGTCAGAGGATTCACGCGAGGCGCTAATTATCGGCGCCGGCGGACGCGGGCGGGCGACAGCCTGTTACCGCTCTGTCGTGGAGGTCTCCGATCGACGGAATTATTGAGTTATTTCTTGCAAAATACCGACTGTGGTCCATTTGCACCGGGGGTAGCTGATGACAGCCTGGATTAGAATGATTCCAGAGGACGAAGCAACGGGCATTCTGCGGGAGCTATATGAAGAGGCAATGACCCCGCATGGCACGGTCGACAATGTCATGAAGGTGCATTCTTTGCGACCGCACACGATGCACGGGCACGTTGCACTCTATCGGAGCGTACTGCACCACCCCGACATTCAGTTACCCTTGTGGTTTCTGGAAGTCGTTGCATCGTATGTCAGCGTTAAGAATGATTGCGCGTACAGCCTGACCCATCATTTCATGAACGTTCGGAGATTGCTTGACGACGAAAAGCGATGCGATGACATTTTACAAAGCCTGACTGCTGGAGCACCGCATACACAATTCCAGGACAAACAGTTGGCGCTACTGCGTTACGCGGCGAAATTGACAACCGATGTGGCAACGATGGAGGCCTCGGATATCGAAGTTCTTCGTCAGAACAATTGCACAGATGGCGAAATTCTGGAGGTAAACCAGGTCGCCGCTTATTTCAATTATTCGAATCGGGTATTGAATGGACTGGGCGTTACCACGGATGGTGATTCAATTGGCTTTTACGATTAGTTCATCTGTTCTCATTGGTTTCGTTTGGATAGGGAATGTACCTTAGAAACAGCTGGTATGTTGCCGCCCTCTCCTCGGAGATTGAGGCGAAACTAACGGCACGCCGTATACTTGGTGAGAATATCGTCTTGTATCGCACGGAGAGCGGCGAACCTGTTGCCCTGGATGATTCCTGCCCGCACCGGCGATTGCCATTGTCCAAGGGTCGGCTACTGAATGGCAATATCGAATGCGGCTATCATGGGCTGCAATTCGATCGTTCCGGCCAATGCGTTGCCGCGCCGACGCAAGATCGAATCCCACCCTCGGCACTTGTCCGAAGTTATCCGGTAGTCGATCGGTGGGGTCTGGTCTGGATTTGGATGGGCGATGCTGAACTTTCAGATGACAGATTGATAGTCAACATCGAAGACCATGACAACCCGGAATGGAAGATCACCACTGGCGACGCCTTGACGTGTGCATGCAACTATCAATACCTCACGGACAATCTACTGGATCCTTCACATGTCGCTTGGGTACACCGCACTTCGTTTGCGGCCCCCGGTACGGATAGCACGCCGCTGGAAATTGCCGAAACCGACAACGGACTGATCGTGCATCGATGGATATACGATACCGAACTGCCCCCCTTCTACGTACCGCTGGTCCGATTCGAAGGAAATTGCGACCGGCTTCAGCATTACGAGGCGCAATACCCGTGTACGGCGATAAACCGGTCAATCTTTTTCCCCGCCGGACAAGGTGGCCCGGATTCACCGATCGGTGAATTGACCTATGTCATGATTTCCTATCATTTCATGACACCGATTGATGCGAACAACACGCGCTATCATTGGCTTCAACATCGAAATACCGATCCGGACAACGAGGCAGTGACTGCGACAATCGCATCCGGCGCCAAAGCGGCGTTCCTTGAAGATCGTGATGTATTGGAGTCGGTACACACCGGGATCGCCAATGAGACTACTCGACATATCAACCTCGGACTGGATGCGGCATCGTTACATTTTCGGCGCAGACTTGAACAATTGATCGCCCAGGAGTCTGGCAGCGCTCGATAAGGCCAGTTAAAGGGGGAATTGCGTCGGTCACGACGCCGCCGGATCGTGCGATGTGTCTCCGACGACTTTGCCCAGGTTTTTCGTGCGAGGATACGACTGGAGTAACAACCGACGACTGCCCCATCATGACGATCTCTCGCTTCGCAACGACGATGGAGAAGCGTTCATGACCGAAAACATCACCCGGAAAGAGTTTTTGCGCCTGGCGGCCGCTGCCACTGCGTCCACGGCTCTCGCGGGCCGTTCCGCGGTGGCTCAAGATGCTGTTCCGGAAGACGCTGCTGTTCCTGAAGACCCTGCCGGAACCCAGCCGAGAACCTTGATTCGGGGCGCTGACGTGCTGACGATGGACCCGACGCTGGGCGAGCAATTGGCGACCGATGTCCTGGTAGACAACGGCAGGATCGTGGCTGTCGGGAAGGGACTCGCTGCCGACGGCGCCGAGGCGATCGAGGCCATATTCGCCGCCCGATCCACTGAGCAGGAGTGGAATACGGCAGCGCGACTTCAGACGGACTTGTTCGGTGACGGTTCTGCGCCGCTACAGCTCGCGCTCGGGCCTGTTACGTGGCCTGGTCACCGGATCGATGGCATCGAAGACGAATGGGCGCGCATTCGTTCTACCGGCGTTGAATTGCTTGTCGCACACTTGCACAAACCCGGAAATCCGCATCCTGAGGGATTCATGGGGCACAGGGACTCGGGAATTCCGGATCTTCACGAGGCCGGTTTGCTTGGCCCCGACTATCATGTGGCACACGCCAATCGGCTAACAGCGCAAGAGCTGGAAATGTTGCGGGATACGGGCGGCATGATTGCCGCGACCACCATGAGTGAATATTCATTCATGATGCAAGCGCATCGCGGTCCTTCCGTTCATGGTCGTGCGCGGGCCGCCGGTGTTCCCGTTGGGATTGGTATCGATGTGCCGCTGGCGCTCCCAGGCGACTATTTCGAACACGTGAGATCGTCACTCTGGAGTCACTATCTTGAAGAAGAAAGCCGGCAGATTGTTCAGGATTATCGATCGGAAGATACGTTGGATTTTGCCACCGCAATGGGTGCAAGGGCTATTCGCCTCGGCGATGAGACAGGGTCGATCGCGGTCGGCAAACGCGCGGATCTCAAGAACGGGTCGAGCAAGAAATTGCAACGGTGAAGTGGGTTTAAGAGGAATCGAGACGGCACTCGAAATCTTCAGATAATATCTACCGCCTTGCGATCGATTGAGAAGGCTCATGAAAATGACAACCCAGGCCATCCTGTTCGTCCCATTGGCAACTTTGGCGGGAATGTGCGCGGTTTTCGCGCAGGGGACCGACGCGGCGGACCCGGGCCTCCCCGAATCCGACACGATCCCCTCCAGCCTGATGACATTTTTCGTCACCAGCGAACCCATCGGCGACGGCGCCAATCTCGGGGGGCTGGAAGGCGCGGACGCTCATTGCCAGGCACTCGCGACCGCCGTGGGCGCGGGTGACAAGACCTGGCGCGCCTATCTGAGCACCCAGGAACGCCCCGGTCAGCCGGCCGTCAACGCGCGGGACCGTATCGGTGACGGTCCCTGGTATCACTCCAAGGCCCGGATCCTTGACTACCTGAATCGCCGGCTCAATCGACCGCTGATCAAGTCGCAGATCCATGGCGACACGTTGCTCGAGGCCCAGCGCGGCAGCAACATGACCAGGGAGTTCGCGCTCACCGAGCACGGCGAGATCGTCAATGGCATCGGCGATCCGCTGCCGACCCGCCACGCCATATTGACGGGCTCACAGACCGACGGCCGCGCCTTGCCGCCGGGGGAGGACCGTACCTGCAACAACTGGACCAGTAACGACGAGGGTTCGGCACAGTTCGGCCACTCAGATCGGATCGGCGGCGGCAACCAGTCATGGAATTCCGCCGGCACGACCACGGGCTGCAGCCAGGAGGACCTCGTCAGCTGGGGCGGCGTGGGACTGTTCTACTGCTTCGCGATCGACTGACAAGGCTCATTCAGGAAACGATCCAAAGACTGCCAGGCGCGCAGAGTACCAAGGTCCGGCAACGACGCTGCAGACACCATGCACACCGCTTTGCCGTAGCCAGACGGGGGCTGTGGCCCGCGTTGCCCATGCTGGAACTGCGCGACGGTTCACCGGCTTCGTGTTGGCGGCGATCGTGCGGGTAACCCCGGTGCTCCTTCCCGATTGACGACGGTCTACCCAACCCGAAATCCCACTGACCGGGAACATCGGGCGAAATCTGCTGTCAGCAATAGATACAGACAAACGATTCCGGGTGAACGTCATGAAAGATCCTTCCGAACGCTTGCACAGCCAACAAGAAACGGGCCCTTTGGAGGCCCGTTTTTTTTGGAGGAATGAACGCGACGCCGAGGCCATCATGGCTTGTCGGACCCGGCACTTCTCATGTCCGGCACTTCTGTTCGATCGTTCGGCAACGGCCCGCTCCGCGCCCGGCCTGCGCAGCCCCGGGGTTGGGTTCCTGCGCCGTTCCGTGGCGACGCTGGCCTGTGCCGTCTCGATACTTGGCGCCGCCACCCCTGTGCGGGCGCAGACCGATCAGGTGCGGGTGTCGATTGCGGCACCCGTGCTGGCAGCAGGCACCGGCGGCCACCTGTTCGAGGTCGAGGGCGATCCGCCGCCCAGCGATGATGCGACCCTGAGCACGCTGACGCTGACAGACACCGACACCGGCAGCGCTATCGGTCTAGACCCATCCTTTGCGCGCGACGTCCTGGCGTACGCCGCGGAGGTTACGGCCGGCGTACAGACCATCACGCTGGAGGCGACTGCCAACCATTCCGGCGCAACGCTGAAGTACATGAACGGAAAGGAAGGAATGCTCTCTGACATGGACCTGGACACCGATGGATTCCAGGTCGGTGTGATGGTGGGTACGACCGTCACCAAGGTACAAGTCGAGGCTGAAATCGGAACCAAGCAGATCTACTCGGCGAGCGTGACCCGACAGGGCCCGCCGCTGTCGCTGAGCGTGGACGCCGTCGCCGGTGACGACGTGGTGAATATCCGGGAAAGAGCCGACGGCTTTTCGGTGAGCGGCGACGCGGAGAGCGAGGAAATGGGGGGCGTAGCGGGGGCGTCGGTGACCGTGGTCGTCGGCGGCGAAACACTGACCGCGACCTCGGACAGCGTCGGGCTATGGTCGGTAAGCGTCCCGCCCAATGCGCCTTTTATCAGCGAGCCGAGCGTGACGGTGACCGTGAATGCCATCGGGATGCACTCGACGGTGGCCCCGGAAGTGACGCGCACGCTGGCGGTGGACCTGACGGCGCCGACGATCGCCGCGGTGACGGTTGAAGAGGACAGGCTGACGCTGACCTACGATGAGACGTTGGGCGAGAACGGCGTACCGCCGAGCGCCTTCTCGATATCGGTTAACGGTGTCGTCCGATCCGACCTGATGGCCGTTGCGGTAGGCGGCACGGATGTCGTCCTTGCCCTGACTCCCGCCGTGACTGCAAGCGATACGGTAACGCTCAGCTACACGGCACCCGCCCCTGCAAACGGCAGGCCTATCCGGGACGCGGCCGGCAACGAGGTCCAATCGCTGACCGACCACCCAGTGACCAACAACACCAAGTCCGGCGAGCGATGCGCCGGTGCCGTGGGGTCGCTGCGGCTGGTTGACGGCAGTGAGCCGAAGGAGGGGCGCGTGGAGGTATGCGCCGACGACGACGCCGGCGACCAAACCCCCGCCCGCTGGGGTGTGGTCTGCGACGACTACTGGACCAACGACGACGCGGACGTGGTCTGCAAGGCTCTCGATTACGAGCGATCCGAACCCCACGCGGGGCGGTTCCGGCAGTCCTATTTCGGCGCCGGGACCGGACCCATCTGGCTCGACGACCTGTTGTGCGACGGCGACGAGACGAGCCTGCTCGACTGCCTGGTAGCGGGCGGCCGGCGGGCACAAAACACCATTGGTGAGCACAATTGCAGGGTCACGGAGGTTGTGGGAGTACGCTGCATGGCCGAAGGCGACCCACTCAAGCCCCACCTCGTGTCCCTATTGGATTTGACGGAGCCGGGCGCGGACGGATACTACGAGCCCGGCGACAGGGTCCGCGTAACGGGCGCGTTCAACGAGGCAGTGGTGGTGGACTCCTCGGGAGGTACGCCGACGATCGGCCTCAATCTGGGCGACGGCCGTGAGTCCGTGAGCCGTGCGGCGCCGTATTTGGATGGCTCCGGTACGAAGCGGCTCGGGTTCGAGTACCGGATCGTTGCAACGGACGGGGAATTCGAAGTGCTGGAGGTGGCGAGGGACAGTCTGGCGACAAACGGCGGGACGATCCGCAACGCGCAGGGCCTGGACGCCCTACTGGGGCACGGGTCGGCCGCTGAGCCAATCGAACGGTTCCTTCAATCGGCGCAGTTGAGCGTGTCGGACGCGACGGCACAGGAGGGTTCGCCTGTTGTGTTCGAGGTCTCGCTGAGCCGGTCGGCGAGCAATTCCGTTGCGGTGGACTACCGGACCGAGGACGGGACGGCGACCGCGGACGCGGACTACGCGGCGGTCTCCGGTACGCTCACCTTCGCGCCGGGCCAGACCGCAATGCCCGTGTCCGTGGGCACGCTCGACGACGCCCACGACGAGGGCGAGGAGACGCTGACTCTGGTGCTGTCCGACGCCCGGGGCGCGCGCATCTCGGACGGCAACGCGACGGGCAGGATCGTGAACTCCGATCCCCTGCCC
>JAKZVH010000154.1:0-18527 GCA_047516145.1 Gammaproteobacteria bacterium
GACGGAGAATTTCCAGCGCTTCGTCCAATTTGTATCCCTGTCTGTAGATCGTCCGATAGGCCTCGCGGATGACTCTGATTTGCTCCGCCTCAAACCCGCGGCGCCGCAGGCCTTCCGCGTTGATGCCCCGCGGGACCGCCGGGCGCCCCGTGGCGGTGACGTAGGCCGGAATGTCCTTGGTCACCGAGGTGTACAAGGCAGTCAGCACGTGGGCACCGATGTGGCAATACTGGTGCACGACCGTGAAGCCCCCGAGAATCGCCCAGTCGCCGACGTGGACGTGTCCGGCCAGGTTCGTCTGGTTGGCGAATACGGTCTGGTTGCCGACGACGCAGTCGTGCGCGATGTGGACGTACGCCATGATCCAGTTGTCATCCCCCACACGCGTCGTCCCCGTGTCCTGGATCGTGCCGCGGTTGATCGTGCAGTATTCGCGGATCGTATTGCGATCCCCGATGACCAGGTTCGTGCGTTCGCCCGCGTACTTCTTGTCCTGGGGGTCATCGCCGATGGAGGCGAACTGAAAGATGCGATTGTCCTCGCCGATGACGCAGGGCCCCTTCAGCACCACGTGGGACTCTATCCGCGTACCGCGGCCGATCGCTACGTCCGGGCCGATAATACTGAACGGGCCGATCGACACATCCTCGTGAAGGCGTGCGCGACGGGAAACCTGGGCGCGGGGATCGATCACGGGCAATGACCTGGTGCCTGAACGAACTCGGCTCTTGCCACGCGCCGGCCATCGACTTCGGCCACCGCTTCGAAGCGCCAGAAATTCCGTCGATGCGACGTGAGCGTTGCGGTCAGCACGAGCCGGTCCCCGGGGTACACCGGCTGCTTGAATCGCGTGTTCTCAACGCTGACGAGATACAGGATGAAGTTGCGCCGCTCCGGCGGCACGCTCTCCCACACGAGCACCCCTCCCGCCTGCGCCATGGCCTCCACGAGCAGAACCCCCGGCATCACCGGGTGCCCGGGAAAGTGCCCGGCGAAGAACGGTTCGTCAGCGGATACGTTCTTGACGGCGACGATCGACTCACCGGGCTCGAAACGCACGATTCCGTCGATCAACAGGAACGGATCACGATGGGGAAGGCGTTCCTTGATGCCCTCCACATCGATGCAATAGCGCTCAGTCATCGTGATCATCTCCCCTGGATCGAATTCCTGCGCGCAGTTCCCGCACGGTTTCGTCCAGGGTCTTGAAGCGGGTTGCGTTGCGACGCCAACGGCCGGCTTCGTCGGCGCCCAGCGTCCCCGAATAGGTACCCGGTTCGGTGACGGACTTGAGAACGGCCGTACGGAACGTGAACACCGCATCGTCGCAGATCTCCAGATGGCCCACCGCCACCACCGCGCCGCCGAACAGGCATCGGGCGCCCACCCGGGTACTGCCGGCCACGCCGGAAAATGCGGACATGACCGTATGCGCACCGATCCGGGCGTTGTGGGCGATCTGCACCTGATTGTCCAACTTGACGCCGTCCTCGATCACGGTGTCCTCCACCGTACCGCGATCGATCGTGGTGTTGGCGCCGATTTCCACGTCGTCGCCGATGATCACACCGCCCAGTTGCGGCACCTTGATCCACGCGTGTTCATCGCGGGCGAACCCGAACCCGTCGCTGCCGACGACCGCGCCCGAGTGCAACAGGCAGCGCTTGCCGATGCGAATCCCGTCCATCAGGACCACCCCGGGCGCCAGGCGTGTCCCGTCGCCGACGGTGGCCCGGGCTCCGACCACGGCGCCGGGGCCGACCACCACGGAATCGCCGAGCGTTGCCTCGGGCCCCACAACCGCCTGGGCGCCAACCTGGGCGGACCCAGCCACACGAGCGTCGTCGGCAACGCTGGCGCGCGGATGAATTCCCGGCGCAACGTCCGGCGGCGGGTGGAGGTATTGCGCCACCCGCGCGAACACGGCATAAGGGTTGGCGGCGATCAGCACCGGCGCGGGACATTCCGGCTGAAAGCGCTCTTCGAGAATCACCGCGCCCGCGCGGGTCGCCCCGAGTTGCCGCCGATAGGCCGGATTGGCCAGGAAGCTGATGGCGCTTCCGGCGGCACCTGACAATGTACCCACGGTACGGATCAGACGGGTGAGATCACCGCGGGCTTCGCAGTCAAAGCGATCCGCGAGTTCGCCCAGCGTCGCGGCACGTCCGGTGAACGCGTCGGATTGACCCGGGCCGGATTTTATTCAGAAGCTCCGGTTTCCCCGGACGCCACGTCGGCTTCCAGGCTGCTCAGCACCGCGTCGGTTACGTCCACGGCATCGCCGTAGTAGAGAGGGTTGGCAACCACGAGGTCGTAGCCCGCGGTGCGAGAATAGAGTTGCACTTCCTGAATCAACGCATTCTGCAGGCGGTTCAGTTCTTCGTTGCGGCGAATATCCAGATCCTCGATGTACTCGGTCTGCTCCCGCTGCATGTCCCGCTGCTCGGCGCGAATATCGCGCTCAAGATTGAGGCGCTCAGTCTCGCCCATGATCGCACCATCGCGCTCATAGGTTTCCTGCTTCTGCTGCAAAGATGCCTGCAAGGCGGCGATTTCGCGCTGGCGTGGCGCGAATTCTTCCTGCAGAGCCTGTGTCGCCATTCGAGCCTGCGGCGCCTGATCGGTCAATCGTCCGAAATCGACGACACCGATCCTGAGCCCCTCCGTCTGAGCGTGTGCCGACGCACCGGCCAACAAGACTGTCAGCAACACACCAATTTGAGCCCTCACTAACGATGTCATCTGTATCCTCATGAATCTCACGTCCCTTTACGATCTAAAACGCGTTGCCGACCGTGAACTGAAATTCCTCCGTGCGGTCGCCATAGAACCGGTCCGTCTCCTCGTCGGCGTTCAACGGCAAACCGTAGCTGAACCTCAACAGCCCCAGCGGCGCCAGCCATTCTACAGCGATTCCAACGGATTGTTTGAGTCGTTCATATTCAAAGTCATAGTCGACCGGATCGCCCAGGCGGTCGTAGAAACTCACGCCCCCGGTTGAAAACACGTTGCCGATGTCGTAGAACAACGCCACGCGAGCGGCAGACGCGAACCGTTCGGGCATCGGGACGATCAATTCGAATTGGTTGGCGACCAACATGTTGCCGCCATGTGGATTGGATATTGAGTCCCGCGGCCCAAGCCAGCTCTCCCTGAAGCCACGGACGGTGCCCGGGCCGCCGGCGTAGAAGTTGCGGTACGGCGGCAGCGCCAGGGTTTCCTCACCGTATGGCTCGCCCAGCGCCAGCTCGGAGTTGAGCTTTATCATCCAGGCGCCGCGAATCGGGATGTACTGGGTATAGTCGATCGAACCGATGTAGTACTCCACTTCGCTGCCGGGAACGGAGGCGCTCACATTGGCGCCCAGGCGGAGCCCGCGAGTGGGGAAAATCACCCGGTTGCGCGAATCGAACGACCAGCCAAGCGCGAGGTCGAAAGTCTCCAATGAGGTTCCATTGTAAAGGCCGCCTGCAATGGGAAAGGGGTTGCCGTGGCGGCCGACCCATTCATTGGCCTGCCGGGAGCTGTACTGGCTCGTGACCATCTCGGCCTGGGAATAGGACACTCCGAAGCGAATGTACTGCATTTCGGAAATGGGATACGACCAGTCCGCTCCGGCGGTGATGGTCTGCGTTGAGAAGTCCGACGTCGCCGACGTGAATTGCCTGAAGTCCCGGAAGGAGACTGACAGCGTTCGCGACAGTTCGTCGATGGTCCGGTACGGGTCGGTGTAATTCAGACTGTAGATTTTCGCGTACTCGCCGCCGCTCAAGTCGATGCCGACGCGGTTTCCGGTTCCCATGAAATTGGAATGGACGAAGTTCCCGTTCAACTGGAGCCCGTAGTACTCCGAATAACCGATGCCGCCACCGAATTGACCGGGCAATCCCTCCTCGACCTGGAAATTGATATCAACCAGATCGGGCGATCCGGGCACGCCCACGGTTTCGAACTCCACGGACTCGATGTAGGCCAGCCGTTGCAGGCGAATCTGGGATCGCTCCACAAGCGCATTCGAGAGGTATGACCCCTCCAGTTGGCGCATCTCCCGCCGGAACACTTCATCGTTGACGTTGTCCGCGCCGTTGAAATTGATGCGCCGCACGTAGACGCGGTTTCTGGGATCCACGAAGAACGTGATCGAGACTTCCTTGGTTTCTTCGTTCAACTCGGGAACGGCCTGGACCTGTGCAAACCCGTAGCCGTCCTGGCCGAGGCGCAACGTCAGATACTCTTCGCTTGTCGCAATCACCTGCTGGGAGAACAACTGCCCCGGCTGGGCGAATATCAGCCTTCTCAGGTCCTCTTCCGGTACCACCAGGTCGCCCGCCAGCGTGACGTCGGAAATGGTGTAGCGGTCGCCCTCCGAAATATTCACGGTGACGAATATATCCCGCTTGTCCGGAGAGATCGCGACCTGGATGCTCTCCCAGCGAAAATCCGCAAAGCCGCGGTCCATGTAGAAGGAACGCAGCGACTCCAGATCCCCTTCCAGAGCCTCCTTGGAATAGCGGTCATCGTTCCTGATGAACGACAGCCAGTTGCCGGTGCTGAGTTCGAAATCCCGGAGAATCTCGCTGTCGTCGAAGCTCGTGTTGCCGACGAGGTTGATCTGGCGAATTTTCGCGCGGGCGCCCTCCTCGATTTCGATTGCCACGCGAACCCGGTTGTCACCGATGTCCTCAACCGGTGTCTCCACGCTGACGGCATAGCGGCCCCGGCTGTAATACTGCTCCAACAGGAATTGCCTGACCTCGTCGAGCACCGACCGATCGAATACCTTGCCCCGCGTCAACCCGACCTGCCGCAGCGACTCCTCCAGGTCTTCGGTCTCGATCTCCTCGTTCCCTTCGATGGTGAACTCCTCGATCGAAGGGCGCTCCAGCACGGCAATGACCAGCATATCGCCGTTCTTGCGAAACTCCACGTCCTGAAAGAACCCGGTGGAGTACAGCGCCCGGATCGACTCCTGCACGCGTTGATCGGTAACGGTGTCGCCGATATTGACGGGCAAGTAGTTGTATATCGTGCCCGTGGCAATTCGCTGGGCGCCCTCCACCTGGAAATTACGCACCACCCAGGGATCGAACGCCTGCGCGCAATTGAGCGCCAGAACCAGTGCGGCGGCAGCCAGAATACGCATCGTCGTTCCCAACCTGACTTCTCCCAACTTGTACATCAGCCAAAGATCCTCGACAAGTCATTATAGAAGGCAAAGCCCATCAGTACGAAGAGCAACACCAGGCCGAACTGCTGGCCGATCAGCATGGAGCGCTCCGACACCGGCGATCCCTTCACCCCTTCCACCAATTGGTAAACGATCTGCCCCCCGTCCAGCATCGGCACCGGCAGCAGGTTCAGGATTCCCAGGCTGATACTGACGATTGCCAAAAAACCCAGGAACGCCGTGAACCCGGCGCGGGCGCTGGCCCCCGCATAGGCGGCGATACTCAATGGGCCGCTGAGATTGCGCACCGCCACGTCACCAACCACCATTCGGCCCAGCATGCGCACGGTCAGCGCGCTCATTTCCCAAGTCCTGGCGATCCCTCTTGGCAGGGCTTCCAGCAATCCGTAGCGCTGCTCGACGTAGAGGTCGGCGCCGGCGCCGATCCGGCCGATGACCTGGCCGTCCTGCTCCATGCGCCCGATAGTGAGCATCACGGTCCGCTCTTGCCCAACCTGCCGAACCACGCCGTCCGGCTCCACGCTCCCAATGGCGAGCGTCACGGGCGGCTCCTGCCCATCTCGTTGGACCACCACGGAAATTGTCTCGCCCGGGCGCGCCCGAATGTATTCGACCCACGTCCCCCAATGATCGATCGGCTCCCCGCCGGCGCTCAACAGCCGATCGCCCGGCTGCAGACCGGCGCGTTCCGCGGGCGCGTCCGGAACCAGCTCACCGATAACCGGCGGCAGCATACCCGGTGTGAAACCGAGCCCGGCCCACAGTGCTTCGGGTTCGGTCAATTCCGATTCGCGGCCACGAACATCCAGTTCCACGAATCGGGTGGTGCCGTCAGCACCCTCCACGGTCATCTCAATGTTTCCATCTCCGAGCAACTCGCGGAGGATCGCAAGCGTGGCCGACTCGAGAGTGGGCGTGGATTGTCCGCCGACCGCAAGGATTTCGTCGTAAGAAGCCAGGCCGGCCGTTGCCGCCGTGGAATCCGGCTCCACCTCGCCGACGTAGGCCTTGAGACTCGGCACGCCGAATACGAACATCAGCCAATACGCGAGGATAGCAAACAGAAAATTGAACCCGGGGCCGGCAGCCAGTACGGCAATGCGGTGTGGAATGGGACGCTGGGTGAAGGCCATATGCCGTTCGGCTTCCGCAACGGGCCCCTCGCGCTCGTCCAGCAGTTTCACATAGCCGCCCAGGGGAATTCTCGACAGCCAGTATTCGGTGGCCTGCAATTCCGAACCCCCGGCAGTCGACGCCGCGGCGGCCATCGGTCGCCCGGTCCAGCGAACCAGCGGCTTGCCGAAACCCACGGAGAATCGCAGGACCTTGAAACCCAGACGGCGCGCGACGAAAAAATGCCCGTACTCGTGAAACGATACGAGTATTCCGATCGTGACGATGAATCCCGCAATCGAAAAAATCACTTGGGTCATTTACCGTACACCCCTGACCAAACGCATCCCGCTGGTGTAGAACCGCCAAACCGGGCCGGATTGTTTATTTTACCCGCCTCTGGACGACGACCCCAAACAAATTTACTACTATAGAGACCGCTGGCGCTCCCTCGGGTTCACAAATTCGTTCAGCCTGCGAGACCGGCAGCGACCAGTCCGAGAACGAAAATAGGTGCGGCGGCAACCAGACTGTCGATCCGATCCAGAATTCCGCCGTGGCCCGGAAGGAACCAGCCACTGTCCTTCATGCTCACGTTGCGCTTTAACATGCTCACGGTAAGGTCCCCCACAACGGAAACCAGCGCGGCTGCAACCCCGATGACGACAAAGGTGCCGGCGGGCACGTCGAGTAGCAGAGCGGCGGAGAAGGCGAAGAGGGTTGCCAGCGCCACGCCGCCGATGACGCCCTCCCAGGTCTTTGCCGGACTCACTCGCGGCGCCAGCTTGACCCGCCCCCAGTGCCCGCCGACGAAGTGGCCACCCACGTCGGCGGCCCAGACGATCAGCAAGATGCTGAAAGTGAGACCGGGCCCCTGGGACGCGCTACCGTGCAGATGCGTGAGCAGAAACCAGGCCGGAAGCAGGGCCAGCGGTCCTGTTGCCCCGACCAGGTATAGCGGAATTCGCCGCGGGCCGATTCGCAGCCCGAGCGCCGCGATTCCCCACCAGGCAACGGCTACCGCCATGATGGTGGTGGCCGTCCAGCCGCGATCCATTCCCCAAATCGCCATACCCAACATCAGCGCGGCAAAGGCCGACAGATAACCCCAGCGGGCAGCCCCCCTGAGCCGGGTGAGCCCCGCCCATTCCCAGACACCGCCGAGGCAGATGACTCCGCTGATCGAGGCAACGGCCCAGGTGGGAAGGTAGAGCACGGTGACCGTGATGCCCGCAGCCAGCACAAGCGAAGTGATGACTCGCTTTCTCAGCACTGCCCGGCCTGGATTTGCTGCGCGGTGCGCCCAAAGCGACGCTGGGTAGCGCTGAAGAAACGAATGGCCCGATCCAGCTCCGCGGCCGAAAAATCGGGCCATAGCACGTCGGAAAAATACAGCTCGCTATAAGCCAGGCTCCACAACAGGAAATTGCTGATGCGCCGGTCGCTGCCGGTACGAATCAACAGGTCCACATCGGGAATTCGCGCCATTTGCAACTCCGCGGCGAACCGGTCGATGTCGATCGTTTCCGGATCGAGCGTCCCGGCGGCGGCCTGGCGGGCCAGATTGCGGGCCGCGTTCACCAGGTCCGCCCGCCCTCCGTAGGCCACCGCCACGGACAATTCCAGTCGCCCGTTGTGGCGCGTGCGAATCTCCACCGCGTGCATGGCCCGCTGCAGGGACGGCTCGAGCCGCTGAATTTCTCCCATGAAACGAAGCCGGACCTTCTGCTCGTCCAACTCCGCGACCTCTCGATTCAGGGCATCCACGAACAATGCCATGAGACCGCGGATTTCATCCTGGGGACGATTCCAGTTCTCGCTGGAGAACGCGAACAACGTCAGGTATTTGACACCCAGATTGGCGCAGCACTCCACCACGGTCCGAACGGGCTTGATGCCGGCCCGATGTCCGGCTCGGCGCGGCAGACCGCGACACTCCGCCCAACGCCCATTGCCATCCATGATCACGGCCAGGTGCGCCGGGACCCGTGCAGGGACGGTCGATTCTCGTGCCGAAGCGACCATCAGAATTCCATGACTTCCTTTTCTTTCTCATGCATCAGCGCATCCATCGCCCCGATGTATTTGTCGGTGAGCTTCTGTACATCGTCATGGGCGCGATGCTGCTCGTCTTCCGTAACCATCTTTTCCACCAGCAAATCCTTTACATCGCTGAGAATGTCCCGGCGAATGTTGCGCACAGCTACCCGCCCGACCTCGGTTTCGTGTCGAACGACCCGCACCAGATCCCGTCGCCGCTCTTCGGTCATGGGAGGCAGCGGCACGCGGATGACAACCCCGGCCGTCACCGGGTTGAGTCCGAGATCCGAATTGATAATGGCCCTTTCAACAGCGGAAACCATCTGCTTGTCCCAGGGCGAAACCACCAGCGTACGCGCATCCTCCACTGCCACGGCCGCGGCCTGGTTGATCGGTACCCGGGAGCCGTAGTACTCGACCGTGATATGTTCCAGCAATCCGGTATGGGCCCGGCCCGTGCGCAGGCGTTTGAACTCCCCCCTGAGCGCATCGACGCTCTTGCGCATCCGTAATTCGCCGTCCTTCTGGAGTTCTTCAATCATCGCCGGTGCCCGTTCGCGGCAGATTGTTGACCACCGCCGTTCCCAGGGTCTCGCCGCATACCAGGCGTACCAGACCGCCGTGGTTGGCCAGGTTGAACACCAGGAGCGGCAGGTTGTTGTCCCTGCACATGACCACGGCCGTGGCGTCCATGACGCTCAGCTTCTCCGCGAGCACCTGGTCGAAAGACAACCCATCGTAGCGAACCGCGTCAGGGTACTTGAGTGGATCGGCGGAATACACGCCGTCCACCTTGGTGGCCTTGATCAGGATGTCCGCGCCGACTTCGATCGCCCGCAGACTCGCCGCCGTGTCGGTGGTAAAGAAGGGGTTGCCGGTTCCAGCGGCAAAAATCACCACTCGTCCCCGCTCCAGGTGACGAATCGCCCGCCGGCGAATGTAGTCCTCGCAGACCTCGTGAATCTGAATGGCCGACATCACCCGGGCGACCGCGCCCTGGCGCTCCAGCGCATCCTGCATGGCGAGAGCGTTGATTACCGTGGCCAGCATCCCCATCTGGTCGCCGGTCACCCGATCCATACCTGCCTCGGCCAGGCCCGCACCGCGAAAGATGTTGCCGCCGCCGATGACCAGCCCCACCTGCACGCCGAGATTGAGGACCTCGGCCACTTCGGCAGCCACCCGGTGGATAACCGCCGGATCGATCCCGTAATCCATGGAGCCCAGTAACGCCTCGCCGCTGAGCTTGAGCAGAATCCTGTCGTAGGCCGGCGAAGATTGCCCCATCCGTTCCTCTACTCCGATGCCCGGGAACGCCGCCTGCGTGTATCCCAAGCCTATTCTGGTGCCAAGACTAACGGCTCCGCGAGGCCGGCGCCATTACCTTGAAGCCTGCGCCATGACGTCCTTGACGAAATCGACTTCGCGTTTCTCGATCCCCTCACCCGCTTCAAATCGCAGAAATTGCACGACCCTGGCGCCGCTCTCGGCCAGCAAGTCCCGGACGCGCTTGTCCGGATCCTTTACAAAGGGCTGCGCCGACAGGGTCACCGCATCCAGTTGCTTGCGCAGTCGGCCCTCGACCATCCTGGCAACGATTTCCGGAGGCTTGCCCTCCCGGGCGGCCTGGGCGGCGAGGATTTCCCGTTCCTTGGCAAGCTCGTCAGCCGGAACGTCTTCCCGGCTGACGTAGCGGGGCGCCATGGCCGCCACCTGCATGGCGAGATCCCTGGCCAGGTCCGCCGAACCGCCATCCAGTTCCACTATCGTGCCGATGCGGCCCTGGTGGGAGTAGGCGCCGATCACCCCGTCGCTCGCCACGACGCTGAACCGGCGCACGGCAATATTCTCACCCAATTTGGTTACCAGATTCTGTCGACGGGTCTCGACGCTCTCGCCATCGATCTCCGTGCCGAGCAGTTCTTCCACGTCGCCGGGCGTGCGGCTCAATACCGTCGCCGCAAGCAATTCCGCGAAGCCGACGAAATTCTCGTCCTTGGCCACGAAGTCCGTCTCGCAGTTGATCTCCAGAATTGCGCAGCGACCGCCCGCTTCGTCCTGGCGCAGCATCACGACGCCTTGCTGGGCAATTCGTGCCGCTTTCTTGTCGGCCTTGGCCCGACCCGACTTGCGCAGCAGTTCCGCCGCCCGATCCAGGTCCCCGTCCGCCTCCGTCAAGGCCCGTTTACAATCCATCATTCCGGCCCCGGTACGCTCCCGAAGCTGCTTCACCAATATTGCTGCTATCGACATCCGTCAGTCCTCTATTCGTTCGTGCCGTCGTCCGACTGGTCGTCCGACTGGTCGTCCGGCGACTCCGCCGCGGCGTCTTCAGTGGGCGCTTCCGCCGGCTCGCCCGCCGCGGCGTCTTCAGTGGGCACTTCCGCCGGCTCGCCCGGCGCAGCGTCTTCCGCCGGCTCGCCCGGGGCGGCGTCTTCCGCCGATGCGTCGGCCGACTCCACCGCGGTAGCTTCGTCCGCAGGCGCTTCCGTCGGCTCCGCCGGGGCGGAATCTTTCGTGGCCGTTTCCGCCGGCTCGGATGCAGCAGGATCATTCGCAGGCGCTTCGGGCGTCTCGGCGGCCGCGGATTCCGTCGCCGGTTCCACCGCCGGTGCGACCGCGGCGAGGCTCAGGCGCGACTGCTTTTTCCTGACCACGGCTTTTCTGGCAGGTCGTTTCCTGCCGGCCGCGGTTGTGCCCGCACGCCGGGCACCGGCCACCTTCGGACGGCCCTCCTCGTCGAGCTCCACGAACTCGTCATCCCCCACCGGCACTTCGGGAATCGAAGCCTTGCCCGCGAGGACCGCCTCCGCGGCGCCGTGGGCATAGAGCTTGATGGCGCTCATTGCGTCGTCGTTTCCCGGGACGACATAGTCAATCTCGTCCGGCGATGAGTTGGTGTCGACCACGGCGACGATGGGAATTCCGAGTTTGGCGGCTTCCTTGACAGCAATCTCCTCGTGCCCGACGTCGATGATGAATATCGCGTCCGGCAGCGCTTCCATGTCCTTGATGCCGCCGAGGGCGCGCTCCAGCTTGTCACGCTCGCGGCTGAGCCCGAGGATTTCCTTCTTGGTGTAGTCGCCGCGCGCTCCGTCGGCGGTGATCTCTTCCAGTTCCTTCAGCCTCGTGACGGACTTGCGAATGGTCTTGAAGTTTGTGAGCATGCCGCCCAGCCAGCGATGGCTGACAAAGGGCATATTGCAGCGGATTGCTTCGTCCGAGACGGCCTGCCGCGCGGCGCGCTTGGAGCCCACGAATAGCAGCGTGCCGCCGTCGGCTACCACGCGCCGGATAAATTCACAGGCTTCGTTGTAGAGCGGAAGCGTTCTCTCAAGATTGATGATGTGAATGCGATTGCGTTCGCCAAAGATGAACGGTGCCATTTTCGGGTTCCAGAAGCGCGTCTGGTGACCGAAATGCACGCCCGATTCGAGCATCCGCCGCATGGATACGTCGGTCATGGATCTTCCTCGTTGGGTTAGTCCTCCACGTCGCCCCCGTCAGCAACTCCGGCTACTACCCGGAGCACCCCGCCGCAGGTCCTGGCGCGTGTGTGAATTAAGTTGCCCTGGTGTAAGCTATGCCTCCTGCGCACCTGCGTCTGTTCACCGCCGAGTCTCGATGTCCTCGTGACGAACGTTGGTCAGGTTTGCAAGCCAGGGCGCGGGCTTTATACCACAGGCTCACCGCAGCAACAATTGTGCGGCTCCCCGGCAAGCTCGGATTGCGCGGCTGCCAGCCCCGCATATCTCGCCGGTGTGCGTAGCGAGGGCGCCAAGGGGAGACGGTGGCGGCCACAGTAGCGGAATGGTGCGATTGGCGGGCTGGTGCCAGGCCGGGCGCAGCCTTCCAATTGCCGGGAACAAGGGAATTCGGGACGGCTTCCGGAATGACGGCGACGATCAAGACCCCTCAGGAACAGGAACAGATGCGAGTCGCCGGCAGGCTGGCGGCGAACGTTTTGGACATGATCGGCGATTTCGTGCGGCCCGGCGTATCCACCGGAGAGTTGGATCGCATTTGCCACGACTACATTGTCGGCGAACTCGACGCCATTCCTGCTCCGCTCAACTATCGCGGGTTTCCGAAGTCCATCTGCACGTCAGTCAATCACGTGGTCTGCCACGGCATTCCGGGCGACCGCAAACTCAAGAACGGTGACGTCATCAACATCGACATCACGGTGATCAAGGACGAATTTCACGGCGACACCAGCCGGATGTTCTTCGTTGGCAAACCCGGAATCCTCGGGCAACGGCTGGCGCGGGTCTGCTACGAGGGCATGTGGCGCGGTATCGAGCAAATTCGTGCCGGCGCGTGCCTCGGGGATATTGGCAATGCGGTCCAGACGTACGTGGAGCAGAGTCGTTTTTCCATCGTTCGGGAGTATTGCGGACACGGGATCGGGAGGGGCTTTCACGAAGACCCCCAGGTGCTTCACTACGGACGGCCGGGGACCGGCATGCCACTCGTGGAGGGCATGACCATCACCGTGGAACCCATGGTGAACGCCGGGACCCGCCACGTGCGGCTGTTGAACGACGGATGGACGGTGGTTACCAGGGATCATTCGCTCTCCGCGCAGTGGGAACACACGGTGCTGGTCACCGAATCGGGCTACGAAGTCCTCACGCTGGGCGCCGCGGGACGATGAGCACGACGGTGGTTCAGCGCAACGCAGACCAGTCGGGACTGGTCGACCGAGCGTTGCTCAAGCATGCCCTCGGGGGGAGCGGCAGCGCCATCCAGCCGTTTCGCGACGTTCTGGAACACGCCCAGAACGCTCTCGCGGAACGCTTCCACGCCAACGAATCGGTGGATACGCTGGTCCACTATCGCGCCCGTGTCATCGATCAGGTCGTATTGGCCGCATGGAATCACTTTGCCGCGGAAATCGACGGCTGCTGCGCGCTGGTCGCGGTCGGGGGATACGGCCGCGGGGAACTGCATCCGCATTCGGATGTCGATCTCATGGTGGTACCGGCAGAAGCCGGCGCCACCGAGGTGAACGAGGCCATCAGCAGATTCTTCACCTTTCTTTGGGATATCGGTCTGGAAGTCGGCCACTCGGTGCGAACGCCGCGGGACTGCGAATTCGAGTCCCGGAACGATGTCACTGTGATGACGACGATGATGGAAGCGCGCTTGCTCGCCGGTCCGACGAGCCTGTTCAATGCCTTGAAGGTTCACATCGGCCAGGATCGAGTGTGGGATTCCGCCGCATTCTTCCATGCCAAATGCGCCGAACAAGCTGCCCGGCACCACGCTTTCGACGATACCGAGTACAACCTTGAGCCCAATATCAAGGCCAGTCCCGGAGGCCTGCGCGACATTCAGACGATCGGCTGGATCGCGCGGCGGCACCTGGGCTCCAGAAGCCTGAACGATCTTCATGCCCGTGGCTTTCTGACGCCCGGTCAGCTACGAATCCTGCGAACCGGCCGCGCGTTCCTCTGGCGAATCCGGTTTGCCCTGCACCTGCTGGTGGGCCGCCGCGAGGACCGGTTGCTGTTCGACCACCAGGTCAAACTCGCGAAATCGGTGGGCTATGAAGATGCCACCTATACGTTGGCGGTGGAGCAGCTCATGCAGCGCTACTACCGTACGGTGATGGAGCTGAGCCGCCTCAACGAAATGCTGCTGCAACTCTTCGAGGAAGCCATCGTCGTCGATCCAGAGACGCCGGTGCAGCCGATGGGGCCGGGATTCCAGGCGCGCAACGGGTATCTGGAAGCCTTGGACGAGGAGATCTTCGTGCGCGACCCTTCGGCGTTGCTGGAAATCTTCCTGCTCCTGGAGCGCAATATCGAATTGCGCGGCGTGAACGCCAGGACGATTGCGCTCATCAAGCAGCATCTATACCTGATCGACGAGGAATTCCGGCAGAACCCACGCAACCACCGCCTGTTCCTCGACATCCTCAGAGCACCGCAGGGAGTCACCCGGACTCTCAAGCGAATGAACACCTACGGCGTACTGGGCCTTTACATTCCGGCGTTCGGGCGAGTTGTCGGACGCATGCAGTACGATCTCTTTCACGCCTATACGGTGGATGCCCACACGCTGTTCGTAGTGGAGAACCTGCGCCGCTTTGCGTTGCCGCGGTTCAACCGGGAGTTTCCGCTCTGCAGCCGCATCATGCAGTCGCTGGAGAAACCCGAGATCGCCTATCTGGCGGGTCTCTTTCACGACATCGCCAAGGGGCGCGGCGGCGACCATTCAGTACTGGGTGCCGTGGACGCGAAGGCATTCTGTCTGGAGCACGGCATGAGTCGCTACGACGCCCGCCTGATGGCGTGGCTCGTGCGGCGGCATCTGTTGCTGTCGATGACCGCCCAGAAAAAGGATTTGAACGATCCCGGCGTCGTCAACGAATTCGCCCGGGCAGTGGGCGACGAGACGCACCTGAACTACCTGTACGTGCTCACCGTGGCGGACGTTCGCGGGACCAATCCGAAAATATGGAATTCCTGGAAGGCTACGCTGTTCGTGGAGCTCTACGACCTCACCAAACGCGCCCTGCGGCGCGGCTTCGCAAGGCCCATCGATGCCGACGAACTCATCGCGGAGACCCAGGACCAGGCGCGGCAGTTGCTCGGCGAAGCGGGGCTGACGGCGCAATCCTGGGAACCGGTGTGGACCGATTTCACCGACGAGTACTACCTCCGCCACCGACCCGAGGAAGTCGCCTGGCACACGCGCGTGCTGGCAGGGTCGGCCGGGGGCGCGTCCGTGGTGGTGGATGTGAGCGATGAGGTCTCCAAGGGGCTCACTGCCATCATGGTCTATGCGCCACGCGAGCTGCGTTCGTTCGTCCGCACCACCGCGGCGCTGGATGAACTGGGCTTGACCGTTGTCGACGCCCGCATCGTACCCATGAGCGAGACGCGAACCCTCGATACCTACTGCGTGCTGGAGAGCGACGGAAGCCGAATCGGCGAGCCGCGGCGCCTGCAAGAGATTCGTTCCCGGCTACCCAAGGCGCTGACAATTGCCGATGGCCGCCCGCTCATGGTCTACCGGCGGGCACCGCGGCAGGTACGCATGTTCTCCACGGCCGCTCAGGCCAGGGTATCCCAGGACCCCGCCAACAATCGTACCGTGCTCGAGTTGGTGGCCGCCGACCGGCCAGGACTGCTGTTGCAACTCGGTACGCTATTCGAAGAGCACGCCGTGGTGTTGCACAACGCCAAGATCACGACGCTCGGCGAGCGCGCGGAGGACGTGTTCTTCATCGCGACGGATCGGAACAAACCGTTGGACGGGACGCATTGCGAACGACTCGTCGAGGCGATCGAAAACACTCTATCGGCATCGGCAGCGCACTGATTCGGCGCAACGCGCTGCAAGCCCCGGATACTTCAGGAGAGCGACGAAACATGGCGGAATGGATCGCAGCAATCGATTTGGCGTGGCAGAACCGCGCCGACCTGACGCCCGGTAGCGCCGGCGCCGAAACCACCGAGGCAATCGAATACTGCATCCGCGGCCTCGACTCCGGAGAACTGCGCGTCGCGGAACCCGTAAACGGCGACTGGGTCGTCAATGAATGGCTGAAAAAGGCCGTGCTGCTGTACTTTCGAATCCACGACAACGCACCGGCCGGCGACGGCTGCGCCCGATTCTTCGACAAGGTGCCGCTGAAATACGCCGGATACGATGCGGAGCGCTTCGCGGCATCCGGTACCCGCGTCGTTCCGGGCGCTTTGGCGCGCCGCGGCGCCTATATCGCACCGGACGTCGTGCTGATGCCGTCCTACGTGAATATCGGCGCCTACGTGGACCGTGGCGCCATGGTCGACACCTGGGCGACGGTCGGCAGTTGCGCACAGATCGGCAAGAACGTCCACCTCTCCGGTGGTGTCGGTATCGGCGGCGTGCTCGAGCCGCTCCAGGCGACCCCCACCATCATCGAAGACGACTGCTTTATCGGGGCGCGCTCCGAAGTGGTAGAGGGCGTAGTCGTCGAGCGCGGCAGCGTGATCGCCATGGGCGTGTTCCTGGGCCAGAGCACGCGCATCTACGACCGCGCCAGCGGCACGATCGGCTACGGGCGCGTGCCCGCGGGATCCGTGGTGGTCCCCGGCAACCTGCCCTCCGACGACGGCCGGTACAGCCTCTATTGTGCGGTGATCGTCAAGCGGGTCGACGCACGCACGCGCGCCAAGACCAGTCTGAACGAGTTGCTGCGACCTCCCGAATAGCCGGGTCAATAGGAAAAGTTCAGGTCTGCCTGAAGCCTGTTGTAGTCCCTGAGGTTTCCGGCGGCCTCGCCCCGATCCCCGATGATGTACCGTAGCGCCAGACCCAGGCCTCCCGGCAACGAATACCCCGCTCGCAGAGTGTGACCGCTGCCATCGCTCGTTCCACCGGCGAAGTCCGAGTCGGTGAACGCGCCGACAACTGCGTTGGCCTCGAGGTCCTGATAGATATAGCCCAGGTTCCATGTCCCCAAATCGGTAGCCCGCCGGTAGGCAACACCCAGAGCGATCCCGTCCGCATATACGTCGGCCGCCGCATTTGTAACGTAGTCCACAAACACCGTCATCGGGTGACCGGCGAGGTTGAGCCTGAGTTCCCCGAAGACCTCCACCTGGGAAAATCCGTAGCGATAGTTGCCGTTGCCGTCGAGTTGATTGCCCTGTCCACTGGAAGGGGTGAATACGGGCGCGCGGCCTTGAGCGTGGCTGAGCTCGTGAATGCTTGCTCCCGTTGTCAGCGAAATGCCGTCTGCCGGCGAACCCCGATAGCCGGCTTGAAGACCGTACCACACCGAATCCGGACCGGATCCGCGTTCCTCCGTCCAGAACGTCGACGCGTTCGCGAAGAACGCGCCCGAAGACATCTTGAGTGCAAGCCCCTCCGGCCGCAAATCGCCGTCGTATAGCAAATGATGGCCCCCGGGCCGGAAGAACGGGTTGGACATCTTGCCGCCGACAAGATTCAGACTCCGCGCGAGTCTCCAATCGAAGTAGGCAAGATCCAAACCGATGGACTTCCGGGAAAAGCCTTCATCCAGGGTCTGATTGCCGCTGTCGTTCGCGGCGCCTCCGGTGGACAGACCGAAGCCCGCTTCCATATTTTCGTCAAGGGTTGCAGTTGCATTGGCCCGAGCCCTGATTCGGTGACGGTGCCTTACCGACAACGCGTCGTCATTGATCGTCTCATGCCGATAACGCAGATCGCCGTCCAAAACCAGACCTTGCGTCCATGCCGGCTCCTCCCGCCGGGTAACCGGCACCGCTACTGCCCGTTGGGCCTGGTCCTCGGAATCGGCTTCAACTCCACCGGCGACGCGTGACTCGATTTGAGCGAGCCGTTCCTCGAGAAGGGCTATTCGAGCCTCGAGTTGAGCAATCTCCCCGGCAGCATCGGTCTGCGCATGAACCGGCGGGATGGCGAGACAGCACAAGACGAGCAGAATCGGCTGGAAGGATCTCATGGGGCGTGCTCCTTGGAAATTCAGTCCCTGCAACCCTGGATATCTAACCGACATTCGTAGCGAGGGGGTGCGGCGCAGAGTATCGCGCGGCCGTATTACACTTCTTTTACATTGCTGTCCAACGTGCGCCATGGTGTGCGGGATCGATGCCGGTGCGGAGTGCGCTCGGCCACATCCGATCTTGCGCGGCGCCCCCTCGCCGGGGGAAACGCGGGCAGGTGCCGCAAGGTTGGAGGGACGGCGGGCTGGAAGTTGACCCGATCAGCCGAATCGGCCGGTAATGTAGTCCTCGGTCAGCTCGTGTTGCGGATTTGTGAAGATCTGATCCGTGTCGCCGACCTCGATGAGTCGGCCGAGGTGGAAGTAGGCAGTACGTTGGGAGACTCTCGCCGCCTGCTGCATGGAGTGGGTGACAATCGCGATGGCGAAATTCTGTTTCAACTCGTCGATCAGGTCCTCGATGTGCGCCGTGGCAATGGGGTCCAGGGCGGAACAGGGCTCGTCCATGAGAATGACATCGGGTCCAACGGCGATGGTTCTGGCGATACACAACCGCTGTTGCTGACCGCCGGACAACCCCGTGCCCGGCTCCTCCAGGCGATCCTTGACCTCCGACCAAAGGCCCGCCCGCTCGAGGCTCAAACGGACAATATTGTCCAGTTCCTGGCGGTCGCGAGCCAGTCCATGGATTCTCGGCCCGTAGGCGACGTTGTCGTAGACGGACTTCGGGAATGGATTCGG
>JAKZVH010000155.1:0-10482 GCA_047516145.1 Gammaproteobacteria bacterium
CATCAGGAGCAGACGCGGGTGGCGGCGGAGAGTACCGGCGCGGGGAAAACGGCGCTGGTCATCGGCGGCGCTGGAAAGATGGGCAGCTGGATGGCCGAGTTTCTGGCTTCCCAGGGGTACTTCATAGAGATTGCCGACCCAAGGAGGTCGCCACTTCCCTTCCCGCGCGTATCGGACTGGCAACAGAGCGATCTGGAGCAGGAAATCATCGTTGTGGCGGCACCCATCAAGGTGACCGCGGAAATTCTTGAGGCCCTCGCGAGCAGGCGCCCGCGCGGTCTTGTTATGGACGTTGGATCGTTGAAAACACCCTTGATGCCCGCGTTTGAGGCGCTCGATCGTGCCGGTTGCCGGATCGCCTCGGTGCATCCGATGTTCGGGCCGAATACCCGCCTGTTGTCCGGCCGTCACGTTATTTTCGTCGATGTGGGATCGGAGCAGGACCTTGCCGAAGCGCGTCAGCTATTTGCTTCCACCATGGCGGAACGGGTGAATATGAGTCTTGACGACCATGACCGGGCCATCGCCTACGTGCTGGGCCTCTCCCATGCCCTGAACCTGGCGTTCTTCACGGCGTTGGCCGGAAGCGGGGAGTTGGCGCCCCACCTGAAGGCGCTTTCCAGCACCACGTTCGACGCGCAATTGCAGGTAGCCAGCGGAGTGGCCCGGGACAATCCGCAACTGTACTTCGAGATCCAGGCGCTCAACCGCTTCGGCGGTGCCCCGCTAAAGGCACTGGTGGAAGCTGCCCAACGGGTTCGTGACCTGGTCGAGGCGGGGGACGAAGCCGGATTTGTGTCGCTGATGGAGGCGGGAAGGGACTATCTTGACATCCCCGGGGATTGAGGATCATTCGACGGTCATCGCTGCCGCGTGCGGGAAAATATGAAAGAATTGCGTCAATTCTGCGGTAAGGCGAATGGATCGGATCGACTCACAAGGCTATCGTGCCAACGTCGGCATGATTCTGATGGACGGCGAAGGACGCGTTCTGGTCGGTGGCCGTGTTGGCCGCCGCGGCTGGCAGTTTCCCCAAGGTGGCATCCGTCCCGACGAGAGTGCGGAGGAGGCGATGTACCGGGAACTCGAGGAGGAAGTCGGCCTCGGGTCGGATGACGTTGAGAACCTGGGCTGCACGCGCGACTGGCTCCGGTATCGTCTGCCCGAGCGATTTGTCCGCCGGGAACAGCTCCCGTTGTGTATCGGCCAGAAACAGCGCTGGTTTCTTCTGCGACTGCGCTGCGACCCTGGATGTGTGCGCTTCGACCACACCGTCGAGCCGGAGTTTGACCGGTCCCGGTGGGTCGAATACTGGGCGCCGGTCAGCGAGGTGATCTATTTCAAGCGCCGTGTCTACGTGCGGGCACTGACCGAACTTGGGCCGCTGGCCCATTCCCCACCGCCACCGCCGCCCGGTTGGTGGCCGCCGCATTGGCGCCGATCACCGCGGAATTGAATGCTCCCGGCCGGCCCGTTCAGCCTGCCCGCAGCCACCGCGCGAGGGCCTTGCCGCGATCGGCGGTCTCCGCCACCGAGCGGTACCAATACGCCTCCCAACCGGTTTCCGGCAGGCCGCTGAATACCATCAGGTTAAGCGGATAGATTTCGCTGTCGGAGCAGCGGCGAAAATCGTCCCGGAACAGGAACACGGGCTTCTCCCAGGCAATGGCCAGGCCCAATTCCACCATTACCCCTTCGTCGGGAGGGCATCCGTTGACGACGGCGAACAGACCGTCGGCGTTGCGAACGTCCCGCAGGTCCGCTTGTCCGACCCGATAGGCCCAGCGCGGAGTCGCCTGGTCGACCTGATTGTTACGCGCGAACGGCTCCCAGACCTCCGCGCCCAGCGCTGTCAGTTCGGCAACGAGTTCGGCCAAGGGCCCCTCGCGCTGCTGCATGGAAAAACCATAGGGATTGGCCAGGTATAGCGTCTTTCTTGTGTTCATGGTCACGTGATCGCCTGGATTGCCCGCGCCAACTCAGGGTGCGATCCAGGGATTATGCGGTTGCACCGGCTCTTGCACCAGCAGATGCGAGTCCGCATTTCCTGGCGGGCGTGAGCGTTTTCCAATGAGAACATGAGCCTGAACGGAAGGGCTTGGTGGTGAGCCTGCCTTCCGGTCGGGGGTTGTTGTAGGGACCTTATTTTGGCGGTGTTGAAAGTGCTGTACAAGTGCAACGCTGCTGGAGGTTAGGGGCAAGTTGAACGGTCGGGGTTTCCTGTTCTTCCTCTTCATCGAAAACTGGTTGTTGATCCTGTGGAGTTCGTGGGCGAGAGGCGCGCGAGTGGGGGCAGGCGGTGGGCAACGCGGGGGCGTTGTCCACGGGCTGTCCCCACGGTCCGCAGGGCGCGTGCCGGTCCGAAGGACTCGTCCACGAACTCCACGGGACCGGGGCTGGAGGTTGCCGCCAGCGCGCTGGTACGCGGGTTGGTCGATCGTCGAGAGGGAGAGGTTGGCCATCGCCACGGCCGTTGCGGCGCCCCATCAGGCGGCCTCCGAGGTGGCTTGGCCGATGGCCCGGAACAGCGCATCGCGGGCGCGGTTCGCTTGCATGTTCGCCTCCAGGTCCGTCATGGCAAGGGCCCGCGCGTCCAGAGCATCGAAGGTCACGCCGGGGCGCAAGTACCGCGCAGCGTCGGGCAACGACTTCAGCTTCTCGTACGGCGTCAGCACCTCCTGGGTGAAGGCGTCGACCTGGGCCGCGAAGTGTTGCGGGATGTGGTCGTGACCCAGCCACTTGCGCACCACCCAGGCGTTCTTGCCCTCGACCAGCGCATTGTCATTGGACCGCCTGGCGCGCGACTTGGTGAACTGCCCGACCTGCAGTTTGTTCAGTCATTCAGCGACTTGGCGATTGATGTACTCCGAGCCGTTGTCCGCATGGAAGCCCAGCACCGAGAACGGCAGCGTGACCAGCAGGGCTTCCAGCACGGGGATCGAGAACGCCTCGGAGATCCGCGCTACCGCGCCGATGTGCTCGAATTGGGTAACCTCGTCCACCAGATTGATCGGGTACAGACCCTTCTCACCGTCCCGGTCACCCTGATGCACGGTATCCACGCGCACAAAACCGGGCCGCCCGTGCGGCCGCGGCCGGTCGCGCACGCCGATCCGCGTCGCCGTCGGCTTCGTGTGCCGCCACACGGTGCGCTTGGCACGGTAGGTCTTGGAACGGCGCAGGTTGTACAGGTGCGCACTGGACAGGGACGCCAAGCGCTCGAACCGTCGGTCGCCGAAGACCTCCCAGGCGCGCCGCAGCACCGCGCAGGTGGCCGGACCGCACATCCGGTTGCCGATCTCGTCGACCTCGGCCAACAGACGGATATCCGCCGCCGTGTAGACCCGCTCGAAGGGCCGTCCGCTGTGGCCGCGGCGACGGTCCACCACGCGCCCCGTCGCGCGGTGCTGGCCGATCAGCCGGGTCACCTGGGCCCGAGACAATCCCGTCATTTTCGCCAAGTACCGGCGAACCGCCCCCTTGCCGGGCCGGCTCAGCCGCGTGTAGCCAATGCGCACCAGAGTGCGCCGGACAAACTCGTAGACGTCGTCCCGGTCTTGTGGGACATAGTCGACCGGCTCGCTGCCTTCCAGGAAGGCCCTGACCCGATCGACCGTGCAAATGCGTTCGGTCTGAAGTGCCACGATCATGCTCCAATGATCGCCCAGACCGGAAGTTCAGGCTCATGTAGCGTTGGAAACGCTGCCCTCGTTCAGGCTCATATAGCATTGGACCACACTGGGTGTGGACGCGAGACTCCAATCGCGTCATTATTGGGGTATGGAAATGCAACATCCCACACCGATTCCACCGCCGCTGAACTTTACCGACGCAGCGGCGCTGAAAGTAGGCCAGTTGATCGAGCAGGAGGGCAACTCACTGCTCAAATTGCGCGTATACATCTCCGGCGGCGGTTGCTCGGGGTTCCAGTATGGGTTTACGTTCGATGAAGCGGTCGAGGATGGCGATACGGAAGTCGCAAACCGCGGCGTCACGCTGCTGATCGACCCCATGAGCGTGCAATACCTCATGGGCGCCGAGATCGACTACAAGGAAGATCTTTCGGGCGCGCAATTCATCATTCGGAATCCCAACGCCGCCACTACCTGCGGTTGTGGATCTTCCTTTTCCGTTTGATTGTACCGACATCGACCCCGAGGGGATCGCGCGCCATTGACCTGGAACTGGCGCGAGAACCTCCGGCTGTCATGGCGGCGGTGGATCTGGGCTCAAACAGTTTCCATATGGTCGTGGCGCGGCTGCGTCACGGGCAGTTCACGATTATCGATCGTATCCGCGAAATGGTCCGCCTCGCTTCCGGGCTCGACGCTGGCGGTGGGCTGAGCGATCGGGTTGCGGCGCGCGCGCTGGACTGTCTGGGGCGATTCGGCGAACGATTGCGTGACATGCACGCCCACCGCGTGCGCGTGGTGGGCACCAATACGTTGCGTCGGGCCCGGCGCGCCGGAAATTTTCGGCGCGCGGCGGAGGCCGCACTGGGGCACCCGGTGGAGGTCATATCGGGCATCGAGGAGGCGCGGCTGATCTACGTCGGCGTGTCTCACCACGTTCCCAGCGCCGACGACCAGATGCTGGTGATCGATATCGGTGGGGGCAGCACGGAATTGATCATCGGTGAGGGATACGAGCCCAGGTATCTTGAGAGCCTGTTCATGGGTTGCGTGGGGTTGAGCGCACGCTTCTTTGAGGACGGCCGGGTCAGCGCAATGCGTTTCGAAAGGGCGCGGCTTGCGGCGCGCCTGGAGCTGCAACCGGTTATCGCGCCCTTTCGATCGTTGGGCTGGAAAACCGCGGTGGGTTCGTCGGGCACCATCCGCGCGGCGGAAAGCGTGGCGCGTGGCCTCGGTCTTATCGAGGGCGGGCTGACCGTGGATGCTCTAAAGACCCTGATGGGCGAGGTAAACCGCGCCGGCGGCGTGCAGAACCTCGATCTTCCGGAATTCAATCCACAACGCGCGCCGGTGTTTCCGGGAGGATTGGTGATACTGCTCGAAACCATGATCGGCCTGGGGATCGATGAACTGCAAGTCAGCGACGGCGCGCTCCGCGAGGGTCTGCTGTATGACATGCTCGGGCGAATACAGCGCCAGGACGCCAGGGACCGGACCATCGACGCGATGCAGTCGCGTTTCAACGTGGATCGCACCCAGGCGCAGCAGGTTGAAACTTCGGCGCTTGATCTGCTGACACAGGTTCAGGCCGCCTGGGGGCTTGAAGCTCCAACCAATGCCCGTGCGCTGGCCTGGGCGGCGCGGTTGCATGAGGTGGGTTTGGATATTGCCCATGCCAAGCACCACCAGCACGCAGCTTACCTCATCGCCAATGCCGATCTGCCCGGGTTCAATCGGCTCGAGCAACTCCAGCTCGCCATTGTTGTGGGGCACCACCGCCGAAAACTGGATGGATTCAGTGCCGCCGAACTGCCGGCGTCGTTACGCAAGCCGGCTTTGCGGCTCACGGTCCTGTTCCGGCTCGCGGTGCTTCTGAACCGCAGCCGTCGGGTGGTGGAGTCGCCGCCAATTCATCTGAGCGTCGCCGGTAAGCGCCTGGAAGTTTGTTTTGAACGTACTTGGCTGGAGGAGAATCACCTGACTCGAGCGGACCTCGAACAGGAACGCGTCTGGCTGGAAGCCCTGGGATTCCAGCTTGGGATGGGCTATCAGGAAGCTTCGGAGAGTTCTCGCAGCAGCGTCGTCTGCGCCGAGACGATCGCTTCCTCTTCCTGCGGCTGACATCGTCGATAGGAGCCGTCGGCGAGCAGCTTCCAGGCTTCGGTATTGTCCGCGAGATTGATATCGAGATCGTGGATCAGGCGCCGCTTCAGGTTCCCGTCCAGAATTGGGTACATGATTTCGATGCGGCGAAAGAGGTTGCGATCCATCCAGTCGGCGCTGGAGCAGAAGAGGTCATCGGCGCCATCGTTGTGGAAGTAGTAGCATCGGGCGTGCTCCAGGAATCGGCCGACGATGGAGCGAACCCGAATGTTCTCCGAGACCTCCGGGATTCCCGGCCTCAGACAGCAGATTCCGCGCACCAACAGATCCACGGAAACGCCAGCCATGGAGGCCTTGTACAGGGCGCGTATTAGCTGTGGTTCGACCAATGCATTGATCTTGGCGACGATCTTTCCCTTGCGACCCGCGGCCGCATGGGTGGTCTCGCGCTGGATGAGTTCGATGAGCTTGTCGCGCAGCGAGAACGGCGCCTGAAACAGCAGGTTCAATTCCGACGTCTTGGTGAGGCTCGTGATCTGCATGAACACCTCGTGCACATCTTCACCCATTTGCTCGTTGGCGGTGAGCAGACCGTAGTCGGAATACACTCGCGTCGTCTTCGGGTGATAGTTTCCGGTGCTCACGTGAATGTACCGCCGCAGCCGCCCGCCTTCCCTGCGAACAACGAGTAGCATCTTGCAATGGGTCTTGTAGCCCACGACGCCGTAAACCACATGGGCACCCGCTTCCTGTAGCCGGTTCGCCAGTTCGATATTGGCCGCCTCGTCGAACCGCGCCCTGAGTTCGATCACCACCGTCACTTCCTTGCCCGCCTTTGCCGCCTGCACGAGGCTGTCCATCGCCGGGGAGTCGGGGCTGGTCCGGTACAGGGTCTGCTTGATGGCCAGCACATCGGGGTCGGTGGCGGCACGGTAGAGGAAATCCATTACCGGCGTGAAGGACTGATACGGATGGTGCAGCAGGATATCCTCCTTGGCGATCGCGTCGAACATGTTCTTGTTCGTAATCAGCACCTTGGGGACGCCGGGCGTGAACGGCGGGTACTTCAGCTCGCGCGCATCCAGCAGATCGTAGACCGCCAGCAAGCGCTCCAGGTTGACCGGGCCATTGACTTGATAGAGGTCCTCGCGGCCCAGCTTGAAGTGCTCCAGCAGATATTCCGCGAGTTCGTCGGGACAGTTGTGCGCCGTCTCCAGTCGTACGGCCGCCCCGTAACGGCTCTCGAACAGCTCCCCTTCCAGCGCCCGGATCAAGTCGTCCGCCTCTTCGTGATCGAGGTAGAAGTCGCTGTTGCGCGTGACTCGAAACTGGTAGCAGCCGTCGATTGTCAGTCCCGCGAAAAGTCGGTCGGCAAAGGCGTGGATGATGGAAGAAAGCAATACGAAATCCGCGCCGCCGCTGCCAGCCAGGTCCACTGGCAACTGAATGAGCCTCGGCAGCGAGCGCGGGGCCTGAACGATCGCCCGCTGTCGTTGGCGGCCGAAGGCGTCCTGTCCCTGGAGGCTGACGATGAAGTTCAGGCTCTTGTTGAGGATGCGCGGGATCGGGCGTGTCGGGTCCAGGGTGGTGGGACTGAGTACCGAAACGACCTCGGTGTGAAAGTAATTCTCCAGCCAACGGCGCTGTTCGGCGCTCCATTCGACCCGCTGAACGAACCGTATCCCGGCCTTGGCGAGTTGCGGGATGAGTTCGTCATTGAGTACGCGGTACTGGTCGGCGACCAGTTCGGTGGTCTTCTCGGCCAGACTGCGCAATGCCTCGGCTGGCGTCATGCACTCCGGGCCGATGGGGGCCGAGCTGATTTCCACGCGTTGCTTGAGTCCGGAAACCCGGATCTCGAAAAATTCATCCAGGTTTGTCGAGGAAATGCACAGGAACTTCAGCCGTTCCAGCAGCGGAACGGCCTCGTCCTTGGCCTGGTGCAGAACTCGCAGGATGAACTCAAGCTGGGCCAACTCGCGATTGATGTAGTAGTCGGGAAGTCTGAGGTTTAGCGTATCCACGGCAATTTCTTCGTGCCGCCGTCAATGCCGACCCATGCCATAGTATACGCCGCCGAGTGGCGCGGGCCGGCAGGCACCGGTGACCGCTGGCGCGTTGCCCGGCTCGCCCCGCAACCGCGCGCGTGCCAGCCAGGCGAATAGCACCGCCTCTACCCATTCCGGCCCAATGCCATGCCTGGCGCTCGATTCCACCGTGGCGCTGTCCAGGCGAGCGGCAAGGCGGTCCGTAAGCGCCGAGTTGTGAGTCCCGCCACCGCAGAGAATGACGCGGCGGGGTGCGCAATCAACGGCGGCGACGGCATCGGTGATCGTGGCGGCGGTGAGTTCCGTGAGCGTGGCCTGTATGTCCTCATCGCTTGGGCGCTCACCCGTACGCTCCAGGCCCGACTCAAGCCATGCGAGGTTGAAGTGCTCAAGGCCGGTGGACTTGGGTGGTAGCCGACGGAAATACGCGTCATCCATCAATATCTTCAAGAGCTTCCCGTGGATCCGCCCGGTGCGCGACCAATCGCCGTCATGGTCGTAGGGTCGACCCAGGCACCGCCGCGTCCACCCGTCGAGCAGCGTATTGCCCGGGCCCGTGTCGAAGCCCAGGAGCGTTCGGCCGGGCTGCAGTATCGTGATATTCGCGATTCCGCCGATGTTGACGACCACGCGGCACTCCTGCGGGTGGGAGAAGCTCCATTGGTGGAAAGCCGGCGCCAGGGGCGCTCCCTGCCCGCCAAGCGCCACATCCATCTGCCGCAGGTGCCCCACTGTAGCGATTCCCGTTGCGGCCGCTACCGTACTGGGGTCTCCCAGTTGCATGGTGAATGGCTCCGGGCCAGCCGGGCAGTGCAAAACAGTGTGGCCCGAATGGCCGATGGCAGCGACTTGCCCTGGCGCAACGGCGCACTCGTCAAGCAGCCGGTTGACGCACCGTGCGAAGAAGTTGCCGATGGCGACATCCAATTGGCCCAGCTCGTGGAGGGAGGGCCGTGGATCCCTGAGAAGCGCGCCAATGCGGCCGTGCAGCGTCTCGGGGTACGGCGTGGTCGCCGTTCGCTGGACCGTGTAGTCTGTGGACCCGATCGTCACCAGCGCAGCGTCCACGCCGTCCTGGCTGGTTCCCGACATCAGTCCGAGATACAACTCACCCACGGGCTGCTAGTACGTTGCGGTGGCCCTGAGCTGGGTTGGCCGGTGAATATCGAGCTGGTGCCACAGTCCCGCAACAGACCGCTGGAACGCGTCGGTATCGGCCAGGAATACCGGCTCCGAGGATTCCAGCGCGACTGTCTGCGGGTTGCGATGAACGCCATTGACCCGATATTCGTAGTGCAGGTGCGGTCCGGTAGCCAATCCGGACATGCCGACGTAGCCGATGGTTTGGCCCTGTTGAATGCGGCTGCCGATGCGGATATCGGCAAACCGGGAGAGGTGAGCGTACAACGTAGTGATGTTGCCGCCATGTCCGACGACGATCGTGTTGCCGTAACCGTTGCGGGCGCCCAGGGACCTGACCCAGCCTTCTCCCGCCGCTCGCACGGGAGTACCGGAGGGCGCGGCGTAGTCCACTCCCCGGTGTGCGCGGATCGCGTTGAGGATGGGGTGGCGGCGACTCAGGTCGAAGGTCGAACTGATCCGAGTGAAGTCGACGGGTGCCCGAATGAAGGCCTTGCGAACGCTACGGCCGTCGGGCGTGAAGTAATTCGCGGTGCCGCTTTTGTCGGTGTAGCGGGCCGCCCTGTAGCTTGCGCCGCGATTGATGAACTCTGCCGCGAGTATTTCGCCATCCCTCAGTTTCTCGCCTTCGCTCCACAGTTCTTCGTATATGACGGTGAATTCGTCGCCGACGCGTACGTCCTGGAGGAAATCGATATCCCACTGGAATATCTCCGCCATTTTCATCGTTATGGGATCGGAAAGCCCGGCGTTCTGGGAAGCGGCGAAAAGCGAGCGCTGGATAACTCCATGGGCGCCAACCGAGCGCGTCTCAACGGGCCGCTCGACGATGTTCGCGGCAAACCCGTCGGATTGGCGGACGATACTGAGCATCTTCAAATCGTCGATTTCCCGTTTCAGCGTGAGCACGCGTCCGGCATCGTGGGTAGCGACGATTGCATTGCCGGGGTTGAGCATTCGCAAGTAGTAAGCGGCGTCGGGGATTCTCGCCATGGCGCCAAGGTCGCTCAGGCTGAGGCCATTCCGCCGAAACATTTGGTCAAGTGAATCCCCCTCACCGACGATCATCCGTACCAGGCCGCCCGCGGAGGTGTGCTCCGGAACGATGGGGACAATCGTGTCGAAGCGGTCTTGCGAAATACCTGTCAGGATGGGAGGTTCAACAGCCTGAAACAGGTTGCCGGGTTCCGGAACGGACGCGGTTTCGATGTTGGTACTGACCAAAATCAGTGCAACGGCGAGCGAAGGCATCGCCAGACCGACGACAAGCCAAGGCCACCGGCGCACGGGCCTTGCCGCCACTGCCAGAGCGGCGTCCTTGTAGTCGTGGCGAATACCGATTGGATACGACCCCACGGAACACCCCTAAAGAAACAGCGGCCTACTCTAACTGCTCGAACTGGGTCCGTCAAAAAAATGTATAGGATTCAATATGAGTAGAACGTCTGTCGGGCTATACTCGCCGCCATTCGCAACCCGGTGGGTCCTTTAACGTGTCCGATGCCCGAAACTTGATGCCGGGCATCGGGCGGGCCGGAAAAACGCCCCATGTCCAGCAC
>JAKZVH010000156.1:0-5784 GCA_047516145.1 Gammaproteobacteria bacterium
CCAGCAGGCCTTCGACGAGGCGGCCGCGGCGGCCGGCGTAGCGGTAGAGCGGGTCTTTGAAATCGAAAGCCGCGAGGGTCTGCGCGAAGCAATCGTCCGCGGGTTCGGCGTCGGCGTCATTTCGGAAAGGGAATTCGGGCCGCATCCAGATCTGCGACCGCTATCGGTCACGGATTCCGAGATGTTCACGCGCGCCTATGTCACCTGTCTGAAATCGCGCCGCAACCGACCATTGATCCAGGGATACCTGCGGCTTGCCGCTTCGATTGTAGAAGGTCGGGAGAAGTAGCTACGCGGCGTCGTGCTTATTGGCCCCGGCAACCATGGCTCGCGCCCGGGCGGATACGCCTTCGGCAATCCAGTGTCCATCAAAGGACGCCAACGCCGCTGATTACTGGTTCCGGTAGTTGTGGCGCGCTTTCCAGGAGATCGCGCGTATAAGGATGACTCGGCGCTTCAAACAGTTGCTCGGTCTGCCCGGTTTCGACTATCTCTCCGTCCTTCATGACGGCGATGCGGTCACAAAGCTCCCGCACCACCCAGAGATCATGTGAAATGAACACCATCGTCAAACCGAGGTCGGCGGATAGCGCATTCAACAGATCGAGGATTTGCGCCTGAATGGAAACATCCAGCGCGGAAACAGGTTCGTCGGCGATCAGAATGTCTGGCTCAACCACAAGACTTCGGGCGATGTTGACGCGTTGGCGCTCACCACCCGACAGCATGTGCGGAAAGCGACTTGCGAAGTCGGGATTCAGACCCACCTGCTCGAGTGCCGCGCGCACGCGTGCATCGCGGTCATTGGGTCTGCCAATGCGATGGATGTCCAGTCCTTCCCGCACCGACCGTCCGACAGTCATGCGCGGATCAAGCGACGCGGCGGAATCCTGAAACACCACTTGTACTCTGCGCCGGAATCGTATGGCCTCGTCACGGCCGAGCCGAAGCGGGTTCCAGCCACCGACGCGCAGCACCCCCGCGGTCGGGCTTTGCAGCCCGAGGATCACACGGCCAAGGGTTGTCTTGCCAGATCCTGATTCGCCTACGATACCCAGCCTTTCGCCGGGATAGACAGAAAGGTTAACCGACCTAAGCGCGTTAACGGGCAGCGCGCGGCGGAGCATCGTGCCTCCAAATGTTACCGAGATATCCGATGCTTCGATAAGCGGGGCACCTGGTACCTCCGCCGACTGGGGCGCACGCGCAAGCCTGGGGCGACGGCCGGGCAGGCTTGCAAGCAGGAGTTTCGTGTAATCGTGTTGGGGCGCACCAAAGATTTCGCGGGTTGGCGCGATTTCGACGATCTGTCCCTGATGCATGACCGCCACCCGGTCGGCGATTTCCGCGACAATGTTGAGATCGTGGGTGATGAACAGCATCGCCATGCGGGATTCGATCTGAAAGTCCTTCAGGAGTCGCAGCAGCCGGGCCTGTACCGTAACGTCAAGGGCCGTGGTGGGTTCGTCGGCGACCAGCAGTTGCGGCGATCGAATGGCAGCGATGGCGATCATCACCCGCTGGCGCTGTCCGCCAGACAACTGGTGGGGATAGGCGCGCGACCTCGTCCCGGCGTCGGGAATGCCAACCCGGTCGAGGATGTCGACCGCCATAGCTTTCGCCTCTTTCCGGCGGATGTCGGGCCTCGCCTCACGCAGCGCTTCTGCAATCTGCTCGCCGGCGCGCTGCGTCGGATTCAGTGCCGACAAAGCGTCCTGAAAAACGATGCCGATATCACGGGCCCGCACAGCCCGCATCTCAGCGTCGCTGAGGGCGACTAGATCGACGGGCCCGTCGGGTCGACTCAGCACGATCTTGCCCTCAATATGTGTGCGTGGCGTGGTGAATGGCGGCTGGTGCAGGCGGAGAAAGCTCTTGGCGAACGCCGATTTGCCGCTGCCGCTCTCGCCGACCAGGGCAACAGTTTCTGCGGCGTGAATGTCCAAGTCGACGCCGCGCACGGCGTGGATCGGGCCGGTCGCGGTGTCGAATCGGACGTGGACGCCGCGCGCGGCAAGGACCGGTTCAGCCATCGGCTCTAACATCGATGCGATCACGCAGGCTGTCGCCGATGAACTGGAACAACAAAGTGATCGTGGCGATGACGATCGAGGGCATGCCGGAGACCCACCACTCGTTGACTAAGTAGTCGCGGCCGTCCCCGATCATGCGCCCGAGCGACGCTGTTGGTGGCTGGACGCCGACTCCGAGGAAGGAAAGGCCCGCCTCCATCAGCAATACGGCCGGAAAACTCAGGGTGAGGATCACGACCAACGGTGAAGCCAAATTGGGCAGAATGTGCTTCAGCGCGATCTGCATCTGGCCGCCGCCAAGGGCCCGGCTAGCCTCGACATAGCCCTGTTCGCGAAGGGTCAAGACCTGGCCGCGCACCAGCCGCGCGTAAGCCTCCCAGCGGACGAGGCCGATCATCAAGACCAAGACCCAGATTTCCGAGCCAAGCAGGGTAATGCCGCAAAGCAGGAGCAGCAGATTCGGCAGGGTGATGAACACATCTGTAATGGTCATCACGGAGCGGTCGACCCACTTGCCGCCGAGGCCGGACAGGAGGCCAAGCACCACGCCGAGGACCGCGCTGAAGATCAGCCCGATGATGGCGATGCCGAAGCTGGTTCGGATGCCATAGAGGCAGCGGGTAAGAAGGTCTCGGCCAATACTGTCGGTGCCCAGTGGATTTGCCCAACTCCCGCCGTCAAGCCAGACCGGCGGCTTCAAGCGAGCGAGCAGGTTGACCGCGTTCGGATCGTACGGTGCGATGAGCGGCGCCATGACGCCAAGCGCGATGATGAGTGCCAAAGCGAGAGCTGATACGTGCAAAACGCCGAAGGACCAGCGGCCTGTTCCGCGATGATCGAAGGCTGGGTCCGTCATGACTTACTTCTCCAGCCGAACGCGAGGGTCGGCGACAACATAGGCAAGGTCGACGAGCAAATTGACCACAACGACTATGGCGGCATAGGCGATGACGCCGAACTGCAACACGGGATAGTCGCGCCCCTTGACTGCATCGACCAGGACCCGGCCAACGCCCGGGAGCGAGAAGACCGCCTCGACGAAAATCGAACCATTGAGCAGTCCGGCGATCTCCAGACCCAACACGGTGATCAGCGGGATCATCGCGTTGCGAAGGATGTGGACGCGGGCAATGCGCTGGTCGGTCAGCCCCTTCGAAAGGGCGGTGGTCACGTAGTCGTGGCCGATGGCATCGAGCATGGCGGCACGCATGAAGCGGGCAATGGCCGCGATCATTGGAAGCGTCAACGTCACCACCGGTAGGATGTAATGGTTCGGCGTTTCGAGACCGGTTGCCGGCAGTAGCTTCAAATAGTAGCCGAAGAACAGGATCAGGCCGATGCCGATAACGAAATGCGGCACGGCATAACCGAGAAACGCGAGCCCCATGCCCGCGCTCGTCGATACCCGGCCACGATAGAGCGCCGCGGCCGCGCCAAGCGGTATGCCAATGGCAATCGCGAGAAGCAGCGCGAGCCCGCCGATCGTAATGGTGGCGGGCATGCGCTCCGCATACATCATCCACACATGTTGCGAGGTGTAGAGCGAACGCCCGAAATTGCCGTCGGCGATGTCGCCCAGATAAACAATGAACTGCTCCCAAATCGGACGGTCGAATCCGTACTTCGCGTCCAGAGCCGCCTGGTGCTCCTCGGTGATCCCCTCGGGGAACATCATTGCGAAGGGCGTACCGGATAGGCGCAGGGTGAGAAAGGCGATTACCAGCACGATAAACATCGTGAGGAGCGCGCGGCCAAATCGGATCGCCATGAAACGCAGCATGCTATGTTCTCACGCTAGAGCATGCAATGTTCTCACGCCGGCATGGGGCATTCAAGACCCCCCGCGCGGTCTGGACGGTTGGTCCGGTATCAATATTTTTCGCCGATGGCTACTTCGCCGGCGCGCAGGAGTCTGCATAGGCATCTCCTTTCTTGGATTGAACCAGGGCCGGTTGGCCAGGGCGTGTCTCTGAATGGCGTCATGGGACGGGAGAGGACCGGTTGGGTCCCCGGGGAGTTCCGGGGACCCGTCCCGTCCTAGAAATTCGCATCGATCGTGATTTCGCCCGCCCGGAGCTCGGGTGGGTTTACTGGTTCACCTGGATTTCACCACCGCGCAGCGGAATCACGTAGGGCCGCTGTGCGATCGGAATGTCGAAGGAAACGCCGTCGCGCATAGCGTAAAGCTCGTGCGGCTTGTAAAGCAGGAGCCAGCCCGACTCCTCCTCCGACACCTCCAGCAGGCGTTGATAGGCTGCGCGGCGCTCTGCCGGGTCGGGTGCGTAACGCGCCTTTTCGTAGTTGGCTTCCCATTCGGGGTGCGAGGGGGCCCAGAGATTGCGCTGCGCCGCCCACGATGTTTTTGACCAGTGGGTGTCAAACGCGCCCATCGGGTCCGGGTAGTACATGGGGTTCGACCAGGTGCGGAAGTTAACGTGGCCGTGGGCACGACCAGAGGAGTCAAGTTCCTGGGTTGCGTGGAAGGTGGCCCAGTCCTCCTCCACCAGGCGCAGGTTCAAGCCGCACTCGGCCCACTGCTGCTGGATCACCTGCGCGGCGAGATCGCCATATAGGTAGTAATTGCCGGCATGCGAAAGGACCATCTCCTCGCCGTCGTAGCCCGACTCCGCGAGCAGTCGACGCGCTTCCTCAGGGTCGTACTTGATGTGTTCAAACCCCTCAATGTAGAGCGGTGCGCCGTACTCGGGGAACTGGTGCGCGGTTGGCTTCCCGGCCAGGCCGCCCCATAGGCCGTCGACCAGCGCCTGACGGTCAGTGCAGAGGCGCAATGCCTTGCGGACCAGCGGGTTGTCGGTGGGCGGATTGTTCTGGTGGATGAGCCACACGTGGAACATGGGCCAGGTAACGCCCTGGACGCGGAAGCCCTCGGTGGGGATCGCCGACGCCTGGTCGGGTGGAATGTTGGCGACAATGTCGAATTCGCCGTTCACGAGGCCGGTGACGCGGCTGGCCACTTCGGGCACATGGAGCATGGTGACCTTGTCTAGCGCGGCCGGTTCACCCCAATGGTCGTCGAAGCGCTCAAGGACCAAGATTCGGCCCGGATCGAACTCAATCACTTCATAAGGGCCGGTTCCGACCGGGTTGAGCTTGGCCTCGTCGAAGCCCACTTCCGCTTGGTACTCTTTCGAAGCGATGCCGGCCGAGCGGGCCGAGATCAGGGTCAGAAACGCGGGCTCCTCACGATGAGTATGGATGCGGACGGTGTGGCTGTCGACCACTTCCACGTTCGAGAAGTTGTAGTGCCAGCGGCCCCAGGCTGAGAAGAACTCAGGGTCCTCATGATGATACACGCGGTTGAGCGAGAACTCGACGTCATGAGCGTCGAGAGTATCGCCGTTGTGGAACACCACGCCTTCGCGCAGTTTTAGTTCCCACACAGTTGGCTCGAGTTGGGCCCACTCTGTGGCAAGGCCGGGCTTGAACGACAATGGAGTGGAGAAGCTGTCGCGCTCGATCAGCGTGTCATAGATATGGTAGAGCATCGGCGCCCCGGAGTTGCCGGTGTTGTCTTGGGGGTCAAGGCCCTTTTCGAAAACGGGAAGTGCGATGCGAATCTCTTTCGCCTCGGCCCCGAAAGCAGCCATCGCTGCTAGGGCGGAGATGATTAACAAATTCTTCATGACGGTCTCTTTCCTTTTTTTTGCATGGCTTACCCCCAAACGGCGTTGTTGCACGGATCGGGTGTCAAGTGTTAACACAGGCTTTTGCCACGACCACGGATATGCTT
>JAKZVH010000157.1:0-11067 GCA_047516145.1 Gammaproteobacteria bacterium
GTCCGTATCCCCTACGTCGCCGACCCAAGGGCGTGCCGGGTCGAGGTGCGTTTCCCCGATAGCTGCGGCAACCCGTACTTCCAGTTTGCAGCAATGCTCATGGCCGGGCTCGACGGGATCGCCAACAAGATCCACCCGGGCGAACCGGTGGACAAGGACCTTTACGATCTGGCGCCGGAGGAAGAAAGCGAGATCAGCACGGTATGCTTCTCGCTGGATGAAGCCCTGGACGCACTCGACAAGGATCGAGCGTTCCTCAAGGCCGGAGAAGTGTTCAGCGACGACCTGATCGATGGCTACCTGGAGCTGAAGGAGGAGGAACTGACCTTGCTGCGCAAGTCCACCCACCCGGTGGAGTTCCAGATGTACTACAGCCTTTGAACCGGCCCGGTCGGACACTGTCAAATGGACCGGGGCGGCGGGGTTCGGTGAACCCCCCCGCCCTTACCGGGAGGGTCTGAACAGGTCAGAATTGCTGGCATCGCCAGGGGAACGGATTACAGGGGCATGCATAAGTGGGTGATTTCGTTCTGCCTGCTGTGGACCGCGGCAAACGCCGGGCCGGCTTACCGGTGGGTGGACGAAAGCGGCCACGTGCACTACTCGGATCGACCGGCACCCGGCGCGGAGCGGGTCGAGTTGGTCACGGGACCGACGGTCGCTCCGTCGGGACTTCACTCGGTGCCGCCGAACCCAACCGAACCCGACCGCCAGGGGCTTCGAGATGTTGTCTACCAGTCGTTCGCCGTGGCCCGGCCCGCTCCGCGGGAGACACTTTGGGGGTCTGGCGGGGCGGTCGATGTCGCCCTGCTGATCAGTCCGGAACTGCAGCCCGGACACCGCCTTGGATATTACCTGGACGGGGAGTTCACTCTCACGGATTCACGCCGAATGCACTTTCAACTCCAGGATGTCCACCGGGGGATGCACACGCTGCAAGCGGTGATCCTGGACGAACATCACGAGCAAGTCCTGCGCAGTCCGGCGGTGGCCTTCTACGTTCAGCAGACCAGCATCTACTATCCCCGGAATCCGATCGGGAACCGGTCTGGAGGTTGAACCGGCCAGATCGTGCCGGCGCCCGTGCGCAGTGGCGACGCCCTGGCGAGAGATATCGGTGAGATATGCAGGCTAGCAAGAAAACCGCGACCCGCTCGCCGCAGCGCTCCCTGTCGCTGGGGCCGTCGGGCGGACCGGGAGCGGACCGGATTCTCCACGGCCTGACGACGGCCGTGGTCGTAACGGACGCCCGTTTGGTGGTCACCTGTTTCAATTCCGCGGCGGAGCATCTGCTGGGCGTCAGCCGCCGGTTGGCGGTGGGGCGGCAGCTGGAAAGGCTCTTCGTGCCGTCGAGAGACGTGGTGGCGCTTTGTCAGCGGGCAGTGAAGACCGGCATCACGTGCGGCACTCGCGAACTCGCGGTCAGAATCGGCGGTCGGGAGACGCGCATGAACTGCCGGGCGGCGCCTCTGGAGGGCCCGGGCGGCAGCCTGATACTGGAATTATTCGATACCGATCGGGACCGGCAGGTCCGCCGCGAAGCCGAGCTGACCGCACAGCGGCGTGCCAGCCGGCGCATCATTCAGCAGCTTGCGCATGAGGTCAAGAATCCGTTGGGAGGTCTGCGCGGCGCTGCCCAGTTGCTGGCCCGTCAACTGCCGGATGCGCGCCTGAACGCTTATACGGACGTCATCATCGAGGAGGCAGACCGCTTGGCAGCGCTGGTGGATACGATTCTCAAACCCGGGGGGCCGCGGAAAACGACGGTATTCAGTCTTCACGAAGTGACCGAACACGTCGCGAAACTCATCGCCGCGGAGAAACCTCCCGGCGTCAGGTTGAGCCGCGACTACGATCCCAGTCTGCCGCCCACCACGGCGGATCGCGATCAGTTGATTCAGGCCTATCTGAACCTGGCCAAGAATGCGCTCCAGGCGGTGGGCCAGGAAGGCCGGCTCGTATTCCGGACGCGCGCGCTCAGCAATTTTTCCATTGGGGGCAAGCGCTACCGGCTGGTATTGTCCGCTGAAGTCGAGGATTCCGGCCCAGGCATCCCGGAGGAACTTCGCGGCACCATATTCTTTCCGCTGATCACCGGTCGACCCACAGGCAGCGGCCTCGGACTCCCCATCGCCCAGGACCTTGTCAGCCGCAACGGCGGCCTGGTTGAGTTCGAGAGCGCCCCCGGGGCGACGGTATTCCAGATGCGGTTGCCCGCGGTCACGGATGTGGCGAGGACGGGCTGATGGCTGTGGCGGGTCTCTCGGTCTGGGTCGTCGACGACGACCAATCCGTCCGCTGGGTCCTGACCGAGGCGTTGCGGTTGGCGGACATGGCGCCCAGGTCCTTCGAATCGGGCGCGTCGTTCTTCGACGCCCTGCGCGATGAGCAACCGGATGTCATCATCACCGATATCCGCATGCCGGACATGAGCGGGCTGGAACTCATGGAGCAGCTTGCCCGGGGCCACCCGCACATTCCAGTGATCGTCATCACCGCCTACACGGATCTGGACAGCGCCGTTTCGGCCTACCAGGGGGGCGCATTCGAATATCTCCCCAAGCCGTTCGACATCGACGAAACGGTGGAGCTGGTTGCCAAGGCGGCCCGCCAGACGGTCGACACACCCGCCCCGGAAGGCCCGCCGCCGGTGCCCCGAATCATTGGCCAAGCCCCCGCCATGCAGGAAGTCTTCCGCGCCATCGGCCGGCTGTCCCGCTCCAGCATGACGGTGCTGGTCACCGGCGAGACGGGCACCGGCAAGGAACTCGTGGCCCGGGCGCTGCACCGAAATTCGCCGCGGGCCGGCAAACCCTTCGTCGCGCTGAACACTTCCGCCATTACTCCCGAGCTGCTCGAGTCCGAATTGTTCGGCCACGAAAAAGGCTCGTTCACCGGGGCCGACAAGCGGCGCGTCGGGCGCTTCGAGCAGGCCGATGGCGGCACGCTGTTTCTGGACGAGATCGGGGACATGTCGGCGGCGCTGCAGACGCGCCTGCTACGCGTACTGGCGGAGAAGGAGTTCTTTCGCGTGGGAGGGCAGACGCCCTTGCGTGTGGATGTCCGAGTCATCGCAGCCACCCATCAGGATCTGGCGAATGCCGTCGAGGAAGAACGCTTTCGCGAGGACCTCTATCACCGGTTGAACGTGATGCGGGTGGAGATTCCGCCGCTGCGGGCGCGCAAGGAGGACATTCCGGAGCTCGCCGCGGTCTACCTGGAACACGCCGCGCGCGAACTCAACGTCGCCGCGAAGACCTTGAGTGAGGAAGCGCTCGCCGCGATGCTCGAATACGACTGGCCGGGCAACGTGCGCGAATTGGTGAATCTTTGCCGGCGGCTGACGGTTACCGCCGCGGGCGGCGAAATCGCCGCCGCCGATGTCGCCGCCGAACCCGGTTTCGCCGTCGCCCGCCAGGGGCGGGAGGATTGGACCGACGCCCTGATGTCATGGGCCGAAGGCCGGCTCGCCGCCGCGCAACAGGGCCCGTTGCTCGCCGAGGCGCTGCCTGCGTTCGAACGCACGCTCATCGAAATCGCCCTGCGGCGAGCCCAGGGGAGGCGTATGGAAGCTGCAAAGTTGCTGGGTTGGGGTCGCAATACGCTGACCCGCAAGATCAAGGAACTGGGGCTGGAGACTGGTGATGCCTAGGCCGAAAATCCCGTCATGCTGCATTCGCTGGCTGACCGCCGCGCTGCTTGCTTTGGTCGCCGCCGCGTGCGTCACGAGCCCCACCGGTCGCCGGCAGCTCTTGCTTGTTTCGCCTGATGCAGCCATCGCCGAGTCCGCCGTGGCCTATCTCGAGACCGTGCGGCAGCTCGACGCGGACAACAAGCTGCTCAACGATCCCGCACTGGCCGCTCGAGTGGCCGCTATCGCCGGCCGCGTGGTCGCCGAAGCCGTGGCGCGCTATCCCCACACGGCGAACTGGCAGTGGAGTGTGGCGCTGATCGATGACCCGGAGACCGCGAATGCCTGGTGCATGGCGGGCGGCAGAATGGCCGTCTATAGCGGCCTGGTCGAACGTCTTGGGTTATCCGACGATGAACTGGCGCACATCGTGGGACACGAGGTCTCCCATGCCATCGCCAACCACACGGCGGAGCGCATGTCGATCGTGCTCGCCACACAGGTGGGCCTGTTGGCCGTGGCAGAAAACGATGAGGATACGGAAGTCCTGCTGGGCGCGGCGCTCGCGGCGCAACTGGCGATCACGCTGCCCAACAGCCGGGCGAGCGAGGCCGAGGCGGATTTCATGGGCATGGAGTTGGCGTCGCGAGCCGGTTACGATCCGGCGGCCGCAGCCTCGATGTGGGACAAGTTGGAAGCGGATGGCGGGCCGCGCATTCCACAATTTCTCAACACCCATCCGAACCCCGCCAACCGCCGCCAAACGCTCGCGGCCCTGGTGGAGGAGATGCGATTGTTGCGGCCCACGGATCGCCGCGAGCCCTATCCCGTCGAGATTCTGACCGCCAACTGAACCGCTATTCTCTCCCGATTGCGCCGCGGACGCTGCGGACGCGTTTCGGGTTGACACGCAATGGTTACGATCGCATCGAGCGGGCCTCGATGTCGGCGATGATGCGCTCGGCCACCTCCAGTGCGAGCACGCCGTCGCTGCCGGAGACCTCACAGGGCGAATGCGTGCGGATGGATTCGCAGAACGACTCCACCTCCGCCAACAGCGCATCGCCCTTCTCCAGGCTCCAGCGTTCTTCGCGGAGCCCGGGCTGCTCCTTCGTCTCGGTGCGGCTGACCAGTTGAACTTCGCCGGCGCCGAAGTCGATGGACATGTAGCGGCCTTCGTGAAACACGCGAAACTTGCGCTGTGCGGAGGTGGAAACCCGCGAAGCGGTCACGTTGGCGATGGCCCCGGAGGCGAACTCGATGCGCGCATTGGCGATATCGGCGGTTTTGGTGAGCACGGAGATGCCTACGGCCGAGACACTGACGGGGGTGCTCCCCAGAAGCGACAGGATGAGGTCCAGGTCATGGATCATCAAGTCCAGGACCACGTTGACGTCCGCGCCGCGTTCCCTGAACGGGGCAAGCCGATGACACTCGATGAATTGAACCGTAGCCAGTCGTTGGCGTGCCGCCAGCAGCGCGGGATTGAATCGCTCCACGTGTCCCACCTGCAGGCGCAGGTCGTTCTTCTCGGCGATCGCCGTCAGTTCGCGCCCTTCGCCGCTGGTGGCGGTCATGGGTTTTTCCACCAGCACGTGGACCCCGTTCTCGAGAAAGTAGCGCGCCAGCTCGAAGTGTGCCGAGGTATCCGCGGCGATCGTCACCGCATCGACCTGACCCAGCAACTCCCGGTAATCGACGCGGCTGGCAGCACCGTGAATCGCGGCGACCTGCCGGGCGCGATCGCGGTTCAGATCGCAGACGGCGACCAACTCCACGCCCTCCAGGGTCGCGTATTTCTCCGCGTGGTAACGCCCCAGATGCCCCGCGCCGATGACGGCCGCGCGCAACGGACTCATGCTCGTGCCAGTCCGCGTGGGGAGTCGGCGGCGAATTGCGACAGGTGGCGAACCCACGCATCCGCCTCGCATTCCTCGGCGATGGCGGCCAGGGCTTCCCTGACGGTGACCGAGGTGTCGAGGAGGTGCCTGAGGGCCCGGCCGATGTTGCGCCGTTGGGGCTCGGTGAGTCCGGCTCGTTCCAGACCCACCCTGTTGACGGCCCTGGGCGTGGCCCAGCGCCCCTCTGCCATGGTGTAGGGGAGGATATCCTTGTTGACCGAGGCCCCTGCCGCCACAAACGAGAACTCGCCCAGGCGGACGTGCTGGGTCACCGCGACCATGCCACCGACGATCGCGTTGCGCTGCACTTCCACGTGGCCGGCGAGTTGCGCGAGATTGGTCAATACCACGGCGTCCGCGATCCTGCAGTCGTGACCCACGTGAACCTGGGTCATGATGAACGTATGGTCGCCCACCGATGTGACGCCGCCGCCGGCCTCGCTTCCCAGGTTGAGCGATACGCCCTCGCCGATCCGGTTGTGGTCGCCGACGACCAGGCGCGTGTACCCGCCCCGATAGTCCCGGTGTTGCGGCGGCGCGCCCAGCGTGGCGCCGCCCTGGATGTGATTGTGCTCGCCGATGATCACCTCGCCGTAGGGGCTGCCGAGGCGGGCATGGGATTCGACTACCGTATGGGCGCCGACTACGACCTTGCCGGCGATCACGCAGTACGGGCCAATCTCTGCCTCGGGCGAGATCGAGGCCTCCTTGGAGACGATGGCCGTGGGATGAATGCTCAATGCCTTGCTCGGGTGGTGGCGCTTGGTGTCTGATACACCAGAACCGTGGTGGCGGGCAAGAGGCGCGCCGCCGCCTGATGCATAATATTGGTGGAACCACCTGATATCTTCGGATCGGCGCGCTTGCAAGCGCACGGATGCGAAGCGCGGTTCCGAAGCCGTATTGGGAACATCATGCCCGCGAACCTCAGTCCAGAATACAAAAAAGCCGAGCAAGCCTTCCGCGAAGCCGCCAATGAGCGGGAAAGGCTGCTCAGGCTGAAGGATATGCTACGCACGATTCCCAAGCACAAGGGAACCGAGCATCTGCAAGCGGACATCAAGAGCCGCATCAAGCAACTGACGGAAGAACTGGCAGGCCCGAAGAAGGGCGCCACGCGCACGGGACCCGTGCATACCCTGCGCCCGGAGGGCGCCGCGCAAATCGCCTTGTTGGGGCCGCCCAACGCCGGCAAGTCCAGCCTTCACGTCAAACTGTCCGGATCCAGGGCGGATGTCGGGCCCTATCCGTATACGACCCGCGAACCCCTGCCCGGAATGCTCCCTTACAGGGACGTGCATTTTCAGCTTGTGGATTTGCCGCCCGTTTCCGCCGACTACATGGAAAGCTGGATTGTCAACGCCCTGCAACCCGCCGCCGCCGCACTGCTGGTGGCGGATATTTCCGCGCCGGAATGTATCGATCATCTGGAGATCCTGCGGGCGCGACTGGAAGAGCGGAAGATTACCCTGGTTGAGGGCTGGCCGGGATTGGACGGTGCCCCCGCGGCGGTGGAAATCGATCCGGAACTCGATCCCTTCCGCATCCGGCTGCCGACGTTGCTGGTGGTCAACAAGGTCGATCTGGCGCCCGACCCGGAGGAGGTGGCGGCGCTGGAGGAGCTCCTCGGGGTACGGTTCCCCGCGGTAGCCACATCGACCGTGACCGGACAGGGGTTGGACGCGATCGGTCCGCTGTTGTTCAAGGGGCTACAAATCGTGCGGGTCTACACCAAGTCTCCGGGCAAGCCGCCGGAGATGGATCGCCCGTTCACGGTGCGTCGCGGCGCCACGGTCCTGGACGTGGCGCGCCTGGTTCACAAGGATTTTGCCGGGTCGTTGAAATACGCCCGTGCATGGGGTTCCGGGGTCTTCGACGGCCAGCAGATCGGGCCGGAGCACCAGCTCTCCGACGCCGACGTGGTGGAACTGCACATGCGCTGAGGGGCCCGTGCGGCACAGGCTTGCCAGCTTGATTGCGCCTCGCCGTTCACGGCGGGGCCCGAAAACGGAACATCCGCAAGGTCTGCGGGCTACCCGCTGGCCGGGGTGTCCCGCAGGCCCCGGAGGTCCAGCCGCCCCACCAGTTCGCTCACCGAAGCCAGCCCGTGGCGGGTCAGATAGTCCTCGATACCGGCACTGATCCGCCTGGCCGCCAACGGATCGTAGAACAGCGCAGTTCCGAGACCGACCGTGGTGGCTCCGGCGAGCAGAAACTCGATGGCATCGCTCGCGGTTTCGATTCCGCCCTGGCCGATGATCGGGATTCCCCGGGGCCCGGCCACTTCGTAGACCTGGTGGACCTTGAGCAAGGCGATCGGGCGGATGGCCGGACCCGACAACCCGCCCTGGACGTTGCCGATGATGGGGCGCCGTGTCTCCACATCCACAGCCATGCCCATGATGGTATTGATGACCGCGAACCCGTCCGACCCCGCATCGATGCAGGCGCGGGCGTTGGCCGCGATGTCCGTCTGGTTGGGGGACAACTTGGTTATCAGGGGCTTGTCGGTAACCGCCCGGCACGCCGCCACCACCCGCGCGGACATGTCCGGATAGTTGCCGAATGCCACGCCCCCCTCGCGCACGTTGGGGCACGAGATATTGATCTCCATGGCATCGATGGGGGAGTCATCGAAGCGGCGGGTCACATCCGCGTACTCTTCCACGGTCGATCCGCACACGTTGGCGATGAACCGCGTCTCGGAAAAATCCAGGCGGGGCAGGATCTCCGCGACGACCTTTTCCACGCCGGGATTCTGCAACCCGATGGCATTGAGCATGCCGGCGGGCGTCTCCCAGACTCGATGCGCCGGATTGCCCAGCCGGGGTAGAAACGTCGTGCCCTTGAGCACGATCGCACCGGCGTCGCGATTGGAGAACTCCGCAATCCGGGTGTACTCCTCGCCGAATCCGACGCAGCCGGACAGGAGCACCACGGGAGATGACAGGCTGAGGCCGCAGAAGTCGAGCGAGAGGCGATCTGTCATGTTACGGGCGGGCGCGAGCATCGTCGCAGCCATTATGTCGGACCTCCCCGGCCAAGGCCACACACACGACCGATATGCGCCTACTCCGCGATCAGGGGTCGGCTCATCAGCGCGGCGACGGCTTCCCGCGGCGCCACGCCCTCGTAGATGATCCGGTAAATCTGGTCGACGATGGGCAATTCCAGCTTCAGCCGCCCGGCGACGCGATACACGGCCTCGGCCGCGTAGTACCCCTCCACCACCTGACCAATGGCCTTGCGGGACGCTTCGACGCTCGCCCCCTGCCCGATCTCCAGCCCGAAGCGCCGGTTACGGGACTGATTGTCGGTGCAGGTCAGTACCAGGTCGCCGATTCCCGACAGGCCCATGAAGGTTTCCCTCCGGGCTCCCAGGGCGAGCCCGAGCCGCGTCATCTCCATCAGTCCTCTGGTGACCATGGCGATCCGCGTATTCGCGCCGTAGCCCAACCCGTCGGATATGCCGGCGCCGATGGCGAGCACGTTCTTCGTTGCCCCGCCGACTTCCACGCCGACGATATCCGTGGCCGTGTAGGCACGAAACGTGTCCGTGCTGATGGCCGCGGCCAGGCGGCGTGCATTGCGCTCGTCGGGGGACGCGATGGTCACCGCGCTCGGCAGCCCCGCGGCCACCTCGGCGGCGAAGGTCGGGCCGGAAATGACCGCCGTCGGTACGCTGCGATCGAGCATCCGTGCGGCGAGTTGATGGGGCAGAAGGCCGGAGTCGATTTCGAACCCCTTGGTGGCCCATGCCAGGTGTTTCAATGGTGTCCGCGCAGCGACGATCCGTTGCAGGGTTTCCCGGAACGCATGACTGGGTACGACGATGAGCACATCCTCGGCGCCGCGCAACGCTTCGGCCAGTTCGGTCGTGACCTGCAGTTCATCGGGAAAGGGGGCACCCGGCAGGTAGGCCGAATTGCATCTTTCCCGCGCCATGGCGAGGATCTCGTCGACCTCGATGCCCCACATGATGGTGGGCCGGCCGGTGCGCGCGAACTGGATGGCCAGCGCCGTGCCCCAGGATCCGGAGCCGAGCACAGCGATACGGTTCATCCCAGTCGACCGCGCGGTGCGATATCCGCGCTAATGCCCGAGTGTGGGACCTTCCGGGGACTCTCCGCCGTTGCGCTGCCGGCGTTCGCGCACGGATTGTGCGTAGAGCGCGTCGAAATTGATTGGCTGCAGCAGTAACTGCGGGAACCCGCCACGCGCAACCACATCGGAGATCGCTTCGCGCGCAAACGGATACAGCGTTCCCGGGCAATAGCTGCCCACGATCATCTGCCGCTCCTCCGGCGAATAGCCCTGGATCAGGAATACGCCCGCTTGTTCCAATTCGATCAGAAACAGCGTCCTGTCCTGTTCCTTGGCCTCAACCGTCAGGGTGAGCGTCACCTCCTCGGAATCGCCGGACACGGCCTTGGCGCTGGACTTGATGTTCAACTGGGTTTGCGGCGCGGCATTGGTCGCGAAGACGTCCGGTGCCTGCGGTGATTCGAAGGAAAGGTCCTTGATATAGATTTTTTGCAACAGCAGTTGCTTGGTCACACCAGGGGCCGGTTTTTCGTCCGTCATGACTGCCTCATTTCCCTGGTCTTGCCACCAGGATCGGGATTGTCGCCGAAGCGTAAATGACTCAAGGCCCTTCCGCCAGCAGGCGATCCAGCTCGCCCGCCGTTTCCAGGGCACTCAACTCGGTATATCCACCGATGTGTTTCCCGCCCACGAATATTTGCGGAACTGTCCTGCGGCCACTCAGTTCCATCATCTCCCGCCGCCGGCCGGGGCTGCCGAGCACGTTGATTTCGGTGAAGGCCGCGCCCTTCTCCTTGAGCAGCCGCTTGGCTGCGGCGCAATACCCGCAGAAGGGTGACGAAAACACGATCACGTCGCTGGCACTGGGATCCGCGGGGCTCATTTCACCAGGGGAAGGTTTTCAGTTCGCCATTGTTGCAGCCCGCCCTTGAGGCTGAACACGCTCCCGAAGCCGGCCTTGCGCAACGCGTTGGCCGCTCGGCTCGAACTCGCCCCGTTCTCGCAGACCGTGAGCAGTACCTTGTTCTTCCTTTTCAGCGGGGGTCGGTCCGATTGCAGGGCCTCAAGGCCGATGTTCCGCGCATTCACGATGTGCCCCGAGCCGAACGCATCCACGGACCGAACGTCGACGATCATGGCGCCCTTGTTGATGATGCGCAGGGCATCCGCCGACGAAACCTGGGACAGGGCGCGGGACTGGAGCCTGATTTCGTAAAACATCACCGCCGCCCAGGATGCCATCGCGGCGAGTATCAGCAAGACGTTGTTGCCGGCAAATTCGGCCAGTCGCTCCATTGAAATCCCACGCTCGGAACCAACCCATCGGGCGCGGCATTATAGCAGCGGCGCGACGCCCTCACGATGCACATCGGCGAGCCCGGATGTTTCACCAACGTTCGTCGCGAGGGCGTGGAGGCGCTGCTGTGGCGGGGCGCACGGACCGAAAGGCGCTGAAGGCATGGCTGACCCCATGTCGAAGCGGCTGTAGGG
>JAKZVH010000158.1:0-2933 GCA_047516145.1 Gammaproteobacteria bacterium
CGTAGATGAGCTGCCCGGCGGCGATGCCGGCGATGAAGGCGCTGAGGCTGAGCTGAATCGCCGCATCGCTTGCCCCGAACGCCGCCGCGGTCAGCGGCATCGACGGCAGGGTCAGGTCGATCCCGAGCACCACCGTCGCCATCAACAGGCCGAGCAGAATGACCAGGAAGCTGAAGGTCGGCTTGCCCGCGGGCGGTGCGGGACTCACACGCGTTCCAATCCGGCCTCAGCCGTCATCCTGGCCATCGGCCACGATGTTGCCGCGCAGGCCGCGCAGCAGGCGCTTGAGCAGCTCGAGCTCTTCGCGGGACAGATTGGCCACGCCCTGGCGGTTGATCGCCACGACCTCGGGCATGACCAGGTCATAGGTCTTCCGTCCCTTTTCGGTCAGGTAGACGTTGATCATCCGTCCGTCATCGGTGTTGTGGACGCGCTTGACCAGGCCGCGCTGCTCCAGCCGGTTGACGGCCGCAACCGTGGTCGGGCCTTTCATCCGTACCCGCTCGGAAAGCTCACGCTGGGTCAGCCCGTCCTCCTGCCACAGCGCGCGCAGGAACGGCCACAGACCGAAGGTCACCCCGTGGCGCGCAATGCGCCTGGAAAAACGCAAGGTGAACGCCCGGGTCGTGTCCCACAGCAGGAAGCCCACGGTCTCTTCGGGCGCGAACTCGTCGTGCTCTTCGGGCGCGAACTCGTCGTGGCGCGGCATGGCGAAGGACATAATACAACCGCGCGCGCAGGGAAAGGCCGCCTGTGCCGGTAACCGCGCGCCTGGCCGTCAGCCCGCGACCGGCTTGAAGTGTTTGGACAGCGCCACCCCCTGGCCCTGGTAGTGCGAATCGAGCTCGGCGCCGTAGACCCTGTCCGGCTTGCCGAAGGCGACCCACGAATAGCGCAGCCATCCGATGATTTGGGCATGCTCCAGCGTGAACGAAACGCCGAAGGATCGGACTTCCAATACGGCCTTGCTACCGCGTGCCTGCCCGTTCATCCAGCCGAACCCCGGATCGAAGAAACCCGCATAGTGTGCACGGAACTCGCCGGAAATCGGGTCGAATGGGACCATTTCCGCGGCAAACTGTGGCGGCACCCCGACCTGTTCCCGCGTGCAAAGTATGTAAAAATCGCCCTGATCTAAATTAATCCGGCCCTTATCCGCCAACGAGCTTTCCCAGTAATCACTTGGATCATAAAAATCAACTTTATCGATGTCGATTTTATTCGTGTTCTTCCTGGCTTTGTAGCCGATCGCGGCGCCGGGTGCCGGGCCACGCAAATCGACCGTCACCGGGATCAAAGCGTCACGCAGCGCCAGGCGCTCGCCGTCAACCCGGACCAGGTGTCCGCTTTCGTATCGCAACTGGATCTCGCTGGCCGGCACCAGCGGTTTGCCGCGCTGAAATCTGACCTGCGTCAGGCGTGACCCGCGGCGCACGACAATGGGGAATGTCAAAGGCGCAATCTCGACATACAATCGACCCTTGTAGCCGGCCTCGATCCGGTCGAATGCCGTCGCATGATCGGTCACCAGCCGGGTCAAGACGTCCAATCGCCCGATCGAGCTCTTCGGGTTGGCGAGGCCGACGATTTCGCTGGACAGGCGGACATGCTCTTCGATTTCCGCGACGTACACCGCGCCCTTTTCGAGAACCGCGCCCTGGGTCAGATCGATCGCCGGCAATCCGTCGAGTTGCTCGATTCTCTCCATTACCGCGGCGTCCGGCCCGGGCAGAAAGCTCGCGCGCACACGGTAGGCTTTTTGCCCCAATCTCAGGTCCAGGCTCGCCGGCTGAACCTGTGAAGCGTCGATCTCCTGGATACTCTCGACGTTGCCCTCCCGGATCATCGTGCGGATACCCTGATAGGGGATGATACCGGTATTCCGATAATGCAGAATATTGTCCGCCTTGTGGTTATCAGCCATTGGAAATAACCCGGAATCCCCACTGTTATTGTTCATTTTTGCCCGCCGATCGCGTCTGCCTGCGCCAATTACCGTATTGTGCTGACGCCAAGATGCAAGAAAATTGGGTCCACAGTCTGTGCCAAGACTCATCCATCATCGATGCCTGCCCAAATGGTTGAAACATCCGGCTGAATTGGGTTTTCCCCGTAATCCACAAACCAGGCGGGTGAGCGATTGTGGACCGAAGCGACCGAACGATGCGGCTTTCGAGTGCGGCCGGATTGATTGACTCCCGGCGGCCCGATCGATAGTCATCTAACGAATTGGTCCTGGTTACGGGCGAGACCGCACGGGAGGAACCGCGATGGCCTACGAGACGATCCTGGTCGACATTGAGGACGGCGTTGCGGTCCTGACGCTCAACCGGCCGGAAAAGAAGAACGCGATGAACCCGCGCCTCCACGAGGAGGTGACCGACGCGCTCGAGGCGCTGCGCTACAACGACGACGCCCGCGTGCTGGTCGTCACCGGCGCCGGCGATTCGTTCTCCGCCGGGATGGACCTCAAGGGGTTCTTCATCGAGCTCAAGTCCCAGCCGGCCGAATACGACCGCATTACCCGGATCTCGATCGAGTGGCGCGGCCGGACACTGCGCTACTTCCCCAAGCCCACCATCGCGATGGTCAACGGCTATTGCTTCGGCGGTGCGTTCACCATCGTGGAGGCCTGCGACCTGGCGGTCGCGGCCGCGGATGCGAAGCTGGGGCTGAGCGAGATCAACTTCAAGATGTTTCCCGGCGGCAGCGTGTCCAAATCGATGGGCAACCTGCTGCGGCCGCGCGACTATCTGTGGTACGCGATGACCGGCAGGCCGTTCTCCGGCACGGTCGCGGCCGAGATCGGTTTCGTGAATTTTGCCTTCCCGGCCGAGACGCTGCGCGAGGAGACGATGAAGGTGGCGCGCGAGATCGCGGCCAAGGACGCATCCGCGCTGCGCGCGACCAAGGAGGCCTACCGGTTCTCGCTC
>JAKZVH010000159.1:0-6418 GCA_047516145.1 Gammaproteobacteria bacterium
GCATACATCAGTGCGAAGAAACATATCGACGATATCCAGTGGAATTTCGTTCGCCGACTGGAACAACGTGGAGCGGTATGCAGAGCGTAAGCCAAGAGCCGCAGCACTGCTTGCGTCAATTCGAACGCATGGATTTCATAACGGCATAGAGCAGAGACTGCTAATAGAGCTATGCAAGAACACCGGCGTCAAAGTAACGCAGGTCGAAGGACGAATCCAAGTGCCAGACGCTAGCATCCTCGACTTCCTAGAAGTATTGGATCGTCGCCGCTACGGAATCAAGGTCGTCGAGGATTCCGTTGAGCAATACAAGGCAGCGAGTAGAACGAGAATATCCCGCCCGTCGGCGCACTGATTCGAAGCTCGCGCTCAGGGGCAGGTCGCTGACCCCAGCAGCATCGTGCCTCAGTGGGCAGTTCTCGTTTCGCCCGGTTCCGGCGGGGGCGCTGAGCGTTCCGCAACCCTCAATCGAAGCGGAGGCCGAAGAGTCCGCCGTGTTCTTCGGCATCCGTGAGCCGGACATCCATGAAGTAGTCCCCGACCGCGAAGGCCGCGTCGAACCCCTCGTGGGGCAGCGCATCCGTGTTCATGGTCACGATGTACTGGAAGCAGCCGGCCTGCGCCCGCTGGGCGCCTAGTTGAAGCGCCCGGGCCACCTGGCGCTCGTCCACGCCGTCGAACAGGTGGCTGTCGTGGATGAGGAACCCGGGAGATGTCCCACGTTCTGCCTGCAACTCCATGAGCATCAGGTCGAAGCAGAAGATCTGCATGTTCGCGATTCCCTTGCTCTGGCCGGAGGGGATCTTGACCTTGAATTCAGGACCACCGCTGCCGGGGCCAATGGTGAGGCTGCCGGCTCGCTCGTACAAAGACTTGGACAAGTCTTCGAACCGGAGGATCGCCTTCTGGACGATCTCGTCCCGTTCGCGTCGGTCTTCCTGCAAGGACCTCGTCAGGCGGGCACGCTCTCCCTTCAGTTCAGTGCGGAGCGTTGCCAGCCGTTCCACATCCCGCAGCCGCTCGCCGAGCGCTTCGACTCTCGCCTCCTCCCGTCCCGCCTCCTCGCGCAAGGCCGTGTAGGCGCTGAGTGCTCCCCCTGCTTTGAGAATCCCCATGATCTGGCGACGGCGCCGATCCAATTCGCCATTCGTTTGATCGCGCCCCGCGATCCTCGCTTTCGCGCTGTCCAACTCTCCCTTCAAATGGGCGCGGCGATTCTCGAGGACCCGCCGATGGAAATGCTCGACCTCATCGAAGCGTCGGCGCGCCAATCCGGGCAGAACGACACCGGCCTCTTCGTACACCTTGCGGACATCGGTTTTTCCGGGCTCGTGCTCCTCTTGCAGCGACGCTTCCAGGTCCCGAAGGAGCGCACGATCTGCGACGTTCCCTCCATTCAGGTCCGCGATCGTCCCGGTGATGCGAGTGGCTTCCTGTTCAAGCTCCTTGTAGTCCGGCAGGACGCGGAACGCTTCGAGCCGTTCCTTGATCTCGCGCGCTCTGGCGCGGGTCAGCGTCAATTCCGTACGGAGTTCCCCCGGACCACCGGCGAATCGCGCCAGTTCGCCTGATTCGACCGCCGCCTTGAGGCCCTTCGTCCCTTTTTCGCGTTCTCGAAGTTCCTGAAAACGCTGGGAGATCGTCCAGTCGAGGCCCAACAACCACGAGAGCGATACCTGGCAGTCCCAAGGTTGCTGCTTGGCAAAGTGCGACATGGGAGACTGGAACCCGCCGGTCGCTACCCTGCGTGCGAAGTAGGAAAAGAGCGAGCGGAAGCTCGGTCGAAACCGCTCGCCACCGTCCTCGGTATCTCTCTCCAGACCGAACAAGCGTTCTCCGAGACTGGCATTCCAGGCATCTACCGGAATCGAGACCTGGGGGGGACCACCGGCAAAGAGTTGTGGGGACGAGATCGTCCCAGCCAGCGCCCCCGCTACCTGAACCAATCGGCTCTGGCTACCGGAACGCACCACGGTGCCGTCTTCCCCCCCGATCCGTACCTCGGCACGGAACTTCCAGTCGCCGAGCGCCTTCCGAAAAATGCTTGCGGGAGGCGCGCTTGCCCCAAACAGGAAGTGGACGAGTTCGACAAAGCTCGTCTTCCCCGCTCCGTTCCGGGAATCGCGCTCGCTAGCGCCTGCGTGTTTGTCGGCGAGGAGGATGTTCAGTCCCGGCCCGAACTCCAAGGTCTTGAAGGACTGCCGGTCGGCGCTGATTTTTCGGATCATGGCTTGACGCGTCGCAGAACGCCACTCCGCAGATCTACGGTGCCAATCAGATACAGAAGGTCGAGCGCGAGCACGAACCAAGCATAGGAAATCGGCGCCGCGGGCGCCGTCGCCCGGCGCTCCCGCACCCGGTCCCAGAGCGCCGATACAGTCATGGGTCTACGGAGTGTCTCCACAATTTCGGCCCCCACGCCAAGAAGTGCCCGTCCCGGCCGGATGTGCTTCGTCGGGAGAATCACGCCAGGCTCTTCGGATCCTCAAAGATGTCACAGCGATCGAAGAGGTAGGACAACACGGCGAGAGCTGCGACCTGCCCCTTCGCGCTGCCTCGCGCTCCGGTCGCGCGCTGCAACCCAACGAAGATGTCGTCTGGTAACTGCCCGCTGTCCTTGAGTTCCCGGTAGCGCCCCCGGAAGGCTTCGGCGATCTTCTCTCCGAAGTTCGGACGCGGGTGGGATTCGAAGAAGCGCTTCACCAAGTCGTCCTTCCGCTTGCCGGCCCGGAGGAGTTCAAGAACATCGCCCGAAAGGTCGTTCTTCGCGATCTTGTCCACCGAGGGCGCGCTCAAGGGCTCCTCCGTAGGGCTCGGTTCCACCTGCTCCAGGTAGCTGATGACGTCAACCACATCGTCCAGCACGACCCCTTCGATGTCGCCTCGGGAGGGAACGACACCGAACAGCAACTCCCGTCCGGCCATGTCCAGACGTGCGGCAAGCTTGGCCAACGGACCCTCGGACCAGGTTTCGATCACGACGGACGGATGCCGCGAGCGCAGCGCGTCGAGACGGCGGACGATCTCCGGCGGGAGCCCGCGGCTGTCGTTGTGCACGAGAACCCATCGCTCCATCCAGTCGCCCCAGTGCTCAACGGCACCTGCGAAGTCTCGTTCGATCTTGGCGATGAACGGGGCTTGCTTCAGCGCTTCGGGCGCGTAGCACTGGTAGATCGTCCGGTCACTGCGGCTCCGCCCATCGGCCTTGCGGTCTCCTTCGGCACCGTAGGGGCGGATCCGTTCGAAGTCGGTTCCCAGCGCGAATTCGGCCAGACGACCGAACCAGTCCTCGAATGCTTTGCCCTTTTTCTCCAGAAACGCGTTCTTGAATCGGAGCCACTGAAAGGCACGCTGGACATCGTCCATGAAACCTCGCCCCCTCAGGCTCCTCCCTTCCGCATAAGAGCGTCCAATCCCGAAATCAACACGCGACCGCCATCTCCCCTGCCCGCCACTGCACAGCGGATTCTACGTAACGGAGGCAGACTCCCGATCGGTCCTGCGATCCCGCACCGCGTCCGGCGCCCCGCAAGCGGCAGCGCTCGGCCTGTCGCATCCCGGGGATGAATCCTGAACTCATCGCCATCCTGGGTATAGCGGCCAGTTTGGCGGTGCTCATCGTGCAGGGTCAGCACGCCGTCCCCGCGGAGCGTCAGGCCATCCGGGGCGACCTCCACTCGCTGGGGGAACGAGTCGCTCGCCTGGAAGGCGCTTTCCCCTTCCTCGCTCGGCCCACGGTGAGGCCTCCCGAGAGCCCGTCCACCCCTCCCGCGTAGCACCCCGACCCGCCATCCCCTCCGCGCGCTCCACTCGGCCAGCGTCAGCATCGACACGGCAACGAAGGATCATCAGGGATGCAGAGAGCACGGTCGGAACGGGTGGCGCTGGTATTCGTGAAGAAGGCCGCGGCGGCGAAGCGGGAGCTGTCCGTCGCGGAGATCAACGGACTGATGTATTTCGCCGACAAGGAGAGCCTCCGCGTCGCCGGGCGATCCCTGACAGGCGCCCGCTATCGGGCTGGGCGGAACGGCCCAGTCGTGCTGGGACTGGACGATCTGTTGCGCGGCTCGATGCGTTCCGGGTGGAACGCGACCGTGTTCTGCCTGGCGCTCCGCGGCCGGGCCGGCTGAGCCGCGGTGACGAGGCGATCCTGGATTCTGTCTGGGCGAAGCACGCCGCCCGGAGCCTGGCCGAGATGAGTGCGTCCTCGCGCGACTCCTACGAGTGGCGGAACCGCTCCGAAGACATCCGTCTCGAAGACATGCTGATCGACGTCGGCTACCGGGAGGACACAGCCGCCGAAATGGCGGCGGGACTTCGCTACAACCAGACCATCCACGACGAACGCGCAGTGGAATGAGAGCCGGAGGCAGTCTTTCCGCTGGCCCGACGAAACCCAGAACGAACTCACTGGCCCGCCTCCTGAACTTCGACACAAGGCACGCCGCCGCTGATCGGGGAGAAAGCACCCCGGTTGATCCGGCTCCCGCTAGCTCACAGTATCAATTGAGATACACTCTGGGTTCGAATGAAGGTACGGAGCACAATGGTCCATGTGCGCATGGACACCGAGATGAAGCGGAAGGCGACCGAGGCGCTCGCGGCGATGGGACTGACGGCCGCGGACGCCGTGCGGCTGCTGTTCCATCGCATCGCCGCCGATCAGGCATTCCCTCTCGAACTGAAGGTGCCGAACGCCGAGACGCGCCGGGCCATCGCCGAAGTCGAAAGGATGGTGGGGACGGACGCGACGCGCTACCCACCCAACCGTCCCCGTATCCCGCTCGATGTCTCCTGGGCCGGCTACTGGCGGGCCCTCCAACAGTGCAACGCTTGGTGGAAGCGGGGCCCCGCGGGGTTCTCGATCTTCCCACCGGGCAAGAGCTGGGTCGGAGTGGTCAGGAACCTCCGCCCCTCCATGAACCGGGACTGGTCCCGTTTCGATGCCGAGCACCAGAAGCGCCTTCTGGGAAGCGCCGCCACTTACGAGGACGACTGGGCTCTGCTCGGCAAGATACGCGGCCCCGCCCGCGACGCTGTCTTCGGAAACTCCACCACTCGCCGCAGAATCGAGACCACCATCAAGGGTGTCATCTCTGCAGAAGATGCCGTCTTCCTCGAAACCGCCACCTCCGCGTACGCCAGCCTCACGGCACAACACGGCATCAAGACCGCTTGCGCGAGCCGCCTCCTGACCCTCGCCCGCCCCGACCGCTGTGTCTCCCTGAACAGCGCTTCGGAGCACGACTTGGCCACCTATGGCGCCAAAGCACCCACCAGATTCACAGACGCAAAGTCCTACGGGAAGTTGCTCCGACGCATCCACCAACAGCCCTGGTTCTCCAGGCCCGATTCCGGATTCGGAAGCTCGCTCGAAGAAGAAGCCTGGTCCATGCGCGTCGCCCTGCTGGACGCTTTCATCTATTTGCCCAGAACACGCTGAACGCCCGACGCGACATGAAGGAGCACGGCGTGCTCACGTTGGCGGTAGGCGGCGTCATCGGTGCGGGTTTCGCGCGTCCGCGCGATGCCGGTCTGAAGACCGGCGCTCCCTTCCCCTCTCCGCCATCGCCTCGCCGTCATCGCCCTCCCGGTTCGGATTCCATTGGGACGCGTCCCGCGCTCGGCGGTCGGGCGGCGCTGCCGATACTCTCCGCAGCTTCCCCACCATGACGGACCCCGCGCAGCCCCGGAACCGCTGAACGTGACGACCAGCCCTGCTTCTCCCCCGGACGCCGCCGAAGTCCGGAAACGGCTCGAAGAGGCGCTGCGGTTGAACCTCATTGGTCCGGGGGCGGACGGCCCGTTGGCCACGGAGGAGTTGCCGGGCTGGATTCGTCCCTCCAACTGGTACCTCACCGGGTTCCTGGTCCCGACCGGCGCGCGGGTGGAGCAACGCGCGGACGACGACGCCGAGGATGACTCCGTGAGCGAGGTTGCTGACCGGGCCGGCCTCGCGGAGGAATCGGCGGAAGACATGAAGGCAGCGAAGCGGAGCTTCTTCCCGTCGTCCATCGGCCTGAGCTTCTTGGTCGCGCCGGACGCCGCGGAGCTCTTGGCGACCGTGCGCTGGGGCGAATACGAGCGGGGCGAAGCCGCCGAAGCGCGCGACGGGGGCGGAAACCCGCTTCCGGTCTGGCGGCGGACGTCGCGGGACGAAACCGTTCCCCTACCGCTCAGGGCAGCGGACGCGGCACAGGTCACGGATGTTCCCGGATCGGGCGGGCTTCGGTTGCATATGGTCGAGCGGCCGTTGACCGGTGCCGCGCTCGGCGGGGGGATTCCACCGGGCGCCCGCGCCGTATCGGTCTTCCTCGTGAACGATCGCGCGGCCCCGAAGGACGCGAAACACGCCGGGAGCGGTGATGTGTTCCAGGCGGAGATCGAGGTGGGGTGCGAGGCCGCGTTCATCGGCCGA
>JAKZVH010000160.1:0-8677 GCA_047516145.1 Gammaproteobacteria bacterium
GAGTGCAGGCGGAGATCGACGCCGAGGCCGGCACGATCCAGTTGCTCGAACCGGCGGTGGCATAGCCCGCATCTCTTACGGAATATTCACTACGGCCGGCATACCCGCATAGAGTTCCTCTCGATACTCGTAGTCGAACGAATCCTGCCCATCGGGCAGGTTGACGGTCACCCGGCTCGCACCATCGCCGCGGTCGGTAACATCCGCCGTTTGACCGGCGACAAAGCGAACATCGGTCCCTTGCGTGTCGTACGTGTAGACACCGGGGCGCAGTCGCAATTTGACATCGACGGCGATCTGGTTGGCGCCCGGCAGGAGAATGTGCTCGAAGACCTCCGACGAGGCGATAGCGGCCGTGTCAGCGTGGTGTGTCGGATCCTGCACCGCTATATTCCACCCGTCACGCACACGATGCAGTTGCACAAGGGCCGGCTTGTCGACCGTGACCGTGAAGCCGCCGGCAAAGGAGGCCGTACCCGCCGAATAAAAGGCCAGTTGCACGAGATCCAGTGTGCCGTCCGCATACCGATGCCCCTGCACTGCATCGGTATTGACTGTCTCCAGATTGTTCTCGATGTCGGTCATGACGCCCGGCATATCCGCGGCGCCGACGTTGGGTACCAGCACATACGCGTACTGGCTCCGCGCTCCGGTGCCGTCGGGAGCCGTGCCGTGGTCTACCGCGAGGTGCAATACATTGCCGGAATCCGTATCGCTGGGATCGCTGTCCGTGACGCCATCGCCGCCTCGCATCCGCATGCTCATGGTTCCCGACGGCAAAATGACGTAGCCGATGCGATCCTGATGGAACCAGCTTGGACCGGCGATCTCCAGCGACGTATCGAGGGTCGTACCGTTCAATATCAGGACGTCCGCAACGGCCCCGTGCAGGCGATAGGTCAGGGCCGTATCCCAGGCAGCCTGATCGACGGTGGTGACGATGGATTCCGCATCGCTGCCATCCGTGTTGCGTACCCGGCGAACACCGTTACCCAAAGCCAGGGCGTAATCCCTGACGAAAAAATAACCCTTGTTTGCCGCCGCCGAGGCATAGGGATCGTCGCTGGCGTAGCGAAATGCCGCCAAGCCGTGACGACCGTTGGAAGCCGTGCCGGCAAAATGGTTGGGATTGAACAGATTGGAATCCGACTGCCTCGGGGTCCGGTCGGTGCGCAGTTCTTCGGTCACTCCGGGCAGTGCGTGCCAATCCCAGCGGAATCGGCTGTCGTTGTACTCGTTTCCGTCCACCTTTACGAGCAGGACACCGCTGCCGTTGTGAAAGCCATTGGATCGGCTGATGCTCTCGGCGCCTCGCGTACGGGCAGACTGCATCTTGACCGACATGTAGTAGGGCTGCTCGCCAACCTCGCCGCCACTTCGATGGACCATGTAATCGTTGGCCCAGAAGGCGGTATTTCCGCTGGCCTCGTGGGTCCTGTCGAGCACTCGAGTACGTAAATCGGTCAACTCGAATTCGCGCGAAACGACCGTGTCGTTGCTGCGGGCACCGAGAATATTGTCGATGCCCCCGGCCAGCGCATCGGAGCCGAAATCCCTGGTATCGCCAGCGTAGTGGCTCCGCCCGACGGCCTGGAAATCGATACCGTCCTTGTAGATAACCCTGGGATAGGCGTACAGGACGAAGTCGGCCGCCTGATCGTACGGTGCATTGCCGATCTTCCAGCGCGTATCCGCCAGCAGGTCGACGGCGTCGAAGGACGTCCCCGTCATCCAGGGGAACCCGTAGGCCCAGAACGCAATATCCTGCCGCCGGCCCACGTGGTGGGAGATGGTGCCGTCGGGTAACAGGCCGGATTGGGCATAGCGCCTGGCGAACCGTGCATTGGTTTCCAGCCACACCTTCAGGTCCGCAAAGCTGCCGCTGGGTTGCCACTCCGGCAGAATGCTCGTGAGCTCCGCTGAGAACGGTTCGTAGTCGTCATACCACCAGGGCAGCTCGGTCAGCGGGCGATTGTAGTCGCGCCAGATCGCGGGCATCGTCACCCAGCTGCGCATGCGGTGATGGCGGTTGGCATCGGCCCACGCACCGCTCGACTCTGCCAGCCGGTCCGGCAGGTAATAGCGCCTGTTGTCCGGCTGTCGCGCTCCCTCCGGGAGGTCGAAGTTGACGTGTTGGAGGAATCGAAACAGTCGCTCCTTTGCCTGGCCGGCTCGCTCCACGCCGTCATTCATGTCTGCGACCAAGTCAGCATAGACCAGCACCGCCGCACCACCAATCGGATCGCTGAACAACCATTGGTGAGTGCGGTGGCCATACCCGACGCCCTCGAAATTGGCAAAATCATTCAGCGGAAAGTGGTCGACGTAGGCGATCAAAGCCAGATAGATGGCGTTACGCAACCGGTCCCTGTCCGCATCCTCACCCGATGGTCCGTAGGTATCGCTCCGCAGATACGCCTTGCCCAATCCACCGATGCGGTTGGCGGCCTGTTCGAGTTCTTCGGTGAGCGTCCCGTTACCGATCGCGAGCCACTCGGTTTCGGATGCGGCGGCATAAAAGCTCAACCCTTCGAAAGCGCCGTCACCCTCCTCCAATTCGGCGATCCATGCGGCGACTTCCGCATCGCTGTAGTTTTCCCGGCCTGTAAGACGGCTCTTGCTGGAGACGAAGTCCACAGCTCGCTCGTGGTAGATATCCCACTGAGTGCGCTCGACGACGTTCACCGGGGCGGCAAAACGCGCCAATACGGTTGCGTCCTGGCGCATTTCGACCCGCAGGGCGTAGCTCCCGGATTGAGCTTCTTTCCCATCGGCCACCCTGAACACGCCGAACAGCCTGCCGTCACCGCCCCGCTCACCGCGAAGTTCGAACATACCGCCGCTGTCGTCTTCGATGATGGCAAAGCTGTAGTCATCGGGAATGGGCGAGGCGGCGGCGTTTCGATTGCGCTCAAGATTGATCCTGCCGACGACTTCCGTACCCGACGGACTTCCCGACGCGATGTCGAAGTAGTGGCTGAACACTGTCACGGCGGCGACATCCGGGAGCCCGGGTGGCACGACAACGGTGACGACACGGTTGACCGTGGTGTTGTTGCCCGCCGCGTCGCTCACGCTGTAGGTCACGGTATACGCGCCCGGGCGATTCACGTCGACCGTGCCCGTGGTCATGATCGACGACGTCACGTTGCCGTCCACGTTGTCGCTGGCGGTCACCCCGGCAACGGGATCGAAGGCTTCCCCGCGGTTAGTCGCGGTATCTCCAACGCCTGTGAGTACGGGCGCCGTGGTATCCCTTGCCGGCTGCGGCGCCGGGGTACTGCCATCACCACCGCCGCAGGCAGACAGCAGCAGCGCGATCGTCCCGCACGGAACCAGCCAATAGCGTGCACCAAGCCTAATGTCGCGGCACCGTGGGAAAGCCTGGCGTGTTGATCCGTCAGTTCACCGGGCGGAACCGCTGCACGCGCTCGCCCTGCTGCACCTCGCCCGTATAGATGTTGCCCTGCGAATCCACCGAAACCATGTGCAGGCCGTGGAACTGGCCGCCGTTGTCCCCGGCGCTGCCCACGCGATTGAGGACCGTGCCGTCCTCCCGATCGAGGATCCAGACGGTGTTGTTCTGGATATCGGGCACGATCAGGTGGCGCTGCTCCGGGTCGCTGGAGAAGGCGACGCCGCCGGCGGAACCCCGCTGCAGGGTCGATGTCGCCAGGAAGAACTCCTTGATGAATTCCCCCTCCGTGGTGAACACCTGGAAGCGGTTGCCCTGCCGGTCGGCGACGTACACGAGGCCGTCGTTGGAAAGGCCGAGGGTGACATGGCCGATGTATTCCTCCGCCGGCGGGGCGCCGATCTGGTACTCGATCTCCCCGGCATCCATGGAAATTTCGCTCAACGGCTTGCCGTAGGCGCCCCAGCCGCGCTTGAACGCGAGCGTATCCATGTCGTGCACCATGACGCGCCCGTTGAGGTAGTTGTCCACGTAGTAGACTTCGCGGGCCTCCTCGTCCACGCGGACCTCCTCCAGCCCGCCGACCACCGCTGCCGTATCCGGGGGCGGGTTGGCGTCGCGGGACACGCGGGCGATCTCGCCCACGAGCGTGCCGTCGCGGGTGTACTTGCGCACGGTGTCCTGGCCGATCCAGACGTGGCCCTCGGTGTCGACAGTCATGCCGTGGCCCTGCTCGGTTTCCCAGGACTCGACCACGTTGCCCTCCATGTCGAAGGCGATGATGGCGGGCGGCGCCACGCAGCATTCGCCCGTGGGCGGATCCAGTTGCGCATAGTCTTCGGTGTTGTTGAGGTTGCTGGGGCGATTCAGCACCCAGATGGTGTCCTCGTGGTCGACGTACAGCCCGGTGACCCCCTGCATCCACCACTTGTCGGGCAGCGGCAGCTGCGGCCATTCCGCGTCGAACTTGTACTCCGGCGCCTGGGCGCCGGCGGCGGCGCACAGCAGCGCGGAAGCGATCAGGACGGCAGTTGTCTTTTGCATGGTTTTGTCCTCTTGTCCTGTTGAGGTAAATAAAGCGTGGCTAGGGGTTTCCGCGAACGCCCACCTCGGCGCCGTCGGCCATGACAACGGTGGCAACCCACATTGCGTAGTGATCGGGCCGCCGGTCCGGGTTGCCGATGAGCGTTACCGCGTCGCCGGGCGTGAACGTATCCTTGTTCCAGCCGAATAGCCGGTAGAGGTCCTGGACGCTCTGGAATTCACCCACCCATTCCTGCGCGGTCCCGTTCTCGCCGACGGTGTCGACCCAGATGCCCACGTGCGGGTTGATAAACTGCCAGCGCGCGACCGTGCCGGAGACCGTAATTGCGGTTTCGCGGTCGAAGGCCGAATTGGCATGGTGCGCCGCCGCCGGCAGTACGGCCAGACACAACGCGAGAACCTGAATACTGCGGGTCATTCCTGTCCGGGCCTCATTTCCGGCAAATCCGAAAGCATCAACTCCTGGCAGATGAATTCGGAGAGTTCAAAGTCCCTGAGCCGGTAGTTCAGGGTGCCGGTAAAGGGCCGCTCGTAGGCGATCGGGTCGTCGATGGTGACCTCGTTCTCGAGCGTATCTTCGCCGATGCGCCGGAACCGCTCCACCAGCCGCAGTTCGTCGCTGAACGGATGTCCGATGCGGTCGATCCAGCGTTGCTGGTTCTCCGACTCCCAACCAATGATGTGGCGCGTCTCTATCACCAGGGTATCGCCTTCGTAGTGGCCGATGGAGTACCCGTTCCAGGTGTGCAGCGGTATCTCGGGGAAGCCGCGACCGTCCACGTAGACGATTCGCCAGAAGTGGTCCACTTCGAACAGCATGACCGCGCGGTCCGGAAGCTGGACGATCTCGAAGGGCCGCGGCCGGTAGTAGGTCGCCGGAAACCCCATGGGAAGACAATGCAGTTCGGCGGCGTTGGCTTCCGTCGCCGAGGTGGTCCGCGGGCCGTGTATGGGTTTGGCGGCATCGAACCGTTCCTGTCCCCAGGCCGTCATCGGCGGGGCGGGGACCAGTGGGTCGGTCCCCGGAAAACTACGTTGCCATACCCCGGAGAGATCGGGGCGGTCCGCCGCCTGGGGAAAGGCCGCGCCGGAGCACATCGCACCGAGGACCGCTAACATCGCCACGGTTGCGTAACGCTTTAGAGCCATCGGTCGATCTCCCTCTCCGTCAATCGGGCGCGTTCCTGACGTTGACTTCCCTGCCGTCGGCAAAGATCACGATCATCGTACTCATCGTCGGGTCTCCGCTGCGCGCCGGATGACCGACAATGGCAATCCGGTCCCCGGGAGCGAACGTATCCTTGTTGAAACTGAAGTGCCGGTAGAGATCGAGCGTTCCCTGAAACTCCGCCGACCACTCAACGGTTTCGCCGTCGGCGTTCGTGACCTCGAGCCAGAGCCCGGAATGGGGGTTGATGAACTGCCACCGGGTCACCGTTCCGCTGATACGGATCGTCGCGGTGCGGTCGTAGGCCGAGTTGGCATGGTGCGCCGCGGCATGGGTACAGGTCAGCGCCAGCGCGATCCATGCGACCCGATGAAAAATACTGGTTCTTGTTCTCATAGCCGCTCCAAGGATACCAATTTACGCTCGACGACGCTTGACCCCCGATCCGTTGCGGGAGAAGCTTGCGGCACCATCGCCCTGAAGGAGCCCCGATGAAAGCAGAATCCAGCTACCGAATCGCCTATGCACTGTTTCGCATCACGCTCGGGGTCAACATGTTCTTTCACGGCTTCATGCGCATCATCAGCGACACGGGCGCCTGGGTCGAGGGCCAGGTGGTCACGTTCAGCGACTCCTTTCTTCCCGAGGTGTCGGTCCGGGTCTTCCTCCACGTGCTGCCTTACTACGAACTCGTCCTGGGCACGATGCTGACGCTGGGTCTGTTCACCTGGTGGTCGAGCATTGCGGGCGCCCTGATGATGCTGGCGCTCCTGTTCGGCAACACCACGCGCCAGGACTGGGGAACCGCGGGCAACAACATGCACTACAAGCTCTATTTCTGCATTCTCATCGCGGCGAACGCGTACGACTCGTTCGCCCTCGACAAGCGCCGTTCGTCCTGAGCGTCAGGTCCGGAACCTGATGATGAGGTGCGCCTTGTTGGACGTGCCGTTGCCCCACGGATAACCCAGTTCCGGATTGAGCGGCTCGGGGTTGACGACCGCGATGTCGGCCCAACCGGGCTGGTGCAGCAGGCTCGAGTCGATGGTCACTTCCAGTTGCGTCGGGCTCAGCGCCCGGTAGGGAACGGAAGTGCCGTTGAAGTAGACGCGCGACTTGCGCACGAAATTGAAGCCCGTCAGCGTCACGGTGGTAGTCGGGTCGCCCTGCGTCACCATGACCGGCGCGATCGTCTCGATGGCCGGCTGGGGCGCTTCCACGGGGTCCGGTAGCGGTGTCCCCGGGCCGCCCGGCGGTCGCCCGACGAAGCGGAAGCCGCGCTGGTTGAACGACACGTCCTTGAACGCCGCCACCCATTGCAGCGCTTCTACCGGTGGGTTGAGTTCCGAATTGCGGCGGTACGGGTCGTGGTAGGAGACGTCGTAGCCGAGTTCGACCACTGCGCCGTTCATGATGACCGTATCGATGCCGCGCAGGTTGGCGATGTCACGCAGCGGATCCTCGTCGACGACGATGATGTCGGCGAGCTTCCCGGCCTCCACCGTGCCGATCTCGTCCCCGAGCAGCAGCATCTCCGCCGACCGCTTCGTCGCCCCCTGGATGATCTGCATCGGGGTTACCCCAGCCTCCGCGAAGACCGCGATCTCGTGGTGGAGGTTCTCCCCCGGGACCCGGGAGGGGTTGGTATTGGCGCCGGGGACCAGGTGTCCGCCGGCGTCCACGAACATCTTGTGGAACCGGAGCGCGTTCGCGAAGCCGTCCACCTTCCGTTGCCGCCGAGCTTCGTCGCGGACGCTCCGGGGCCCCCCCTGACCGTAGTAGGCGAGCGCAGCCTGCATTCGCGCCGGGGGATAGTAGGCCATGAGGCTGGCATCCGCCGCGTCGAAGAACGCCCGGTCCTGCGCTTCGAATTGCGCCCAATCGGCCGGGTAGCCGCGGAAGTTGGCCTGGAAGGTCGGCGTCAGCGCGGTTTCGTTGGCGATGAGCCGTTCGATCAGTTCCCGGGCACGGTCGTCGTCCATGTCCGCGTACAAGTCGAGCGAGTCGCGCCCGTCGCCGGCCGTGGGCGGCGGATCCGCCACCGCGGATTCGACACCGGCCGAGTGCGGCAGGTTGCGGGTGGAGCGCTCCACGGCCTCCCAGGGGCCGTAGATCGGGCCGTAGGAACGGGTGAAGACGGGCGTCCCGGTGCGGTCGGCCTCTTCGATCCCGGCGATGTAGTACTCCAGCGGCATCGAGCCGTCGTTGAACATCAGCGCGTCGGCGCCGGCTTCGATAAAGGCCCGCGCCAGTTCCCGGGCCTCGTCCACGGAATGCGGATCGCGCGCGGGCGTCAGGATGGTCTCGAGCCCCGTGCCGCCGTCGGGAATCGTGTTGAGGCGGGACAAGCCGGTATAGGTCCGCGGTGCGCGCAGCAGGCCCGCATGGACCGCGTCCCGGTGCGCGATGGCCACTTCCCCGGAATTGCCGACGTCGATGGTCGAAGTGATGCCGTAGTTCAGCATGATCTCGCCGTAGTACCCGCTGTAGCTGACCTGGGAGTCCCAAAGACCCGGCAGGATGAACCTGCCCTCGGCGTCGATCACCGTGGTGCCGTTCCCGGTGGGCGGTTGGTTGCCGCTGGAAACGCTCTCTATTCGGTTGCCGCGGACGACGACGACCGCATCGGGAATCGGCGGGCCGCCGTTGCCGTCGATCAGCGTGCCGCCCTGGATCACGAGTGTCTGTGCAGAGACGGTTTCGGCAATGATCGCCAGCGCGCAGGCCCCTGCCAGGGCGATACCACTAACTGGGAGGTGATTGTTCATGTGTATTTCTTCTCGTTTTACTAGTGGTCTGTAGGTTGCCGGTTTTCCAATATTTCGGCACACATCCCAACGTCGTGTGTGGCGTCTCGGTGGCGACTAGCTGCAATGTATTGATGATCCATTCAGTACCATAAAAATGGCAGACGAAATATATGTATTAATTTACAGTATATTCCGAGCATGTCGACGACCAAATCAGGCAGCAATGTGACCCACCAACAATTCGGTGGCCAGTGGACGTCAAGGAAACTCGACGTGTTGGCGGGGTACTTGGTGTACTGC
>JAKZVH010000161.1:0-5317 GCA_047516145.1 Gammaproteobacteria bacterium
GTCCTTGAGAGCGATCAGGTACGGCTGCCTGGTGCTGCCCTGGCGGGCCCACTCGTAGAACCCGTCGGCGGGAATCAGGCACCGGCGCGACCGGTAGGCGGCGCGAAACGAGGGCTTGGACGCCACCGTCTCGGCGCGTGCATTGATCAGGGAGTAGCCGATGTTCGGTTTCCGGCTCCACGCCGGGATCAGACCCCAGCGGAGCATCGACAGCCGGCGTCCATCGGTTCCCGACCGCACGGCCGCCACGTCCTGGCCGGGCGCGACGTTGTAGCGCGGGCGCAGGTTCAACGCCGGACCGGTGAGGTTCAGAAAATCATGAACCTCCCGCCAGGAGAATCGTTGCGTGAAGCGCCCGCACATGACGCACGGAGCTTACCGTTCGATCGCCGCTTTTGCATCCGGCGGCCGCCTGCCTTCAGCGCCGCATTGGCCGGCGGAATATCGGGATATAATCGAGAGCCGCGACAAACGACGTTTTGGAGTCAACCGCATGAAACCGCTCGGCGCGCGACTCTGCGCACTGGTTTTGCCGACGTTCGCAATGGGCGGATGCGGCGACCGGGAAACCCTGGAGGAAGGTGAGGAAATGCCCACTGTGCCGTCTATGTCCGCTCAGGAAATTCACGCAACGGTGATGACCATCGACAGTCACGATGACATCCCGTTCGATTTCGCCACGGAGGCGGTCGACCCGCTGGATGCGCCGCGGCAAGTCAATTTGCAGAAAATGCGCGCGGGCGGCCTCGACATGGGTTTCTTCATCGTCTACGTCGGCCAGACGCAACGCACGCCCGAAAACTATGCCAGGGCACAAGCCGATGCCATGACAAAATTCGATGCCATCCATCGAATGACCGGGGAGATGTACCCGGACCTGATCGAACTGGCCTACTCGGCGGACGACGTGGAGCGCATCCACGCTTCCGGAAAGCTGGTTGCCGCCATCGGCATCGAGAACGGCTATGTCATCGGCCGGGACCTCTCGACCCTGGAACGTTACCACCAGCTTGGCGCCCGCTACGTCACCCTGGCCCACAACGGCCACAACGACATTGCCGATTCCGCGCAAGCGCGGCCGGCGCTGGGGGATGCGCCCGCGGAACACAACGGCATCAGCGAGTTCGGCGAACGGGCCATTGCGGAGATGAACCGGTTGGGGATCATGGTGGATATCTCCCATATCTCGAAGGCCGCGGCCCTGGACGCGATCCGCTTGTCCCGGGCGCCGGTCATCGCGTCGCACTCCAACACCCTCGCGATCACCGACCATCCCCGCAACATGGACGACGAGACGCTGCTGGCGCTTCGCGACAATGGCGGGGTCATGCAAGCCACGGCTCTCGCGGCTTTCGTCAAGGCGCCGACGCCAGCGCTCCAGGACGCCACTCGCGCGATCCTCGCAGAGTACGGCACCGGGAGTTTCCGCGATTATTTCGCACTGACCGCGGAACAGCAGGCGGAAGTCAAGACGCGGCTGCGGGAGATCGGCTATGCGGACGTCGGCGACTTCATCGACCACGTGGACTACGCCGTGAATCTGATCGGGATCGATCACGTGGGGTTGAGTTCCGATTTCGACGGCGGCGGCGGCGTCCTCGACTGGTTCGACGCCGGGGAAACCGCCAACGTGACGGCGGAACTGGTGCGCCGTGGCTACAGCCGGGAAGACATCGAAAAACTCTGGGGCGGCAACCTCCTGCGGGTCTGGCGGGACGTGGAGCGGATTGCGGCGGAAACGGGCTTGTAACGCACGGCGCAGGCGGATCGCGGTCAGACCGCCGCGGGAGACCGAAACCCCGTGGTCCGAATGTTGTAATCTGGGCGCCACCCGGGGCCATATGCAACTCAGTGGAGGGTAAGAATGCGCACACGGCCAAACCGACTCGGTGCTTCGTTCGCAGTGGGTATCTCGTTGTTGCTCAACTCGGCAGGCGCCTATGAATCCTCGCGTGGACCTACGGAGCTGATCCACTGGGATCCCGAGAGGGCCTACAACGGTTACACGATCGTGAGCCCGGGTCGGGTCGACGGCGTGTACCTGGTGGATATGGCCGGGGAGGTCGTCAAATACTGGCCGGATCTCACCGGTGCGTACCTGATGCAAGACGGTACGCTGGTGGGCAGCATGCGGGGCGTGGACTTCGTCGAAGTGGACTGGGACGGGAACGTCCTTTGGGAACATTCCGAGGCCCGGGAGTCCTATCGCCCGCACCATGACGATATGAGAATCTACAACGCGGCGCTGGGCGAGTACACGCGGCTCTATATCGCCAATGTGGGCATGACTCATGACGAGGTGATCGCGCTCGGGGCCGATCCGAGCCGCGCCGAGCGTTACGACGACGTGCAGATGGACGCCGTGGTGGAAGTCGACCGGGCCGGCAACGTCATCTGGGAGTGGCGCTTCAGCGATCACCTGATTCAGGATTTGTCTCCCGACAGGAAGAACCCTGTCGGCGAGGGCAAGACCATGGCGGACTACCCGGGGCGGCTTGACATCAACTGGGGCACCCCCTCCGTCGACTACATGCATAGCAACGGCATCGACTACAACCCGCAACTCGGTCACCTCGCCATCAGCTCCAACCGATTCTTCGAGATCTACATCGTCGATCACGACGGCACGTTCGTGGCGGGCGATCCCGAGGAAAGCCTGCGGCTCGCAGCCAGCGAGGCGGGAGACTTTCTGTACCGTTTCGGCAACCCGGCCAATTACGGGCAGGGCGAGTACCCCTACTACTCGGACAAGGAGTGGTTCATGCTGCCGTACTCGGGTCACCGGCAGATCGGCGGGAACCATGACATTCAGTGGATCGAGGACGGGCTGCCCGGCGCCGGGAACCTGCTGCTCTTCAACAACGGCATGTCCGTGCCCAGGGCGCAACGCGATCGCGATGCGCAGTCCGAGGTGCTGGAGATCAACCCGTATCTGAACGGCGATGGAGCCGACACCGGGCGCTACGTGAACCCACCCGAAGCCGGATACACCTACATCCCGGAGACCGACGCGACGGGCCGCCAGCCGCCCGTCACGCGATGGGTGTCCAGGCAGATTGTCGGAGCGTATCGGCCACTGGATGGATTCGTCAGCTACCACGGCTCCGCGGTACAGCGGCTTCCCAACGGGAATACACTGATCAGCCTGGCAAGGCCGGGGCGCCTCGTCGAGGTTTCGCCTGGCGGCGAAGTGGTGTGGGAATACGTCAACCCGGTGACTGCGGAAGACGGGATTGTCACGACGGTGATTACCTCCAGACATACGAACACCATGGGGGGATGGTCACCCTACCGTTATGCACCCGATCACCCCGGGCTCGCCGGCAAGGATCTGACCCCGAAGGGGCCCATCACGGAGTTTCATGACTAGCAGCCCGTGGCGAAAGTCCCGCGTCGCACAAATTCGCATCGGGAGTCGATACAAATGAAAACCAAACTCGCAAACTGTCTGGTCGGAATCGTCTGCGGATTTGTCGCCGTAATGGCAGGCACCGTATCCGCCTATGAGGCATCGCGGGGACCCACGGAGCTGATCCACTGGGATCCGCAAAAAGCGTATCCCGGCTATTTCTTCGTAAGAACCCGCCAAGCCGGAGCCAGCGGTGTGTACCTCCTCGATATGGCCGGGGACGTTGTTCATGACTGGCCGGGCTTCACCGATGCCTACCTGCTCGAGGACGGCACCATGATCGGCGCCAGGGGGCCATCCACATTCGTCCACGTGGACTGGGACGGCAAGGTCCTGTGGGAACATAGCGAGACCCGCGATACCTATCATCCGCACCACGACTTTCTCAGGATCTACAACGCCGCGCTTGAGGATTTCACGATCCTGTACGTGGCCAACGTCGACCTGACTCACGACGAGGTCATCGCGCTGGGGGCCGATCCCGATGCCGTTGACCGCTACGAACGCACCCAGATGGACGCCATTGTGGAGGTGGACCGGAATGGCGACGTGGTCTGGGAGTACCACTTCGCGGATCACGTGGTACAGGACCGCTCCCCCGGCCACGCCAACTACGTGGGCGATGGGCAAGGGATCGCGGACTACCCGGGCCGGCTCGATATCAACTTCGGCGTAGTCTCCCGGGATTACCTGCACGTGAACGCGGTCGACTACCACCCCGCGAGCGGGCAGCTCGCCATCAGCTCAAACCGGACGCACGAAATCTACATCATTGATCATGATGGGACTTTCGAGGCGGGGGACCCCGAGGAAAGCATGCGGCTTGCGGCCAGCGAGGCGGGCGATTTCCTGTATCGGTTTGGGAATCCCGCCAATTACGGCCAGGGTGAGTACCCGCACTACGCCAAGAAGGATTGGTCGCTCGAGGAATTTTCCGGGCACAAGCAGATGGGCGGCAATCACGATGTCCAGTGGATCGAGGACGGGCTCCCTGGGGCCGGTAACCTGTTGCTCTTCAACAATGGCCTGTCGGTGCCCCGCGGGCCGGGCGATTCAGACCCTCAAAGCGAAATCCTCCAGATCAATCCGTACCTGGATGCCAATGGCGTCGAACAGGATCGCTACGTGAATCCGCCGGACGCCGGTTATTCGCACGCGATGCCGGGGAGCGAAGAAGCGCCGGGCCCGCGCGCGACCCGGCAGTTCTCGAAGCAGATCGTGTGGATGTACCACACCACCGACGGCTTCAACAGCCACCACGGGTCGGCGGTGCAGCGGCTGCCCAACGGCAACACCATGGCCCAGTTGGCCAGGGTCGGCCGGCTCCTGGAGATTACGCCCGAGGGAGAGGTGGTATGGGAGTACGTCAACCCGGTCACCAATGCGGGCATCGTGAAAACCATAGTCACTTCGGAGCACGAGAACACCTTCGGCGGCTGGTCGCCGCTTCGCTATGGTGTGGACTTCCCGGGGCTCGCCGGCAAGGACCTGTCACCCAAGGGCCCGATCACCGCCTTCCACGGCGATGGAAACGCGCGCGAGGGCGGCGAGTTGGAACTGGCCGAGGAAGAAGAGGACTACTGATCCGGGGTGTCCCGAAATTTTCGCCAATTCTCTGCCGTGGCGGCGACGTTGGACTTCTTGCGGGTTCCACCGGGTAACCGCCTTGAAGCGCTGAAAGGCAATCGCAAGGGTTTCTACAGCATCCGCATCAATGACCAATGGCGACTGTGCTTCCGCTATGAGCGCGGCAATGCGTACGATGCGGAGATCGTCGACTATCACCGATAGGGAAATACGCAATGACTCGACTGGATCCGATACACCCTGGCGAGGTCCTGAAACACGACTTCATGGAACCGTTCGCGCTGTCCTCCAACGCATTGGCCAACGCGATCGGAGTGACTC
>JAKZVH010000162.1:0-3191 GCA_047516145.1 Gammaproteobacteria bacterium
CGTCGAACCCGGACACGAGCCGATTCCGCTGCGTCAGGGGCGCTATGAAATCAAGAGCCACCCCTCGGGGTGCCTGTTGCACGTCTGGGGAGAGGAGGGCAACATCGCGCGGCGCATTGTTTGGGCCGGCCGGGAAGACAAAGGCCGGCTCGAGTTGCGGGCCCGGCGTTTCGGCGGGCCGGAGGGCAATCTCGTCCTGGCCGACAGGCTGCGAAGCGGGGACCGGGTGTACCGCGCATCCATGCGGGACCACTCGCGGGAGGTGTTTCGGCGAACACTGGAACGTCTCTATCCAGACTGGACGATTTCGCGGCTCAGCTCGGCGGCCAACCTTGAGCATTCGCTCTCGCCGCTTTACAGCCGCGGAGTGATCCGTCAGGGACAGCAATCATGGGCGGTGATCGCCGCCGGGCCGGAGTGCGGCGCGGCAAGCCGCGATCAGATCCTGACCTTTGCCCTCATCTGGCTCGACTACGTGCGCGGCAGGGAGACGACAACCACCACGCGCGGCGTGAAGATTTTCCTGCCCGCGTCTCACAGCCAGACGACGGCCCATCGTCTGGTGGCTCTGAACCGGCGCGCGTTCGCCTTCGAACTCTATGCCATGGGCCAGCGGGGCGCGTGTTCGCGTGTCGATGAACAGGACCACGGAAACCTGGCAACCTCGCTGCTGCCCTGCCTGCCGCCGCCGGCGCCCAACGAGGCGGTCGCGGAATGGCTTCGCGAAATCCGGTCGCAGCCCGGCGTGGAGACCGTAGCGCGGCCCGACGGCCTGTTGTCGTTGCGCGTGCGAGGGATTCCGTTCGGGCTTGCGGGCCGGGGCGTCGTTTCGCTGGGTCTCGACGAGCAGAGGCCCGTTCGGCCGGGACAAACCGGCGAGGCGCTTCGCTTCGCGCGCGAGCTGGCCAGGTTTCGCAGCGCCGACGCCGAGGACAAGCACAATCCCCTTTATCGCAGACGGCCCGAGACATGGCTGGAATCTCAAGTCCGCGCCCAGATCAGCTTGATTGACACTAGTCTCTTAACCTCGCCCGTCTACTCCCAGGTTCCCGCTATCGCGGGGCCCGATCGGGGAATCATGGACCTGCTGGCGTGCGACCACCAGGGCCGTCTAGTGATTCTCGAACTCAAGGCATCGGAAGATCTCCACCTGCCATTGCAGGCGCTCGACTACTGGATCCGCGTCAAGTGGCATCTTGAGCGGGGGAATCTCTCATCGCGGGGGTATTTTCCGGGAGTGGAGATCTCGCCGCGTCCGCCCCGGCTGATATTGATATCACCGGCGACTGATTTTCACCCCACCACCGAGACGGTTCTTCAATACTTCGATCCCGCTATTGAGATCGAACGGGTGGGCGTAGGCGCGGAATGGCGTTCGGAACTGAAAGTGGTATTCCGCCAGCGCGGTGCACGAAGGCTGGCTTAACAACTGCCGCGAGGTATAATGGCCGCGGACGCTGGCTGGCCGGCACGGGCCGTGAAAAAGGAACCATCCAAGAAATGCGACGACTCCTGATCCTGTTATTGTGTTTGACCGCATGCGGCACCGGGTTCGCGGCGGAGAATCAGCTCACCAATCAGCTCACGGGGGCGGAGAAGCGCGAGGGCTGGACGCTGCTCTTTGACGGCGCCTCGCTCGACGGCTGGATGAACCCGGACGGCTCGCCCAGCCGCAGGCCCGCCGAACACGGAAGCATCAACGCCTACAAGTCCGGCGGGTACTTCCTGGTAACCAAGACGCAATGGGAGAACTTCGTTCTGAAAGCAGATTTCAAGATCAGCAAGGGGTGCAACAGCGGGATTTTCGTGCGCACGACTCCGCTAACGGCGTATCCGGGCAAGAGCCTTGGTCATAACGGCATCGAATTCCAGATCTACGATTCGACTGGAACCGGATATCACGACACCGGAGCCATCTATGACCTGGTCAAGCCCAGGAGCCAGGCCATGCGGCCCGTTGGGGAATGGAACCACGTCGTGATCACGGCGGACCGTAATATCATTGCCATCCGATTGAACGGCGTTGAGGTTTCGCGAATGGATCTGGATGAATTCGCGAAACCGTATCTGCGTCCCGACGGCACGCGGAGCAAGTTCAGTTGGGCCTGGAAGGACCGCCCCCGCAAGGGGCACGTCGCGCTGCAAGATCATGGTGGCGATGTCTGGTTCCGCAACATCAAGCTTCGGGTTCTCGACTAGCCGCGGGAGCAAGGAACGTGATTCCGAGGCGGAGTGTTAGGCGATGACTTCGCTGATCACGTTGCCGAAGACATCGGTCAGGCGCACATCGCGTCCATTGTGGCGATAGGTCAGTCTTTCGTGGTCGATGCCCATCAGATGCAGGATGGTCGCGTGGAAGTCGTAGATTGATTTGCGGTTTTCGACGGCCTTGTATCCGAAATGATCGGTCGCGCCGACGAGGGTTCCGCCCTTCGTCCCGCCCCCGGCCATCCAGACGGTGAAACCGTAGGGGTTGTGGTCGCGGCCATCGAGCCGCTGGCTGATCGGCATGCGGCCGAACTCTCCGTGCCAAACGATCAGGGTTTCGTCGAATAGGCCCCGGGATTTCAAATCCTTGATCAAGCCGGCGATCGGCAGATCTGTCTCGGCCGCGTGCAAGCCATGAAACTTCTTGAGCGACCAGTGCTGATCCCAGGTCGGCTCCTGATTCCCGCCTCCGGAATAGATCTGAACGACCCGCACGCCCCGCTCGACGAGCCGCCGGGCCATCAGCGCCTGACGGCCAAAATATTTCGTCGGCGCTTCATCGAGCCCGTAAAGCCGCCGGGTGGCCTTGGATTCGGTGGAGATGTCGACCGCGTCGGTGGCGTGGATCTGCATGCGGTAGGCGAGTTCGTACGTCTGGATGCGCGCCGCCAGTTCGGTGTCTTTGGGATTCCGCGCAAGATGCTCGCGGTTGAAGTCCCGCAACAGGTCGAGCCACCTGCGCTGCCGCCGGCGATCCATTTCTTTCGGCGGATGCAAGTCCACGATCGGGTCGCCAACGGAACGGAATGGCGTCCCCTGAAACGCGGCTGGCATGAAGCCGTTGCCCCAGTTCGGCGAACCGTTGATGGGACCGCCGCGATGATCGGTAAAGACGATGAATCCCGGCAGATTGTCGTTCTCGCTCCCCAGTCCGTAGGTCAGCCAGCTTCCGACGCTGGGATGGCCGGCAAGCAGGGTGCCGG
>JAKZVH010000163.1:0-3667 GCA_047516145.1 Gammaproteobacteria bacterium
TTGGTAGACCGTCCCTGAGTGGGTTCGGTGCACCGGCGGGCGTGGCGCCAGCACGCGCGGCGCCACGGAAGGTTACTCCCGAGGAGGGACACGATGACTATGGGCAAGACGGTATTGCTCGCACTGGGCTTGTTGGTCGCCGGCGGGGCGCAGACGGCCTTCAGCGCAGGAGCCGCGGCGGATGAGTCCGCTGAACCCGCCGCCGCCGCCGCGGCCGCGCCAACGTCGGGAATCGTCATGGTTGCCGATCGCTATACCTGGCCGGAGAACTGGCTGGATACGCCGACGGCATCGGAGCTGGGCATCACCCAGTTCAGTGAAGCGCCAATGCTGGCGGCGATGGTCAGCGCCGGCACCCTGCCACCGGTAGAGGAGAGGCTTCCCGACGACCCGCTGGTCATCGCGCCCTACGCGGAGGGCGGGGAATACGGCGGCACGCTGCGCGTCGCGCGCACCGGCCCGGGGGACTGGGGCGACATGTATCGCGGCCACCTGTTCTCGATGATGTTCCGCATGGATCCGTCGCTGAACGCCGCTCTGCCGCTGGTGGCGCAGAGTCTGGAACTATCCAGCGACGGTCGCCGGATAACGATGGGTCTCCGACCGGGCGCCAAGTGGTCCGACGGCATGCCGTTTACCACCAGGGACATCATGTGGCAGTACGAGCACGTCCTTGCCGACCTCGACTTCGATTGGAAGCGGGAGTACTGGCGTGGCCGCTGGATGCTGGGCGGCAGTCTGGCGAAGTTCAGCGCGCCCGATGACTACACCCTGCACATCAGTTTCGACAACCCCATCTCCACCAATGCGCTGATCTATCAGATGAACTTCAACCGGGTCAAACAGGGGGTATTTTTCACGCCCGCGCACGTGGCGAGCCGATACCACGCGGCGACCAATCCCAAGGCCGCCGAGCTGGCCAAGGAGGAGGGCTTCGAGAGCTGGCACCAGGCGTTGGGCGAGCATCTGGACATGGCTCCGGGCCAGCCGTTCGCGCAGCCCGAGATGAGCGCCTGGCCGATGACAAGCCGCGATTCGCGCGGCATCTTCATGGAGCGCAACCCCTACTACTTTGCCGTGGACACGGCCGGCAATCAGCTTCCCTACATCGACAAGCTGGATGCCTTGTTCTACTCCGATGCGCAGGTGGCACTGCTCGACATGATGCAGGGCAAGCTCGACATCGGCGGGCGCCTGATGAATCCGGTCGACTTCGCACTGTACAAGGAGAACGAGAGCGCCGGCGGCTACGCCATTCGCGAGTGGCAGGACACCAAGACCGCCCGCGTCCTGTACTGGTTCAATCTGAATCACCTCGATCCGGTGAAGTCGCCTGTGCTGCGTGACAAGCGCTTCCGCCAAGCCCTCTCGCTGGCGATCAACCGGGAAGAAATAAACGAGTTCGTCTTCCAGGGGCTGGCAATCCCACAGCAGTTCACGGTGCATCCGGGAGCGCCCTTCTACGATCCGGCGTGGGCTCGCGCGTACGCCGACTACGACCCCGAACGGGCGCAACAGATGCTCGATGCGATGGGCATGACCGATCGTGACGGGGACGGGTGGCGCAAGGCTCCAGGCGGCGAGCCATTCTCTCTCGACATGCTCGTTCCCACCCAATCCGTACTGGGGGCGGTGGGATTCTCCGTCAGTGAGCTGGTCCGCGACTATTGGACCGACCTGGGGATCAAGATCAACTACCGCCAGATTTCCGAAGAGTTCCACATAGAGCTCAACAATGCCAACAAGCTCGACCTGCACGTAGGCTCTGCGGCGCAGTACCTGCACACCCAGGTGCATCCGGCGCCCACCTTCGAAGAACTACATGGTTACGCCCTGAACTGGAACGACTGGATCGACCACCGGCGCTGGGTTGCCGGTGGCCGAGAGGGACCGGAGCCTCCCCAGGGCGAGGAGCCGGACCCGGAGTGGTTGCGGTTGATCGAAGCACGCGAGGCCTGGGCTGCCGCCACTTCCGAGGCAGATCTGAACCGAACCGGCAGCGAGGTGTGGGCCATAGTTGCCGAGCTCCTGCCTTCCATCGGCACCGTGGGAGCGGCGGTGCGGCCGGTCCTGATCAGCAATCGGGTACACAATGTTCCCGAGACATTGCCGTTCGCGTTCGAGGGGTTGCTGTGGATGCAGGCGACGCCGGTGCAGTGGTTCATTCGGGAGTAGCAGGCACCGGCAGCCGCGCCTGGGGTCACCTGATCACTGACGGGTGACCCCCAGGCGCGAGCCGCCGGTGACCTCGTCAACACCGAACCGCCGCCGATTCGGCCGGCCGGCGTCTCCGCGCCACACGTTACCAAGACAGGCCACAACTACTTGTAGATGTATCCGAGAGTGCTTATGTCGTTTACCGTTTCTACACTGAACTCGTTTTCCCACGGGTCCAGCAGTCTATCTTCCGCTGACAGGCCAGTCGCAAGCGCACCTGGATGACCTTGTTGCCACACTGCCCATAGGTGGTCTACTTGAGCATGGTGCAACCAGAATGCGGGATCATTTGGCGACCTCATAGTTCGCATATCCCCTGAAATTCCGTTGCTGTCTGTGCCGCCCATCCAGTTATGACCTGCGTTGTGAGGCCCCCCTTCCAGCGCCACAGAAAAGCCCTGAAAGCTGGTCTCGGACATTATATCACTACCTATGTCAATACCGTCTATGAACCACGGGTTACCAAAGTGCTGCTTTGCACCAGTTATATCGTGAAAATCCTCAAACCCGTCCAACTTTCCGATGTCGGTCTCCCAGTCCCAGTATGGTATAGAGAGGCTGCTGTCGATAGTGCGCAGTGCTCTTTCGAACTTGAAAAGGTATACGCGGTGCCACGGTAGGAATCGCAGATTATTGTGAATACGATACTGATTGTCGTGCACACTAACGAGCTTGTCGTAGAAACCACCATTGTAAAGCTTCTCTATGGCATCTCTTAGCTCAGTCCACTTCTTGAACTCCAAGTTGCTGACACGTTCAATTGCCATTATTGTTAACCTCCGCACTATCGTGTACCACGCAAGGAAATATAGCGCAACTGAAGAGTATGCGAGTTAGCGAATAGTTGGTCAAGTTGAATGAAGTCGCGAACTCGTGCAGGAGAATCTCGTCCACATCGCCGCGTAACATTCCGCGCGGGCGGGCGGGAGCTGCTTGGAGTGCCGTTCGCTTCTTCGACTTCCCTAACTGCCACATCGGCGACAGCTTTCTCGATGTCTCGCTCATCCTCGGGCTCCATCTTTTTGTAGATAGACCTTTCAGGCCCGGGGTCAATGATTCTCCGTCGCTCGGCGTTTGCGCTCCCTGCCACGGTCCGCTCGTCTTATTGCGCCGGATCGTGTACCGTAGAACGTGGCTACGCCATGAGTATGCAGAAGATCAAGATCGTCGAAATAGAGCAGGAGCATGACCAACGCTGGATAGCCGAAGTTGTTGAGTTGCCGGGTGTGATGGCCTACGGCAGTTCCCCGGACGATGCCAAGGCGAAGGTCCAAGCGCTTGCTCTGAGAGTCCTGGTTGACCGCCTGGAGCATGGCGAATTCGCTCCGGTCGCGCGGTGAAGAGGTACGGCAGGCAGGTCTCGCTGAGCGGAAGCTGGAAGTTCCGCACCGACCCGGACGGCATGGGCGACCGTTACCCTGACGACGCCGTGGCCGCCTACAAGGAGGAC